>NZ_DDRM01000024.1:0-46388 GCF_002343105.1 Brevundimonas sp. UBA2416
GAGGTGTAGAGGATGAACAGCGGATCTTCGGCATTCATGGGCTCGCACGGACAGTCGGCGCTGATGCCGCATTTGGCCTCGCCGTATCGGACGTCGCGGCCCTCGACGATCGGGATGTCGGCATTGGTGTGGGAGACGATCAGCACCGTCTCGACAACGCTCGCGCCCGGCCGTTCCAGCGCCGCATCGACATTGGCTTTCAGGGGCACCCGTTTACCGCCGCGCAGGCCCTCGTCGGCGGTGATGACGACCTTCGAACCGCAGTCCTCGATCCGGCCCGCCAGGCTGTCGGGCGAGAAGCCGCCGAAAACGACGGAATGCACCGCGCCGATGCGGGCGCAGGCCAGCATGGCCACGGCCGCCGCCGGGATCATCGGCAGATAGAGGGTGACGCGGTCGCCCTTCACCACGCCAAGGCCCTTGAGCACATTGGCCATGCGGCAGACTTCGGCGTGCAGCTCGCGATAGGTCAGGCCGCCGGACTGGGTCGGCTCGTCGCCCTCCCAGATGATCGCGGTCTCGTCGCCGCGGGTCTCCAGGTGCCGATCAAGGCAGTTGTAGGCCACGTTCAGCACACCGTCGCCGAACCAGCGGATGCGGAAATCGGCCCTGTCGAACGACACGTCCTTGATGCGGGTGGGCGGAGTCGTCCAGTCGAGGCGGCGCGCCTGTTCGCCCCAGAAGGCGTCCGGCGTTTCACGGGCCGAGTTGCGCGCCAACTCATATTCGACAAGTCCTATCCGGGCGCAAGTCGCCCATCGGGGTGCAACAGGCAGTGATGAGGGATGTTCTACCATTAAACCGTCTCCAAGGCTGGCTGTCTCTGGCGCACCGTGTCCTGTCTCAGGTCGCGGCTAGCGTGTACCAAGGATTCGCTTGATGCGCGCTCTGGCAAATCCGAGGTTCAAGGGACCGGATATCGCGATGAGTCGCCGCGGGTCTGAGGCTGATTGCGCCGACCCGGACGTGGACTCAATAGCTTCCCATCCTGCGTCATTCTCGGGAAAAGGCTGACTCAAGCTTTCCCGGGCCGGATCGGGTGGACGACCTACAGAGGGTTCACAACGCGCCGATGTCGGCGGGTCGGGGCCGTGGAGGGGAACAGACAGGACCATCATCGGCCATGATCTTTGGCAAATTTGCGCGGCGTTTGTCGTCAGGTATGGCCGGTCCCTCAGCCTTGGGATAAACGTCCATCTAAAGGTGAACTCGGAGCTAAATGGCGTTGGGCAAGTTGAAGCATCGGATACGAACGACGGCCCAGCGATTTGGCGTCGATCTCAGGCGGGTCGTGCCGGACGATACGGCGCTCTACGACCGACTCTATCCTCACGGTCGTTTCTACAACGTTGGCGCAGGCTCGTTTTTCCATCCTCGGTGGATCAATCTGGACTATGTTTCCGATTGGTACAGGGACGATCAAAAGAACGTCATTCATTGCGATCTCATGTCGGATGATCCTCTGCCGATCCCCGATGCGTCAGCCGATGTCATATACACAAGCCACACCATCGAACACGTCAAGGATGACGCGGTGGACCGGTTGTTCCGCGAGTCATATCGCGCCCTGAAGCCGGGCGGATTTTTGCGCGTGACCACGGGACCCGACGCTGACACCGACTTTGCGGCCATGCAGCGCTCCGATGAGGACTGGTTCTATTGGGACAAGGCTTATGATCGGCCAGGAACCTTTGAGACCATGCTCCACGCGCCGGCCACTTCAGTGCCCTTGGAAGAGCGGTGGCTGCATCACGTCGCGACCATGCTGGCGCCAAACGACCTTTCGCCTTCGGTTCACAAATTTGATGCCGTTGAGATTCGCCGCATAATCGCCGAAAAGGGCAAGATCGGTGCGCTCGACTACTTTACCGGGTTGACCGAATGGCGAGGCGACAGACCCGGCAATCATGTCTCGTGGTGGAGCCACGACAAAATCGCGGCATTCATGCGCAACGCGGGCTTCGCCGAACCTTATCGATCTGGCTACGGGCAATCGGCCTGCGCCCCACTCAGGAACACCCTGTATTTCGACAACACTCATCCGCAGATGAGCGTCTATGTGGAGGCCGTACGGTAGCAAAGCCCGCAAACCCTGCGAGACCCACGCTCGCGACCGGCGTGGGATTCTAGCTATCGATTGGCACCCGCGAAGCCGCGGCGCGGCACGGGAAGCCCTAGGTGTCCTGTCCCGGAGTGTGGGGGAATCAGTCGAGCTGACCCTTCATTCCGAGCGACACTATGGGCCAGATACTCCTCGGCAGCGCCACGACCACGCACGCAGTCCGAGCTGCGATACAGCGATCGAAAGCTCCGCTCAAAGAGCTAGCGCCGCGGCACGGGTTCAACCACAAGACCGTCGCCAAACGGCGCAAGCGAGCCTTCGTTCATGACGCGCCGATGGGCCCCAAGACGGTTTGATCGACGGTTCTGACGCCTGAGGAAGAAGCCATCGTCTTCGCCTCCGCAGGCATACCCTGTTGCCGCTGGACGACGGCCCTTACGCGTTCCAGGCGACGCTGCCGAACCTGACCCGGTCGTCGCATCACCGCTGTCTGAAGCGCCACGGCATCAGCTGCCTGCCCGAGATCGCCGGCGACAAGCCCACCAAACAGCCGTTCAAGCGCTATCCGATCGGCTACTTCCACATCGACATCGCCGAGGTCAGGACCGACGAGGGCAAGCTGCACCTGTTCGTCGCCGTGGACCGGACATCCAAGTTCGCCTTCGCCCAGCTACACCCCGCCGCCAACGTCCAGGCCGCCGCCGACTTCCTCAAGGCGGTGATCGAAGCCGTGCCCTACAGATCCATACGGTGATGACCGACAACGGCGTGCAGTTCGGGGACATGCCCCAGCAACGCTCCGGCCCCGCAGCTCGCTAGCGGGTCCACAAGTTCGACCGCGTCTGCCTCGAACACTGCGCCGAGCACCGCTTCACCAAGCGCAATCGTCCTTGAACCAAGAGCCAGGTCGAGCGGATGAACCGGATGCTGAAGGAAGCCACCGGCCGCCGCTATCACTACGACAGCCACCGACAGCTCAGGCAGCACCTCGTCGCCATCCTGGACGCCTACAACTTCGCCAAGCGGCCCAAGACCTTACAAGGTCTCACGCCCTACGAAGCCATCTGCAAGGCGTGGGCTGACGAACCAGACCGCTTCCGATACGATTCAATCCACCTCACTTCGGGACCGAACAACTAGCCGCCCAGGTCCACATCCTTCCGATCACGGATGAACAGATAGCCGACCACCACCGTCACCAGCGCCACCACCACCGGATACCAGAGGCCGTAGTAGATATTGCCCGTCGCGGCGACCATCGCGAAGGCTGTGGTGGGCAGGAAGCCGCCGAACCAGCCGTTGCCGATGTGATAGGGCAGGGACATGGAGGTGTAGCGGATGTTGGTGGGGAACATTTCGACCAGGGCCGCCGCGATCGGGCCGTAGACCATGGTCACATAGATCACGAGCACGAACAGGATGGCGACGACGAGCGGCTTGTTGACCAGGGCGCTGTCAGCCCTGGCAGGATAGCCGGCGGCGGCCAGGGCGGCGCCGAGTCCGGCTTCCCATTCGGCCTTGCGCGCGGCGAAGTCGGGGCGGGGCAGGGCCGCGCCGTCGAAACTGGTCACGACCACATGGCCGATGCGGACCTCGGCCGTCGATCCCGCCGGGGCGGCGATATTGGCGTAGGTGACGCCGGCCTTGGCCAGATACGACTTGGCCAGGTCGCAGGAGCTGTCGAACACCGTCTTGCCCACCGGATCGAACTGCAGGGCGCAGTCGGCCGGGTCGGCGTGCACGCTGACCGGGGCGCTGGCGGTGGCTGCGGCCAGCTGCGGATTGGCCGCCCCGGTCAGGGCGTGGAACAGCGGGAAATAGGTCAGGGCCGCCAGCAGACAGCCGACGAGGATAATCGGCTTGCGGCCGACCTTGTCTGACAGCCAGCCCCAGAAGACGAAGAAGGGCGTGGCGAGCAGCAGGGAGATCGCGATGAGGATGTTGGCCAGTGGGCCATCCACCTTCAGCGTCTTCTCGAGGAAGAACAGGGCGTAGAACTGGCCCGTATACCAGACCACGGCCTGACCCGCGGTCAGGCCGACGAGGGCCAGCAGCACCAGTTTGAGGTTCGGCCACTTCCCGAAACTGTCCTTGAGCGGCGTCTTCGAGCCCTTGCCCTCCGCTTTCATGCGGGCGAAGGCCGGGCTCTCGGCCAGTCTGAGGCGGATCCACAGCGACACGCCGAGCAACAGGATCGAGACGAGGAAGGGAATCCGCCAGCCCCAGTCCTTGAAGGCCTCCTCGCCGACGGCGGTGCGCACGCCGAGTATGACCAGCAGGCTCAGCATCAGGCCGGCGGTCGCCGTGATCTGGATGAAGGAGGTGTAGAAGCCGCGCTTTCCGGGCGGCGCGTGTTCGGCGACATAGGTGGCTGCGCCGCCGTACTCCCCGCCCAGGGCCAGGCCCTGCAGCAGCCGCATGGCGATGAGGATGGCGGGCGCTGCAATGCCGATGGCGGCGTAGGAGGGCAGCAGGCCGACGACGAAGGTCGACAGCCCCATGAGCAGCATGGTGACGAGAAAGGTGTTCTTGCGCCCCCAGAGATCGCCCAGCCGGCCGAAGAAGATGGCTCCGAACGGTCGGACCGCGAAGCCGGCGGCGAAGGCCATCAGGGCGAAGATATAGCCGGTGGTCTCGTTGACGCCGGAGAAGAACTGGACGGTGATGATCGCCGCCAGCGAGCCGTACAGATAGAAGTCGTACCACTCGATCACCGTTCCGACTGAGGAGGCGAGAATGACCAGCCGGTCGTCGCGGTCGACGGCAGGGTCCCCGGCGGCGGCGCAGTCGGTCATATGGTCTCTCCCCCGGACTCGTTTGCCGGGAGCCTAGACCGGGACGGCTGAAAGCGCATCGGCCCTGTGCAACCGTCTCCGGGGGCTGGCCGGAGCAGGGCGCTGCCGTTGACTCCGTGGTTTATCTGCGCCTCGCTGCCGGCCAGAGAGGGGGACGAAATGACCGACCACGACCTTTACCGACGCCAGCTGGTCGAGCGCTTGGAGCGCGAGAAGCGCGCGGCGCAGGACGACATCGTCCGGGCCCAGGCGGACGAGGCGCGGGCGCGCGCGAAGGTGGCCGAGAAGGATGCGGCCATAGCGAGCGTCCTCGCGGCCCGTGCGCCCCAGGACGACGAATGCAGGCGGTGCCGGTTCGAGTTCGGCCGGACCTCGGTCCTCAGGCCCATGCCCTCGAAATCGAAGGTCGCCCGCTTCCAGTGCGCGCTCTGCGGCGCGGAGGAAGAGCGGGCCTGAAGACGGAGGAGCGCGGGGCGGGCACAGGAAAAAGCCCCCGCCGCTTGCGCGACGGGGGCGATTCCTGAGGCCGGAATGGCCGGAAAGCTTAGTCGCTCTCGCTGTCGTCGTCGGTGGCCACGACGATCAGGGTGATCAGGGCGGCGCCGCCGAGCAGCAGGACAGCGATCGGCACGCCCGCGAATTCGCTCGAGTCACCGGCCTGGGCGCCGACACGGTCGCCGACACGGACGGTCGCGCTGTTGTTCTGGGCGACGGCCTGACCTGCGACAAGCAGGAGGCCGGCTGTGATGGCTGCAATGGTTTTTTTCATCAGTCAGTCTCCGGGTTGGGTAGCAGTTAATGCGTCTGCATAGCCGAGGTTGCATACAGAAATGTGAATGGCCAGCCCCGCCTTTCAATCTGTCCACGATCTGGCGCACCGATTGAGATCGCGCCCCGCTCATATGGACGTATCTGTGACGTTCAGAACACAGGCTTGCAAGGCTCGCGTCCACAACTGCAGGTCGTCAAGACTAGCGGATCGCCGCCGCCCCGCGTCCGCCGGCCACAGCTTTCACCTCATGCAGAGAGGTCATGGCGTTGTCGCCCGGGGTGGTCATGGCCAGTGCCCCGTGGGCCGCGCCGTAATCGACGGCGATCTGCGGCCCGAGGCCGTTCAGGAAGGCATACGCCATCCCCGAGACGAAACCATCGCCGCCGCCGACGCGGTCCAGAACCGCGATCTCGCGCACCGGCGTGGTATAGCGCTTTCCACTGGCCCACAGCACCGCGCCCCAGCGGTTGACCGAGGCCGAGACCGGGTCGCGCAGGGTGGCGGCGAAAATCCTGACGTTGGGCAGGTCGCCGGAAGAGCGGGCGACGAGGGCGTCGAACGGCGCGGCGTCGGCCTGGTCCGCGCGGGCCGCGTGGCCGCCGACGCCGAGGCAGGATTCCCAGGCGTATTCGTCGCCGATCAGGACGTCGGCCAGGCCGGCGATCTCGCGGTTGACCCGTTGAGCGGCGTCCGGATCGGGATGGCTGGACCACAGACTGGCGCGGTAGTTGAGGTCGTAGCTGACGATGACGCCATGGCGTTTGGCGGCCCGGATGGCGGCCAGGGTGGTCGCGGCGGTGCTCTCGGACAGGGCTGCAAAAATGCCGCCGGTGTGGAGCCAGCGCACGCCTTCGCCGCCAAAGAGAGCGTCCCAGTCGACCTCATCCGGCTGCATCTGCGAGGCGGCGGTGTTGGCACGGTCCGAGGCGCCCAGCGCGCCGCGCACGCCGAAGCCGCGCTCGGTGAAATTCAGACCCATCCGGGTATTGCGGCCGATGCCGTCGGCCTCACGCCACAGGATGTGGGACGTGTCGACGCCGCCCTGGAGGATCAGATCCTCGGCGAGGGCGCCCATCTCGTTGCGCGGCAGGGCGGTGACGACCGCAGTCCGCATCCCGAACGTCTTTCGCAGGCCTCGCGCGACATTGTACTCGCCGCCGCCCTCCCAGACCTGGAAGGACCGCGCCGTGCGGATGCGGCCCTCGCCCGGATCGAGGCGCAGCATGACTTCGCCCAGGGCGACGCAGTCCCAGCGGCAGTCTTCGGCCGGTCGAACGGCCAGCAGGTCGGTCATTTCATCAGCGAGGGCAGCCACAGCGAAAGCGCCGGGATGAAGGTGACCAGCATCAGCACGGCGACGCAAGAGAGCCAGAACGGCCAGATGGTCTTCAACGCCCGGGTCATGGGAATGCCGGCGATGGCACTGCCGACGAAAAGAACTGACCCGACCGGCGGGGTGATCAGGCCGATGCCGCAGTTGAGCAGCAGGATGACGCCGAACTGGACTGGATCGACGTCGAAGGCCTTGGCCACCGGCAGGAAGATCGGGGTGCAGATGATGATCAGCGGCGCCATGTCCATGAAGGTGCCGAGGATCAGCAGGATGACGTTGATCAGCAGAAGGATCAGGATCGGATTGTCGGTCAGGGTCTGCAGCAGGTCGACCATCATGGTCGGCACCTGCATGTAAGCCATCAGCCAGCCGAAGGCGCCCGCGCAGCCGATGATGAACAGTACCATGCCCGAGGTTCGCGCCGCGCCGAGGCAGGCGGCCTTGAAGGCGCTCCAGGTCATGTGGCGGTAGATCAGGCCGGTGACCACGGTGGCGTAGACCACGGCGATCGAGGCGCTCTCCACGGCGGTGAAGACGCCCATCCGGATGCCGGTGAAGATAATGCCGACCAGCAGCAGGCCGGGGATGGCGGCGACCAGCCGCACGGCGATGGTGCGGAAGCCGGGGAAGACCTCGGCTGCATAGCCGCGCTTGCGGGCGACGACATAGGCGGTGACCATCAGGGTCGCGGCGAGAAGCAGGGCGGGGATGATGCCCGCGGCGAACAGGTCCGAGATCGAGACCCCGCCGCCGGCCGCGGCCGAATAAAGGATCATATTGTGCGAGGGCGGCACCAGCAGGGCCACGAGCGCCGCCGAGATGGTGACGTTGACGGCGTAGTCGGCGTCATAACCGCGCTTCTGCATCTGCGGGATCATGGTGCCGCCGACGGCCGAGACGTCGGCGATGGCGCTGCCCGAGACGCCGCCGAACAGGGTCGAGCCCACGACGGTGACCTGGCCCAGGCCGCCGCGCACATGGCCGACCATGGAGGAGGCGAGGGCGATCATCCGGTCGGACAGGCCGCCCTTCATCATCAGTTCGCCGGTGAAGATGAACAGCGGGATGGCCAGAAGGGCCACCGAGGTGATGTCGGACCCCATCTGCTGGAACACGACGATCGGCGGCAGGGCCAGATAGAGGACCGTCGCCAGGGTCGCGGCCAGCAGGGAGAAGGCGACCGGCACGCCGATGGCCAGAAGGATGGCCAGAAGGCCGAAGAGGATGATGTATTCCATGCTCAGTCCTCCGCCTTTTCGGCGACATCCGGCGCGCGGTAGTCGCCGGTCAGCAGGCGCTCGATCGAGAACAGCAGGATCAGGGCGCCGCCGACACAGAGGCCGGCGAACTTCAGACCCGAGGGCAGGGGCGCTCCAGCCAGGGCGACCGGCCATTCATCGATCATCAGCGTTCCGCCGAGGACCATCAGGCCGGCGCCGGCGGCGGCGGCGATCAGGCGGGAAATCGACTTGAGCAGCCATTGCAGCGGACCCGGCGCCGCATCCCGGAAGGACTGGAAGGCGAAATGGGTCTCGCGCCGCACCGCGACGGCGGCGCCGAACATCACGGCGAAACTCATCAGCAGCAGGGCGAGCGGCTCGGTCCAGCCGGGGCTGTCGTTGAGCACATAGCGGGCGAAGACCTGCCAGGCCTGGATCAGGGCCATGGCCACGAGGGCAAAGCCCGCCAGTCCCATGGCCAGGTGGTCGAGGCCGTCGAGCGCGCGTGCGCTTCCGCGTCGAGGTTCAGACATGCAACGCCCTCCCTGAGCGCCGTGAGTTTGCGCGGCCGTTCAGGCGACCGCTGCGATCCGTTCGTGGAGCGCGCGCAGGCGCGGCTCGGCCAGGTATTTGTCCAGCACGGGCCGGACGGTGGCGGCGAAAGCTTCCTTGTCGACCTCGGCGACCTGGACGCCGGCGGCGATGACGGCGGCGCGGGCGTCGGCCTCGCTCCTGTCCCAGTCGACCCTCATGACCTGCACCGACCGGCGCGCCACGTCGCGGATCAGTTCCTGGTCCGCCGGCGTCAGGGCGTCGAAGCTGTCTTTCGACATCAGCAGGGCGTCAGGCGAGAACGAGTGTTCGGTCTGGCTCCAGTATTGCGCGACCTCGTACTGGCGGCTGGACTGATAGGCCGGCCAGTTGTTCTCGGCCCCGTCGATCAGATGAGTCTGCAGCGAGGAGAAGACCGCGCCGAAGGTCAGGGGCGTCGGATTGGCGCCCATGGCGCGGATGGAGTCGAGGAAGATGTCCGACTGCGGCGCGCGCATCTTCAGGCCGCGCAGCTGGCCCGGCTCGGTGACCGGGTGGCGCACATTGTAGAAGCAGCGCGGTGCGGCGTCGTAATAGGCCAGCCCGACAAGACCGCGGCCCTCGAACACATTGAGCAGTTCGGTGCCGATCCCGCCGTCGACCACGGCGCGGACATGCGACACCGAACGGAAGACATAGGGCAAGGCCAGCAGGCGGGTCTCGGGGAAGGCGTTGTTGAGGGCCGCGACCGCGACGCGGCACATATCGACCGCCTTGAAACGCGTCAGACCGATCGAATCGTCTTCATTGCCCAACTGGCCCGAGGGGAACTGGCGGATGCCGAGTCGGCCGTCCGTCAGCCGGCCGAGTTCCTCGCCCATCCATTTGACGGCGGTCACCGTGGGGAAGTCGCCGGGGTGGACATCGACGGCGTTGAAGATGGTCTGCCCATTGGCGGTCGCCCGCGGGGCGCAGGAGGCGAGGCCGAGACCGGACAGGCCGGCGAGGCCGAGGGTGCGACGGGTCAGGCTCATGCGATGGCTCCTGTCGCCGGGACCGCGACACAGTCGATGCGGCCATCGGGCCCGAAGTCGGCGGAGGCGGACTGGCCAGCGAAGATATCGTGCACGCCGGTGGCGGCGCCCGTCGAGACCAGTTGGCCCACTTCGAGCCGCCGGCCGCGCCGGTGAAGGAGGTTCAGGAGGAAGGCGAGTGAATCGAGCGGTCCGCCCGGGATCGATGATGCGCCGCCGCGCCCGATGACGATGTCGTTGATGGCCACGGTGCAGGTCAGGTCCGACAGGCGTTCGCGCCAGCCGGCGACCTCGGAGCCAAGGATCAGACCGGCGTTGTTGCCGAAATCCGAGGCCGTGACAGCCGGCCCATGTTCGTTGATGCCCGCGAAGGGGCTGCCGGCGATCTCGACCCCGATGAAGACGCGGGACACCAGCGGCGCGACCGAATCGACGGTCCAGTCGGCCCGGTCCGGCGCGGTCTCGCCCATCTCAAGCACATATTCCGCCTCGACCGCCGCGAAGCCGCCCTCGATCACGCCGAAGCGGGTTGGCGTGTGGGCCGCCGTCCAGACGTTCCGCGAGAAGATCGGCCCCGCCAGCCGCCCGGCGCCGAAGCGCGCATCGTGCGGGGCGTTGATCCGGCCCAGCTTCCAGCCGGCGATACGATCCGGCCAGGCGGCGATCGCCTCATCCTGGATGGCGTAGGCGGCCTCAAGCGATTCGGGCTGCAGGCCCGGATAGGCTTCGAGCGCACAGCCGCCGCGACGCGCGCCGACAAAGGCCCGCGCGACCGGTGAAACCGCTGAATTATCGTGTGCGTGGCTCACGCCGCCTCCCTGTTGCGGCAGACATTGCGCAGGAAGGAAACCGGTGTCAATTTGAATCCGGCGAAGCCTTTCCGGCGCCGCCCCGGCTCAAGGTCGCGACCACAGCGACCGTGCAATAGGATGGAATCATGACCCTGCTCCGCCTCGCCGCCCTCGTGGCCGCCCTCATCCTTCCGGCCAGCCTTGCCTCGCCTGCCGCTGCACAGCAGCCGGCGCCGATCGCTGCCGAAGCGCCGCTACCGGCGTTCCCGGGGGCACTGGGCTGGGCGGCCCAGACGCCGGGCGGGCGGGGTGGCCAGATCATCCGGGTCACCAATCTGGACGCCTCGGGCCCTGGCTCGCTGCGCGCCGCCATCGAGGCCGAGGGGCCGCGCATCGTGGTGTTCGAGGTCGGCGGGGTCATCGACCTGGGCAAACAGACCCTGGTGCTCCGGAATCCCTTCATCACCATCGCCGGCCAGACCGCGCCGTCGCCGGGCATCACCCTGATCCGCGGCGGCATCGACATCCGCGGGCACGACGTTATCGTCCAGCACATCCGGATCCGGCCCGGCTCGGCCGGTGGCGAGTGGATGAGCGGCTGGGACGAGGACGGCATCGCCACCGTCGGCGCATACAATGTCATCGTCGATCACTGCAGTCTGACCTGGGCGACCGACGAGAACCTGTCGGCCTCGGGCCCGCGCTTCACCGGCTCGACGCCTGAGGAATGGCGCCGTGGCACCAGCCACAACATCACCTTCTCGAACAATCTGAACGGCGAGAGCCTGGCCTATTCGACCCATTCCAAGGGCGAGCATTCCAAGGGCTCGCTGATCCACGACAATGTCACCGGCCTGCTGATCGTCGGCAATCTCTATGCCCACAACTATGAGCGCAGCCCCCTGTTCAAGGGCGGGGTTCACGGGGTGATCGTCAACAACCTGATCTACAATCCGGGTCCGCGCGCCATCCACTACAACCTCGCGCCGGAGGAGTGGGGGACCGTCCCGTTCGAGGTCGGCAAGATGACCGTGATCGGAAACGTGTTGCGCGCGGGCCCGTCGACGCCGGTCGACCAACTCGCCTTCATGATGATCGGCGGGGCGGGAGACGTGGAATACTATGGCCGGGACAACATCGCCGTGGATCAGGTCGGCGAGCCCATCCGCATGTTCGGCCGCTACACCACCAGTCCTGCCCGGATCATCCAGACGCGTCGTCCGCCGGTCTGGTGGGAAGGGCTGACGCCGATGCCCGCCGTGGACGTGCAGCGGGCGGTCCTGTCGCAGGTCGGCGCCCGACCCTGGGACCGCGACATGCGGGACGTGCTGCTGATCGCCGAGGTCGCGGAGGGCCGCGGGGAGATCATCGACCACGAGCGCGAGGTCGGCGGCTATCCGGCTGTGGTCGAAGCGACGCGCAAGCCGTTCAACCCCGACGACTGGGACCTGCGCTTCATGACTCCGCTGCGTGACGATGTGCTGGATCGCCCCGCGACCCGCCGCGGGACGTGACCGCTGACAGGGCGCGCGGCAAGGTCTAAGGACACCGTTCGGCCAGAGAGAATCCCTCAGTGAACGAGCCCAGACGGACCGGCGGCAAGCCCGCCACCATCAATGACATCGCCCGGCTCGCCGAGGTGTCGAAGAAGACCGTCTCACGGGTCATCAACAACTCGCCCTTCGTCAAGGAAGAGACACGCAAGCGGGTCGAGGCGGTCATCGCCGAACATGGCTTCACCCCCGACCCCCAGGCCCGGGGGCTGGCTTTCCGGCGGTCGTTCCTGGTCGGGATGATCTATGACAACCCAAGCCCGAACTATGTCGTCAACATGCAGCAGGGCGTGCTCGACGCCGTGCGGGGTTCCGGCCTGGAACTGGTCGTCCATCCCTGCAACAGGGCGAGTGACGCCTTTCTGGGCGACGTGCGGAACTTCATCGTGCGGCAGAAGCTGTTCGGCGTGGTCATGCCGCCGTCGGTGTCAGAGGACGACCGGGTGGTGGCCATTCTGAAGGAGGCGGACTGTCCCTATGTGCGGATCGCCTCGGTCTCGCTGGACGAACCGGCCTGTATGGTGGTGACGCACGACAGCCGGGGCGCGGCCCAGGCGGCGCGGCATCTGGCTGAACTGGGGCATCAGCGGATCGCGTTCATTTCGGGTCCGGACACCTTCCGTTCGTCGCACGAGCGGGGCAGGGGATTCGCCGAGGGGCTGGCCGAGCACGGGCTGGTGCTGGATCCCGCCTACGTCCGCCGCGCGGCCTATACGTTCGAATCCGGCGTCGAGGCCGCGACGGAACTGCTGGCCCTGCCGCAGCGCCCGACGGCGATCTTCGCCGGCAATGATGAGATGGCGATCGGGGTGATGAAGGCCGCCCGCGACGCCGGTCTGGATGTACCCCGCGACCTGTCGATCGTCGGTTTTGACGACCTGCCGATGGCGTCGCGCGTCTGGCCCAACCTGACCACAGTCCGCTTGCCGATCCGCGACATGGGCCGGATGGCGGCGGAGAAACTGACCGCCGGTCTGCGCGGCCTCGATCCCGCGACCCTCGTCCAGCCGGAGGTCGATCCGTCTCTCGTGGTCAGGGATTCGACGGCGCCGCCGAACCGCTGATACAGGCCCGTACCGGCCCTGAAACACGCATTTCAGGGAGCCTTTCCCGGCTAAGCTCGTTCCTTCCCGGCTCACAATCCCGAGCGATTGCCGAGAAGGCCAATGCCCGCCACGTCCAATTCCGCCTCGCCTCGAGTTTCGACGGGCGTTCCTGAGCTGGACACCATCCTCGGAGGAGGACTGACGGCCAACCGTTCGTATCTGCTTGAGGGCACCCCCGGCAGCGGCAAGACGACGATTGCGCTGCAGTTTCTGCTGGAGGGTGTGCGGGCCGGAGAGCCGGGGCTGTATATAACCCTGTCCGAGACGGCGGCGGAGTTGCGCGAAGTGGGCCGCAGTCATGGCTGGGCGCTGGACGGGATCGAGCTTTTCGAACTCGTCAGCGAGGACGGGCTGCACCCTGAAAGCGAACAGTCGATCCTGGATCCGTCCGAGGTAGAGCTTGGCGAAACGATTGCCGGCGTGATGGAGTGCGTCGATCGCCTGAGGCCAGCGCGGGTCGTGTTCGACAGCCTGTCGGAGATGCGCCTCCTCGCACAGAATTCGCTCCGCTACCGGCGTCAGATACTGGCCTTGAAGCAGTATTTCTCGACCCGCCAGTGCACCGTCCTGCTGCTTGACGACCGCAGCTCAGACCCCGGCGACCTGCAGCTCCACAGCATCGCCCACGGCGTGATTACCCTCGAACAGGCGGCGCAGGAGTACGGCTCGGAGCGCCGGCGTTTGCGGGTGGTGAAGATGCGGGGCGTCAAATATCGCGGCGGCTTCCACGACTTCGCCATCGAGACGGGCGGCGTCGCGGTGTTCCCGCGCCTGGTCGCGGCGGATCATCATGCCGAGTTCTCCGACGCGCTGGTCTCGACCGGAATTGATCATCTGGACGAAATGCTCGGCGGCGGTCTCTCGCCCGGAACCAACACCCTGCTGAACGGCCCGTCGGGCGTGGGCAAGACCACCACGGCGGTGTGCTGCGGCCTTGAAGCGATACAGCGGGGCGAGAAGGCCGCCTACTACCTGTTCGATGAGGGCGTCACGACCATGCTGGCGCGCTCCAGGGCCATGGGCATGGACCTCCAGCCACACATCGACAGCGGCATGCTGCAGGTTTTCCAGATTGACCCGGCGGAACTGACTCCGGGCGAGTTCGCCAGCTGGATCCGGCGGGCGGTTGAGCAGGACGGCGTGGGCTTCATCGCCATCGACAGTCTCAACGCCTTCCTGCAGGCCATGCCGGGCGAAAAATATCTGCTGCTGCAGATGCACGAAATGCTCAGCTACCTGAACCAGCAGGGGGTCATAACGGTGCTGATCCTCGGCCAGCACGGCATCGTGGGCGACGTGCGGTCCGAGATCGACCTGAGCTATCTGTCCGACACCATCGTCCTGTTCCGGTATTTCGAGTCGCGCGGCAATGTCCTGAAGGCCGTCTCGGTCGCCAAGAGTCGCACCACCGAGCACCAGTCCAGCATCCGCGAGTTCCGCCTCGCACGCGGCGGCATCCAGATCGGCGATCCGCTGAAGGATTTCGAGGGTGTCCTGACGGGGTTGCCCAACTATCGCGGCTCCACGCCCCTGATGTCGGCCGAGCCCGCCGTCGGCGAAGGATAGGCGGGTGGAGCAGCGTATCCTGTTGCTGGCCATAAAGGGCCGCGACGCTGACGTGATCGATCAACTACTCACACGTGTCGGGCATGAGAGTGTGATCTGCGAAAGCGGCGAGGCCCTCGCCCGTGAAGCGCGACGTGGTGCGGCGATCGCGGTGGTGACCGAGGAGTCCCTGCTGGATGCTGATCTGAGCGGCCTCGGCGCATGGTTGGACGACCAGCCCTCCTGGTCGGACTTTCCGTTCGTCTTGCTCGCCACAAAGCGCGCCGGGCGGCGCCCGCGCGATGCGCTGAGGATGCTTGAGCAACTCGGCAACGTTGTCGTGCTTGAACGGCCAGTGCACAGCGACACCCTCGCCAGTGCGGTCAACTCGGCGATGCGCGGTCGAAGCCGACAGTACGAGGCGCGTCGTCGCCTGGAAGAGCTTCAACTGGCCGAGGGCCGGCTGACCAATCTGAACGGCTCACTCGAAGCCAGAATCGCCGAGCGGACCGAGGAACTGTCGTCGGCCAACAACCAGCTGATGCAGGAAGTCGCTGTGCGCGAGCGCGCCCAGGCGGCGCTGGCGCAGTCCCAGAAGATGGAGGCGGTGGGCCAGCTGACAGGCGGCATCGCCCATGACTTCAACAATCTGCTGACCGTCATCTTCGGGAACCTCGAACTCATCCAGCGCCGGACCGAGGATGAAAAGACGGCGAAACTGGCCGACTTCGCTCGCCAGGCGGCGGAGCGCGCGGCCAAGTTGACCCATCAGTTGCTGGCGTTCTCGCGGACCCAGAACCTGACCTTGAAGGCGGTCGACCTGAATGGGCTGGTGACAGGGATGCATGACCTTCTGGACCGCACCATCGGTCCGATGGTGCGGATCGAGATGGTCCTGGACGCCGCTGAGCCCTGGGCGCTGGCCGACGCCAACCAGCTCGAACTGGCGATTCTGAACCTGTCGATCAATGCCCGGGATTCCATGACCGAGGGCGGCGTCCTGACAATCTCGAGCACACGTCAGATGGCGCAGGGCAGTGATCTGGCTCCCGGCGACTATGCGGTGATCAGCGTTACGGATACCGGCTCCGGCATACCGCCCGAACTGATGGCCAAGGTGTTCGATCCCTTCTTCACGACCAAGCCGATCGGTAAGGGCACGGGGCTCGGCCTGAGCCAAGTCTACGGCATCGCTCAGCAGTCCGGCGGCACGGTGCGTCTGTCCAGCGTCGAAGGGCGCGGCACGACCGTGGAGATCTGGCTGCCGACGGCGGCCGCCGTGGTCTCGGCGCCCGAGGACGTCTTCCGCGCAGAGGCCGACGCCGAGGGGCCGCACCAGCGCATTCTGGTCGTCGACGACGACGACGCCGTACGGCGCTTCATCGTCGAGTGTCTGCAGTCTCTCGGCTACAGCGTCGATGAGGCCGCCGACGGGGAGGCGGGGCTGCGCGTCCTGCAGGGATCCCGGCCCGACCTGCTGATCGTGGACTACGCCATGCCCGGCATGACCGGGGTTGATGTGGTCCTGAAAGCGCGGGTGGTGGCTCCCGGCGTGCCGATCCTCCTGGCGACGGGCTATGCCGATATGGAGGCGGTGGACCGGGTGATGCCGATGGAAAGCGTGCTGCGCAAACCCTTCCGGTTGTCAGAACTCGGCATGGCGGTCCGCAAGGCGCTGGCTCCGGCGACTGTCTGACGGTCGGTCGGTCCGGCCGGCGACGGGACGTCGCAGCGGACCACAGCTCCGCAGGCGGATCGCGGGCATCAGTGGCTGACGAGGCCCTTCACATGGTCGCGGATCGCTTCATCCGTGGCGTTGGCGAAGAAGTATTCCTGGAAGCGTTCGCCGGCGACGGCGGCCTTCAGCAGGTCCTGGTCCACGGTCTTCAGGACGGTCAGCATGTCGTGGCAGGTGACGGCCTTCAGATCCTTCAGGATGCCGCGGTTCCTGCGCATGATCTCGGCGCGTTCCCTGGGATAGCCCAGACCGCGCTCGCCCTCGAACAGCTTGCGATAGACGTCCTGCAGGTTCAGCTCGGCCGCCCAGCCGAAGCCCTTGGCGTAGGGCATGGCGATGGCGTTGCCGTCATTGATCTGGCCGAACAGGAAGGCGTCCGTGGGGTCGATGATCAGGCCGCAGAACACGCCCGGCATGGCGTTGGCGGCCAGCATGGAGCCCGTGCCGGTGCCGCATCCGGTGACCACGAAATCGGCGGCGCCCGAGTTGATCAGGATCCCCGTCAGCAGGCCGTTCATCACATAGGTCAGCGACGCCTTATCCTCGGGCGTGTACATGCCGTAGTGGAAGACCTGATGGCCGAGGGGTCCGGCGACTGCGGTCAAGGCGGCGTGGACGGTCTCGCTCTTGGCGGCCTGGCTGTTCTCGATGATGAGGGCGATTTTCATGGGTTTTTCTCGAGGCTTGATGGTGAGGCGGGCCGCCGGCCGATGTTTGCATAAGCTTATGACACCGGTTACCTATCCACACAATCCGCTCCAAACCCGCAGAATACAGGCAAGCTGAAATGAGCGTCTCTTTCGACCTGACGGGCAAGACGGCCATGGTCACCGGCGCCAACACCGGCCTTGGCCAGGCGATCGCGGTCGGACTGGCCCAGGCCGGGGCCGACATCATCGCCGTGGGGCGGTCGGCGCCGACCGAAACGGCGGCCATGGTGGCGGAGACGGGGCGGGCGCTGCACGCCATCCCCGCCGACCTGTCCTCGGTTGCGCCGATTGCTGACGTCGTGGCGCAGGCCGTCGCCGCGGTCGGAGCCATCGATATTCTGGTCAACAACGCGGGCATCATCCGCCGCAACGACAGCCTCGACTTCACGGAAGAGGACTGGGACGCGGTGATGGACACCAATCTGAAGACCGCCTTCTTCCTCAGCCAGGCCGTGGCCCGGACCTGGGCGGATACGGGGCGGGGCGGGAAGATCATCAACATCTGTTCGATGTTGAGCTTCCAGGGCGGCATCCGGGTGCCGTCCTACACCGCGTCCAAGAGCGGCCTGGCCGGGCTGACAAAGTTGCTGGCCTGCGAGTGGGCGTCTAAGGGCATCAACGTCAACGCCATCGCGCCGGGCTATTTCTCGACCAACAACACCGAGGCCCTGCGCGCCGACGAGACCCGCAACCGTGACATTCTCGCCCGCATCCCCGCAGGCCGGTGGGGCGATCCGTCCGACATCAGCGGCGCGGCGGTGTTCCTGGCCTCGGACGCGGCGGCCTATGTCCACGGCACGGTGCTGGCCGTCGACGGCGGCTGGCTGGCACGCTGATCAGAGGCTGTTCAGCCAGTCCTCGAGATTGGTGAACCCGTCTCCGTTACCGTCTGCCACGCCATCGGCCGCATTGGCCGGATTGAGCCCATGCATCGCTTCCCATTCGTCCGGCATGCCGTCGTTGTCACTGTCGGTCCACGGGGATCCCGGCTCGAGTTCAGGCCACCCTCCGACTTCGGACTGGCTGTCGATGATGCGGCCGGTGCGGGCGCGGACACCCTCGATGATGCGGGCGTCGACGGCGTCGCGGGTCCGGCCCGCGCCGACCTGGGCCAGAACGCGCGCCTCGGCATCCGTCGCCGTTTCGTTGGCGGCGTCCGCCCAGTCCGGTCGGGTCGCCAGCCGGTAGTCCGGGCGGCTCGAATCCTTCACCAGGCTCCAGGGGTCGGCAGGGATGACTCCGTCCATCGCATTGCCGTCGAACCAGGCGCGGGCCAGCGGACTGGATTCCTCAAACGCCCATCGCCCGACCGAGTCCGGGCCGGGGATGTAGGCGTTGCCGATGAAGGCGTAGACGGACAGGCTTTCGGTGTCGGCGTTGTAGCCGGCGTGCCCACCGCCCCAGTCGTAGAAGACATTGGACCGGAACTCGAAGCGCGGACCCTCCGGATCGACCGACGGCGGATTGTAGTTGCCCGGGCGAGGCATGCGCGCCCGGTGCGTGGCCCACAGATTGTGGTGGAAGGTCATGCGCGCGCCGTGTCCGCCGCGCGCCAGCGTCCCGTAGCCGTGGTCCCCCTTGGCATGGCCGGAAGCGTTCAGCGATTCCGCAATCAGGGACCACTGCACGGTGACGTCATAGATGCCCCGCTCGGGCGGGGCGTAGCGGCTGCCGACCGACAGGGTTTCATCGACGGACCACGAGGCGGATATGTGATCGAGGATGATCCGGCGGCCGCGTTCGACCGATACGGCGTCGGCCTCAATCCCGCTCTCGTCGCCGAGGCGTGAGCGGATATGCCGGATCACGACGTCGTCCGCGGCCACGACAAGCGGATAGTCGCGCAGGGTGATTCCGCCGCCGGGCGCGGTCTGGCCGGCGATCGTGATACGCCCGCGGCGGACGGTCAGGGGCGAGGTCAGGCGGATCACGCCGCCGATGTCGAAGATCACCGTGCGCGGGCCGTCGGCCTCGACCGCCGCGCGCAGGCTGCCGGGGCCTGAGTCCCCCAGATGGGTCACGCGTAGAACCCGCCCGCCGCGGCCGCCGAGCGCGAACCGGCCCGCGCCCTCCGCGCCCGGAAAGGCGATGATCCCATCCGGGATCTGTGCCGATGCGAGGTGTGCCCCCGACGACACGGAAATCACGGTTCCCGCAAAGCTCATGACAAGGAGGCGTCGAAGCAGGGTTGCGAAAACAGGGATCATCGGGTTAGGCTCATGATTGATACCGGTGTCAGAGACCATTCCACGCCAAGATGACACCGGTGTCAAACGATTGGGCCAAAGACGCCAGGTCGCAAAAACACATAGACCGGGGCTACCTCGGCGTTCTGTATGCCCATTGGGAGGGAGCATATGATGCAAGCCATTCAGCCGGGGATGACCCGCACTCTTCGTCGTAGCCTGTTCGCCGGAGCATCCGGCCTGGCCGTCGCCCTGTCGCTTGGCCTGGGAGCCGGGGCCGCTGCGGCCCAGACCGCCCCGCCCCAGGACGATCCGACCGAGATCGACGAAATCATCGTCACGGGTTTCCGCGCCAGCCTGACCGCCGGCCTCGACGCCAAGCGGCGCGACACCAACGTCATCGACGTCATCGTCGCCGAGGACATCGCCGACTTCCCCGACCTGAACCTGGCCGAGTCGATCCAGCGCGTCCCCGGCGTCGCCATCGACCGTGACGCCGGCGAGGGCCGTTCGATCACCGTCCGCGGTCTCGGCTCGGACTTCACCCGCACCCGTATCAACGGCATGGAGGCCCAGGCCACCGCCGGCGGCACCGATTCGTCGGGCGGCGCCAACCGCGGTCGCGGCTTCGACTTCAACGTTTTCGCCTCGGAACTGTTCAGCCGCATCACGGTGCGCAAGACCGCCGCCGCCGAGACCGAAGAAGGGTCGCTGGGCGCCACGGTCGATCTGCAGGCGACCCGGCCGTTCGACTACGACGGCTTCACCATGGCCGCCTCGTTCCAGGCCGGATACAACGACCTGTCCGAAGCCTGGAGCCCGCGCACGGCGTTCCTGATCAGCGACCGGTTCGGCGAGAACGATCAGTTCGGCGCCCTGTTCTCGGTGGCCTACAGCGAGCGTGACTCGCTCGAAGAAGGCTTCAGTTCGGTGCGCTGGGCCCCTGCCGCAGCTCCGGGCGCCACCAACAGCGGCGGCTTCTGCTCCCCCGTCGGTGTCGCACCCCAGAACCCCGGCAATAGCGGAGCCAACGGCTCAACCGCCGCCAACTGCGCCACCGGCGTGGCGCGCCCGGCCAACACCGCCGCCAACGTCGCCGCCTACAACACCGCGAACCAGGCCAACGTGTTCATTCCTCGCCTGCCGCGCTACGGCCGGCTGAGCCACACCCAGGAACGTCTGGGTGTCACCGGCGCCTTCCAGTGGCGGCCCGCGGACAGCACCCTGTTCTCGGTCGACGTGCTCTATTCCAAACTGGACGCGACCCGTGCGGAAGACTTCCTTGAGTCCCTGTCGTTCAGCCGCAACGCGGCGGCCGGCGGCCAGACCCAGATCCACGTCCGCGAGGCCGAGGTCCAGAACGGCATGCTGGTCTACGGCCTGTTCGACAACGTCGACATCCGTTCGGAAAGCCGCTTCGACGTCCTGTCGACCGAGTTCCTGCAATGGAGCCTGACGGCCGAGCATGACTTCAGCGATCGTCTGCGCGGCAGCTGGTACTACGGCCGGGCGGAGTCGAATTTCGACAACCCGATCCAGACCACGGTCACGCTCGATCGCTCGAACGTCGCCGGCTATTCCTGGGACTTCCGGGGCAACCCCAACGCCCCGGTTCTCAGCTACGGCTTCGACGTCGCCGATCCGACCCAGTGGCAGTGGCGCCAGACGGGCCTGGCTGTGCCGAGGTCGGAAGTCCGCCTCCGGCCCAATAGCGTCGACACCCTGTTCGAGTCCGTTCAGGGCGATATCGAATACGACGCCTCGGACTGGCTGACCTTCAAGGCCGGCATCAACTGGAAGAGCTACGATTCCCGCTCAGCCGAAATGCGCCGGACCGACGAGACGGTCGTTCCCGCCCTGCCGGGCGGCACGACCGTGGCCAACATTTCGAACTTGCTGACCGGCTTCGGCGTGAATCTGGTTCCGACCGGCACGCCGACCAACTGGGTGCGGCCGGACCTCGACGCCATCGCCTCGCTGTTCAACATCTATTGTAACTGCGACACCGGCGTTCCGGGGGGCGACTTCCGCCTGACGGGCATCACCAACGGCAACGCCCGCGGCAGCAACCGCGTCATCAATGAGGAAGACTTCGCGGTCTATCTGCAGGCTGATTTCAACACCCTGCTGTGGGACATGCCTTTCCGCGGCAACGTCGGGGTCCGCCAGGTCCAGACCGTGCTCAACGCCCAGGGCTACAGCTCGACCGGCGGCGGCACGCTCGTGACCGGTGAAAACGAATACATGGACACCCTGCCGTCCATGAACCTGGCGCTGGAGCCCGTCGAGAACCTGATCCTGCGCTTCGGCGTGGCCAAGGTCATGGCGCGGCCCCAGATCGGCAACACCTTCGCCGGCACCAACTATCTGGTGCCCGTCACTTCGCTGGCGGCGACCGGGCCGAACTTCACCGCAACCATCGGCAACGTGAAGCTGGAGCCGTTCCGGGCCACCACCTACGACATGAGCGTCGAGTGGTATTTCGCGCCGGAAAGCCTGTTGTCCTTCTCGTATTTCTACAAGGACATCGACAGCTACATCCAGATCCTGCGCCAGGACCTGCCCTACGCCAGCCTGACGACGCTGAACCCTTCGGCCTTCGCCCCCGGCTTCTGCACGGGCGTCTGTACGCCGACCACCATCTTCCAGCTTACGGCGGCGGTGAACACCGAGGGCGGCCCGCTGAGCGGATTTGAGGTCAGCTATCAGCAACCCTTCCGCTTCCTGCCGGGGCCGTTCTCCAACCTCGGGGTCCAGCTGAACTACACGTTCGTGGAATCGGAGATCGACTACTGCGCCAATGCCCTGTGCACGGCCTTCCAGACCGAGGACCTGGTCAACCTGTCGCCGGTCTCGTGGAACGCCACCCTCTACTATGAAGACGACCGCTTCTCGGCGCGCGTCTCGGCGGCCGCCCGCGACAGCTATACCCAGAACGTGCCCGGTCGGAACGGCAACTCGATCGAAGGCAAACAGGAGACGCTAAACATCGACGCCTCCGCCTCGTACCAGATCAGCGACCAGGTCGAGGTGACGTTTGAAGCCCTGAACCTGACGGACGAGTTCAACCATCAGTTCGTTGGCGACGGCCTCGAGCGCCAGAGCACCTCCGTCTACCACCACACTGGCCGGCAGTATTTCGTCGGCGCCCGCTACCGCTTCTGATCGTCTCCTGATCAAGGCGACTCCAGCGCCGCCGGTTCTCAGGAACCGGCGGCGTTTTCTTTGGTCGAAGGACCGAAATCGGCAAGGTCCGTCAGGTCGGCCCAGACGCTTTCGGCGGTCGGCGTCCGTCCGGCGCCGCGGCCGCGTGCGGTGAAGACCCGTCCGTCCCCGGTTGTGACCCGCAAGGCGTTCCACTCATCCGCCAGGTCCGCGAACAACGGGTCGCCATCGACGGCGCGAAGGGCGACGCCGACCTCGCCGGTGCGGACGTCCAGTCGCGCCAGCTGACGCACCCGACCTGCGGGAAGCACGCTGTCACGGCCCAGGGGCTGGCGGGCTACGGCCCCCACGGTCAGTCTTCCCCGCAGGGCCTCATGGCCGAGGATGGCAAGTTTGGCGGCGGCGTCCAGCCCCTCCAGGTCGGCGGACGGGTCCGCCTCGGCGAACCCCGCCTCGCGCGCGGCGGTCAGCGCCTCCTCGAACGGCCGGCCCTCGGCGAGGCGGTTGAGGATGAAGTTGCAGGTGCCGTTCAGCACCGCCTCTATCCGCACGACGGCGCCGTGGGCGCGGGCTCTTCGAACGGTCTCGATCAGAGGCGCGCCGCCGCCGACGCTGGCGGAATAGAGCAGGCGCGCTCCGCCCGCCGCCGCCAGATCGATCAGCGCGGGCAGGTCGGCGCCGACCGCCTGTTTGTTGGCGCTGACCACGTCCACCCCGCGCGCCAGCGCGGCCCGGATCAGGGCCAGACCGGTAGACGCGTCCGAGATCGCCTCGACCAGAATGTCCGGTTCGCGCGCCAGCAGGGCCGCCGGGTCAGATACGGCGAGATCAGCGGGGATGGCGGTGTCGCGGGTCTTGGCCGGGTCGCGCACCAGGACGCCGACGACCTCGAACCGGGCATCGGCCAATAGCCGCGGAAGGACGCCGCCTCCGACCACGCCGCAGCCGGCCAGGGCCACGCGAAGGGCACGGCCGGGGTGAGGCCGCGATCGACCGGGCAGGGTTGCTGGTCCGGCTACGATCGTGACGCCGGCCCCGAGCACGCCCTCGCCCGACGCGGGTCGGACTGCGACGACGCCGATGGCGTCCAGGGTTCGGGACAGGCGTCCGGCGGCGTCCGCATCGCCACAGGCGACGGCGACGACCCGGCGACCGCGCCGGACCTCGCGATAAACGGCGGAGGCGGCTTCGGCGGGGTTGGAGCTGTCCAGTTGGAGCAGGGCGACCGGTTCATCGGTATGCGGAACGACGGCGGGGTTCGCGGCGGAGGGGCCGGGCAGGGGAAGGGGCAGGGCGGTCATGGCTGTGTCCCTCAGGCGGCTTGAATGGCGAGCGGGAGCGCCACGAAGCGGAGCGCCGCCGACAGATCCGCCAGCAGGTCGTCGGCATGCTCCAGGCCGATGGAAAGGCGCAGCAGGCCGTCGGTGATGCCGGCCGTCCGCCGCGCCTCGGGCGTCATGGCGGCATGGGTCATCAGGGCCGGGTGGGCGATCAGGCTTTCGACCCCGCCCAGGGACTCGGCCAGGGTGAAGACCTCGAGCTGATCCACGAAGGCGCGGACGGCGGCGATGTCGTGGAGTTCAAAGCTGAGCATGGCGCCGAAGCCTGCCTGCTGGCGCGCCGCGATGGCATGGCCGGGGTGGGACGCCAGGCCCGGATAGTGGATCGCCTTCACCGACGGCTGGGCGGCCAGCCATTCGGCCACCCGGTGCGCGGTCGCCTGCTGCCGCTCGATACGGGCGAACAGGGTGCGCACGCCACGCAAGGTCAAATAGGCGTCGAACGGCGACCCGGTGACGCCGAGACAGTTGGCCCACCAGGTCAGCTGCTGCAGATCGGCCGGATCCTTCGCCACCACACAGCCGCCGACCACGTCGGAATGGCCGTTGATGTATTTGGTGGTCGAATGGATCACCAGGTCGGCGCCGAGCGCGATCGGCTGCTGCAGGGCCGGCGACAGGAAGGTGTTGTCCACCGCAGACTTGCAGCCGACAGCCCGCGCCCGGGCGCAGATGTCTGCCACGTCCACCACCCGCATCAGCGGATTGGAAGGGGTCTCGATCAGGATGAGTTTCGGCTTCAGGGCAAGGGCAGCGTCGAGCGCAGCGCGGTCGTTCTGATCGACGAACTGAACGTCGAAATGGCCGCGCTTCGCGCGGGCGCAGAGCAGGCGGTGGGTGCCGCCGTAGAGGTCGTGCGGGGCGATCAGCAGGTCACCGGGCTCCAGCGAAAACAGGGCCAGATCGACCGCCGCCATGCCGGTCGCCGTCACCACCGCGCCGCCGCCGCCTTCGAGTTTGGCGAGGGTTTCGCCGAGGACGTCGCGGGTCGGATTGCCCGACCGCGTGTAATCATAGCGCCGTTTTCCGTCGAGGCCGTCGAAGCTGTAGTTCGACGACATATAGAGCGGCGGCATCACCGCGCCGTGCGCCGGGTCGCTGTTCACGCCATGACGCGCGGCGGTCGTACAGGGGTGGGGGTTGGACGGACAGGTCATGCGGCGATCTCACGGGACGGAAGGGAAAGGGTGTTCAGGACGTCGTGCAGGGCGTGGCTGACCCGCTCGCGTTCCTTGAGGAAGGCGTCGTGGCCGAAGATCGAGGGAGCCTCGATCAGACGGCGAAGGTTCGGGGCGCGGGCGGCCAGGTCGCGGAGGTCCTCGATCGGAACCAGGGTGTCGGAGGAGAAGCCGACCACCGTCAGGGGGCAGCGGACCGCGCGTGGATCGACACTGTGCCGGTCCAGCGAGTCCGACAGACTGATCCAGCGGTCGGCGCTGGTCGCCTCGGCATAGGCGGCGCCCCTGGCGATCAGATAGTCGCAGACGGGCCAGGCGTCGCCGGCGGCCGGAGGCGGCGTCTGGCTGAAGCGCAGGTCGAACTCTTCGGCGGTGCGATAGGTGGTCATGGCGAGCTGGCGGGCGAGGGCGATCCCCTCGGCTTCGCGGCCGCAGTCGCGGGCGAAGGCCAGCAGGCGGCGCTGCACCCCGCGCCAGGCTGTCGCCGCGGGATGGGCGCGGTGGGCGGCGGAGATGACCGCCAGCTCGCCGATCCGATCCGGGAAGACGGCGGCGAAAGCCAGGCCGATGCAGCCGCCGTACGACGCGCCCACGAAGGCGTCGATGCGCCGCTCGTCGAGGGCGTCGAGCAGCAGAGCCAGCAGGCGCGCCTGATCCGTGGTAGTGATGGTGACGCCGGGCGCGCCACGGCCGGGCAGCAGGTCGAACGCCAGGACGCGGAGGTGGTGCAGGTTGATCGGGCCGCCGGCCTTGACCACCGAGGGCCACCAGCGCGCCGCGAACCGGCCGCTGGAGATGCCGCCGGCGACGACGACGAGCGGCGCATGGTCGGGGCCATGCAGGCGGCCGACGACGTCCGTCGTCGCCAAACGCTGGCCGGACTCCAGCCGGAAGTCCTCGGGAATGGCCGCGTGGACGTCGCGTCCGACGGTCTCTTCAGGGGTTTCAATGGACGCCACGGCCCGCTCCGCTTTCGCTCAGCGAAACCGGTGGGGCGAACCAATTCATGCGTGACAGACCCGTGAAGTCAGCCGGTCCCCGGACGTGAGGGGGCCGTCGCTTCACTCATCTCTCGCGGCTTCCGGGGAGGCCTCGCAGGAGTTGGCACCATCTCCGGGACTGGGAAGTCCCGGAAGGTTGCCCCGGCATCAAAGGGCCTATCCCTCCGCCGGTCTTGATGAGTGTTGTTACGGTGACGAACACTTCCCGCGACGTCAATCCCCCCTGTTGCAGTGCAAAACCGGAGGCGTTCGGCCCCTGTCGCCAGCCCGGGTTCGATGCGCTTTCGCTTGTCGGCGGGCGATGACAAAGCCATAGGGTTCTTGGGGCTATTGCGGAGATCACGAATTGTTTTGCCACGTCGCGCCTCGGCCCCGGAATGCCGAGGCGACCCGCGCCGCCATCCTGATCGCCGCCCGCGAGCGCTTCGCGCGCGAGAGCTATGACGATGTCGGCATGCGCGACGTTGCCGGGGACGTCGGCGTCGACGCCGCCCTGGTGTCCCGCTATTTCGGCTCCAAGGAGGAGCTGTTCGTCTCGGTTCTCGACAGTTGTGAAAACGGCGCGGACCTGATGACCGGCGACCGCCACGACTTCGGCCAGCGGATTGCGCACGAGGCGATCTTTGAGGCCAAGAGCGAGAGCAAGCTGCGCGGCCTGCTGATCCTGCTCCGCTCGATCGGCTCGACCAAGGCGATGGAACTGGTCCAGCGCGCGGGCAATGAGCGGTTCTTCGGCCCCTTCGCGGAGTGGGTCGGCGGCCCCGACGCCGCCATCCGCGCCCGCCTCGCTTCAGGCTTCATCATGGGTATGACCGTCAGCCGCGAGATCACCGGCGGCTACGATCTGACCTCGGCCGAATGCAACCGGATGCGCGACCGGATGGCCTCAATCCTCCAGAGCATCATCGACGGCTGACATCGGTAGCGGCGGTATCGGCTCAGCGGCGCGGCTGAAATTTCCGGATCACGCCCGAATACGTCATCAGCACCCGTTCGCCGGCATGGATCTGGCCGCGCACGAAGATCAGGCTCTTGCCTGCCCGCACCACCTCGCCCGTCGCCTCGACCAGTTCGCCCACATAGGCGCCGTCGATGAAGGTCGAATCCAGCGACACCGTCACACCTGACGCCCCCTCCATCTCCTGATAGGCGGTCTGGAACAGGGCTATGTCGGCGAAGGTCATCAGGCAGCCGCCGTGCATCCGGTCGCCCGCGTTCATATGCTTGGGCTCGGCGCGGAAGGCGCAGCGCATGCCGCCGTCCGGGTCCGGCCGGAAGTAGAACGGCCCCACGACCTGATCGAAGGTGCCGTGCAGGTCGTACATCTGCCAGCCGGCGAACTCGCCCTCTGACACCGTGACTTTCTCGACCATGGGAAACTCCAGCCTTCTTCTTGCTCCCGCAATGCACCATACAGGCGCTATGAGCGACCCCATCGAAACCGCCATCTTCGAAAAACTGGCGAAGGCCGACCCCAAGGGCGTCGGCGGCAAGAGCATTGAACCGGCCGACGTGGCCAAGGAACTGCAGCCCGAGCAGTGGCAGCGGATGCTGCCCAAGGTGCGGCACTGCGCCCTCGCCCTGATGCGTCAGGGCAGGCTGACCATCACCAAGAAGGGCAAGGCGATCGATCCGAACGCCTTCAAGGGCGTTATCCGCCTGCGCCTGCCGACCGAGGCCGAGACGGCCGCAGCG
This sequence comes from Brevundimonas sp. UBA2416, assembly GCF_002343105.1. Taxonomy (NCBI): domain Bacteria; kingdom Pseudomonadati; phylum Pseudomonadota; class Alphaproteobacteria; order Caulobacterales; family Caulobacteraceae; genus Brevundimonas; species Brevundimonas sp. UBA2416. The sequence continues at coordinate 27,756 of NZ_DDRM01000024.1, forward strand.
CTGGCGGCCCTGCCGCCCGTCGTTGAGGACGATGACGACTTCGCCTGATCAGCCCCCATGGCATCCTGACGCCATGATGCGCTGGTTGGCAGTTCTGTTCACAGTCCTTGCGGTCGCCGCCTGCGCCACGCCCGCGATCCAGCCGCCCCTTACGCCGCCGGCTGGCTTCGCCGGCCCGGCCCTCGAGGCGCGGGCCCTGCTGATGGACGACGGCGCCCGCCTGCCGCTGGCGCGCTGGGCGCCGGAGAGCGGCGAGCCTTGGGCCGTTATCGTCGCCCTGCACGGGATGAACGACTCGCGGGCCTCATTCCGCCTGGCCGGCCCGTGGTGGGCCGAGCGCGGCATCGAGACCTGGGTGATCGACCAGCGCGGCTTCGGCGAGGCGCCGGGGCGCGGCATCTGGGCCGGAGAGGCGCGAATGGTCGAGGATGTACGCACGGCCGTCAGCCTGGCCCGCGCCCGCCATCCGCGCGCGGTCATCGCCGTTGCAGGCGAGAGCATGGGCGGGGCCGTGACGATCGCCGCCTTCGCCTCGGACCGACCGCCGGCCGCCGACCGCGTCATTCTTCTGGCCCCCGCCGTCTGGGGTTGGTCGGCGCAGGGACCGGTCAACTCCGCCGGTCTGTGGATCGCCGCCCGCGCCATGGGAGACCGCGCCGTCGATGCGCCCGAATGGGCAGTCCGGGCGCTTCCGGCGTCCGACAACCGGATGGAGCTGTTCCGCAACTATCGCGACCCGAACAGCCTCATCTCCACCCGGTTCGACGCCCTGTACGGCCTGGTCGATCTGATGGAAACGGCGTCAGTGAGACTCGGCGACATTCGCGCCCCGACCCTGCTGCTGTACGGGGCGAACGACAATGTGATCCGGCCGGACCCGATGCGCCGCGCGCTTGAGCGGGCGGGAGACCGGCCCGGTTTCCGCACCGGCTTCTATCCGGACGGCTGGCACATCCTGAACCGCGATCTCCAGGCCGAGGTCATGTACCGCGACGTCGAGGCCTGGCTGCGGGACGCCGCCGCACCGCTGCCGTCGGGGGCGGGGGCTGTGCTGCCTGAACTCAGGGACGAGGGACGAGAGGCGAGGGACTAGGGAAGACGGGATCAGCGCGGATCAGCTTTGCCCCTCGACCCTCGGCCCCAACGTCGCGAAACCGCCATGCTTGCCCTGTTAAGCGTCCCGGCGTATCAGCCGCCCAAACAAAAAATACCCCGGGAGACGCCCAAGTGAGCATGACGCTGTTTGATTCCCCGTCCTTCGCGAACCACGAAGGCGTGCACGCGGTTTTTGATGAAAAGACCGGCCTCCGCGCCATTATCGCTGTTCACTCATCCGCTCGCGGCCCTGCCTGCGGCGGAACCCGGATGTGGAACTATGCGTCGAGCGCCGAGGCCCTGGAGGACGTGCTGCGCCTGTCGCGCGGCATGAGCTACAAGAACGCCGTCGCGGACCTGGAGATGGGCGGCGGCAAGTCGGTCATCATCGGCGACAGCCGCACCCAGAAGACGCCCGAACTGTTCCGCGCCTTCGGCCGGGCGGTCGATACGCTCGGCGGCCTCTATTATGCGGCGGAGGACGTCGGCGTCTCGGTCGAGGACATCGCCGAAGCCCGCAAGGTTACCCCCTATGTGCTGGGCCTGAACGACGGTCCGGAGGCCTCGGGCGACCCCAGCCCGGTCACCGCCGAGGGCGTCTATCGCTCGACCCTGCTGGCGGCGAAACGCCTGTGGAACCAGGACGACCTGACCGGCCTGACCGTCTCGGTCCAGGGCATCGGCCACGTCGGCGGCTATCTGGCCGACAAGCTGTACGCCGCCGGCGCCAAGCTGATCATGACCGACGTCAACACCGCCCTGCTGGCCGAGGTCGCCGCCCGCACCAATGCCGAGATCGTGGCCCCCGACGCCATCTATGACGTCAAGGCCGACATCTACGCCCCCTGCGCCCTCGGCGCGACGCTGAACCCGCAGACGCTGGACCGGCTGACGGTCAAGGCGGTGGTCGGCGCCGCGAACAACCAGCTGGCCACCCCGGACATCGGCCAGATCCTGTTCGAGCGCGGCGTGCTGTACGCGCCCGACTATGTCGTCAACGGCGGCGGCATCATCAATGTGGCTTCCGAACTGCGCGCCCGTCAGAGCGGCGGCGCCTATGATCCGGCCTGGGTCGAGACCAAGCTGTCACGCCTGATGGACACGCTGGAAGAGGTGCTGGAGCGTTCGGCGGTCGAAAAGCGGCCGACGCACCAGATCGCCGACGCCATCGCCGAGGCCCGCATCAACGCCGCGCGCGACCTGAAGGCCGAGCAGCGCAAGGCGGCCTGACAGCCGGATTCGCGCACCGGGCGCATACGGAACACTATGGCGCATGCTTCCCGTGCTGATTCGGGCTGAGGCGCCATGACCGCAACCGCGTTGACCTCGACCAAGGGCCGTCCGTTCGATCCGCTGCTGATCGTCATGGCGGTCGGCTTCGTGGTCGCCGTCGCGGCCCTGGCCTATCCGGCGTTCCGCGCCGATCCGACCAGTGCGCCGGGGCTGGTGCTGATCTTCACGGTCGGCGCCGTGGCCCTGATCGGTCTGTTCGCCTTCGCCCGCAGTGAGACGCGCAAGCCGATCGGCGACGCCACCATCGATCTGCTGGACGCCATGGCCGAGCCGGCGGCCCTGGTCTGGTCGACCGGCCAGGTGCTGGCGTTCAACGCCGCCTGGGCCGAGGCCAACGGCGCGACCGTGGCCCTGCCGAAAGGCAAGTCCGCCTCGGCCCTCTACATGGCCTTCGCCCAGGCCCGGGCCGGCGAACAGGGCCGCGCCATCGTGGTCATCGGCGAGCGCGAACAGGAGGTCCTGATCGGCCAGGCCGGGGAGGGGCGGTTCCTCGTCCGCGCCGCGCCCGAGGCTGTGCTGCCGGTCGCCGCCGCCGTCTCTCCGCGCCACGCCGCGACCTCCAACGCTGTCGAAAGCCGGGCCATGGCCGCAGGCGCGCCGTTCGGCTCGGCGGTGATCGCCGCCGAAGACCTGTTCTCGGGCAAGGTGGATGAGCCCAACGCCGCCTTGTCTGTTCTGACCGGCCCCGCCGCCGCCCGCGACGCCGCCTTCGGCCATCTGTTCGATCCGGCAGGCGTGGCCGAGGCGCGGCTGAAGCTGGACGGCGGCTCGTCGGGCCCGATCGAATTGGTCGCCCGCGCCCATCCGGACCGCATGCTGCACCTGTATGTCGCCCCCGAAGGCGACCGCCGCCGTATCTGGCTGTTCGACGTGTCGGCCCAGAAGTCGATGGAGCTGCAGCTGTCGCAGGCCCAGAAGATGCAGGCCGTGGGCCAGCTGGCCGGCGGCGTGGCGCACGATTTCAACAACCTGCTGACCGCCATCCAGCTGCAGCTGTCGGGCCTGCTGGAACGCCATCCGGTCGGCGATCCTTCGTATGAGGGACTCAACGAGATCCGCCAGACCGCCATCCGCGCCGCCGATCTGGTTCGCAAGCTGCTGGCCTTCTCGCGCAAGTCTACGGTGCGTCGCGAACGGCTGGACCTCGGCGAACTGGTCGGCGAATTCGCGGTCCTGCTACGCCGCCTGCTGCGCGAGGACGTGCGGCTGGAGACCGACTACGGCCGCGACCTGCCGGTGGTGCTGGCCGACAAGAGCCAGCTGGAGACGGCGGTGATGAACCTGGCCGTCAACGCGCGCGACGCCATGCGCGGCGTGGTCGAACCGGGGGCGGGCGTCGTCACCATCCGCACCGCACGCCTGACCGCCGACGAGGCGCGACTGATGGGCTGGAGCGCGGCCCCTACCGCCGCCGTCGCCCTGATCGAGGTGGCCGACAGTGGACCGGGCGTGCCGCCTGAACTGCTCGACAAGATCTTCGAACCCTTCTTCACCACCAAGGCGGTGAACGAGGGCACAGGCATGGGCCTCGCCACTGTCTACGGCATCGTCGAACAGGCCGGCGGCCATATCAATGTGTCGAACGCGGCCGAGGGTGGGGCGGTCTTCCGCATCTTCCTGCCCGAGGCGGCCGAAGCCGAACTGGCCGAGACCCCGGTGATCGAAAAGGTCGCCAAGGCGCCGCGCGACCTGTCGGGCGCCGGCCGTATCCTGTTCGTCGAGGACGAGGCCGCCGTGCGAGGCATCGCCGCCCGCCTGCTGCGCCAGCGCGGCTATGAGGTCATCGAGGCCGAGGACGGGGAACAGGCGCTGGAACTGGCGGAGCAACACGCCGGGACCATCGACATGATGATCTCCGACGTCATCATGCCCGGCCTCGACGGACCGGCCCTGCTGAAGAAGGCCCGTCAGTACCTCGGCGACGCCCCGGTTCTTTTCATCTCCGGCTATGCCGAAAGCGACTTCTCGGACCTGTTGCAGGACGAGGTCGGGGTCTCCTTCCTGCCCAAGCCGCTGGACATCAAGACCCTCGCCGAACGCGTGAAGCAGGAGCTCCACGCCGGCTGAAGCATCCGTAACTTGCCATTCGTTGCCGGGCGGCGTCCTCTGCCGCGTCGCGCCAAGGGAGCCTGCCGCCATGATGATCGATCGCCGCCGCCTGATGTTCACCGCTGCCGCCGGAGCGGGCCTCGCGGCCTGCGGCCAGGCCCGGGCGCAGACGCCGGCCGCGGCCGCCTCGGCCTCCGCCGCCCTGACCGCCCTGATGAACGGGATCGTTCAGAGCTTCCTGCTGGAATCGCCCGAGACCCTGACCTCCCTGGGCATGGACAAGGGGCCGATGGCGGCGATGAAGTCGCGCCTCGACGACCGTTCCCAGGCGAAGATCGACGCCGACCGGGTCGTGTTCCGTCGCCAGATGGACCAGCTCCGGGCCATCGACCGCGCCGCCCTGCCGGCGACCGAAGGCGTCTACCACGACGCCCTGAGCTTCTTCGGCGAGACCCAGATGATGGGTGAGCGGTTCCCCTATGGCGGCGGCGGGTTCGGCCCCGCACCCTACACCATCTCCCAGCTGACGGGGTCCTATCAGAGCCTTCCGGACTTCCTCGACACCCAGCATGCGATCGAGACCGCTGAGGACGCCGAAGCCTATCTGGCGCGCGTCGCTGCCTTCCCGACCGCCCTGGACCAGGAAACCGCGCGGATGCAGGCGGACTTCGCCGCCGGGGCGGTGCCGCCTGACTTCGTCATCGACAAGACCCTGCTGCAGCTCGCCAACCTCTATGACACCCCGGCGGGTCAGTCGGTCCTGACCACCTCCATCGTGCGCCGCGCGGGCGAGAAGAACCTGACCGGCGACTGGGGCGCCCGCGCGCAGCGGATCGTCGAGGGCGAGGTCTATCCGGCCCTGCGCCGTCAGGCCGAGGCCATGCGCGCGCGCCGCGCCGGGGCCACTCACGACGCCGGCGTCTGGCGGCTGCCGGACGGCGAGGCCTATTACGACTGGGGCATCCGCAGCTACACCACCTCAACCCTGTCGGGCGCCGAGATCCACGCCCTCGGTCTTGAGCAGGTGGCCGAGCTTTCGGCCCGCGCCGATGTGTTGCTGAAGGCCCAGGGGCTGAGCCAGGGTACGGTCGGCGAGCGCATCTCCGCCCTCGGCAAGGACCCCAGCCAGCTCTATCCCAACACCGACGCCGGCAAGGAGCAGCTGCTGGCTGACCTCAACGCCCAGATGGCCGAGATGGCCGTTCGGCTGCCCGAGTATTTCGGCCGCATCCCGGTCGCGCCGGTCGAGATCCGGCGGGTGCCGACCTTCATCGAGGCGGGCGCGCCGGGCGGCTATTACAACTCGCCGGCGCTCGATGGATCGCGGCCGGGCGCCTACTACATCAATCTGCGCGACACGTCGGAATGGCCGCGCATGCAGCTGCCGACCCTGACCTATCACGAAGCCTCACCGGGCCATCACCACCAGATCGCCCTGCAGCAGGAACAGCCGGGTCGGCCTCTGCTGATGCAGGTTCTGGGCTTCTCGGCCTATTCGGAAGGTTGGGCCCTGTATTCGGAACAGCTGGCCGACGAGATGGGCGTCTATGAGGGCAATCCGATCGGCCAGATCGGCTATCTTCAGTCGCTGCTGTTCCGCGCCACCCGGCTGGTCGCCGATTCCGGCCTGCACCACAAGCGTTGGAGCCGCGAACAGACCATCCGCTACATGGTCGAGACCCTCGGCGATTCCGAAACCGCGGTCACCACCGAGGTCGAACGCTACTGCGTCTGGCCGGGTCAGGCCTCCAGCTACAAGGTCGGTCACAACAAATGGGTCGAGCTGCGCGCCCGGGCCCAGGCGGCTCTCGGCGACCGGTTCGACATCAGGGCCTTCCACGACGCGGGCATGAATGCCGGCGGCGTGCCGCTGACCGTACTGGACAAGATCATGACCGACTGGATCGCGTCGCAACGGACCTGAGCCGGAGCCGATACTCCCTGCTCCGCCTGAGCGGAGCGGGGAGCCGGACCTTGCAGCCAAAGGAGTCTCCATGATCGACCGCCGCCGCCTGATGCTGACCTCCGCCGGCCTCGGCCTGACGGCGGTCATGCCCGCCATGGCCCAGACGCCCGCGGCGAGCGAAGACGCCCGGCTGCATGCCCTGTTGCTGGTCCAATTCGAGGACGGGCTGAATCGCAGTCCCGAGAGCGCCACCTCTCTCGGGCTCGACGTCGGCTCGCGCGCGGCGCAGCGGGGCCAGCTGAATAACCGCTCGGTCGCGGCCTTCCAGGCGGAAGCACCGCGCAACCGCGAGCGGCTGGACCGGCTTCGCGGCATCAACGCCGAGGCCCTCTCGCCTGAAGGGCGGCTGAGCTATGACGTCGCCCTGTTCCAGCGGGAACTGGCCGTCGACTACGCCCGCTTCCCCTGGCACACGCCCGACGGCTGGCGGCAGACTCCCTATGGCGTGTCGCAGCTGGGCGGCGCCTACGCCGCCGTGCCGGACTTTCTGGACAGCACCCATCCGATCGAGACCCTCGACGACGTTGTGGGCTTCCTGAACCGACTCGATGCCTTCCCGACCGCGCTCGACCAGGACACGGAGCGGATGCTGGCCAATGCGGAGATGGGCGTCATCGCGCCCGACTTCGTGCTCGACAAGACCCGGCTGCAGCTGATCGCCCTGCGCGACCAGCCCGGCGAAGATCAGGCCATGGTACGATCGCTGGTTCGCCGGAGCACCGAGAAGGGCCTGCCGAATTTCGGCGAAGGCGCTGCCCGACTGTTCGACGGTCGGGTGCGGAATGCACTGACCCGCCAGATTGAGGCGGTCGAGGCCCTGCGGCTTCGTTCCAGCCATCAGGCCGGCGTCCTGCGCATACCGGACGGCGAGGCCTATTACGCCCTCAATCTGCGCAATTTCACCACCACCGACTACTCGCCCGTCGACATCCACCGCATCGGTCTGGAACAGGTCGCGGACCTCCAGAGCCAGATCGACGTCCTGCTGAAGGGCGAGGGGTATACGCAGGGGACCGTCGCCGAGCGGCTGGCCGGACTGCGCACCGAGGCGCGCTTCCGCTTCGCCAATACGGACGCCGGGCGCGAGGAGCTGCTGGCCTTTGTGAACGCCGAGATGGCGTCGATCCGCGCCCGCATGCCCGAAGTCTTCCCGCGCATTCCGCGCAACGACTTTGTGGTGCGCCGCGTCCCGCCGGCGATCGAGGCCGGGGCGCCGGGCGGCTATGCCCAGGGCGGCAGTCTGGATGGGTCGCGGCCCGGGATCTACTACATCAACCTGCGCGACACGGCGGAGTGGCCGCGCTGGACGCTGAAGACCCTGACCTATCACGAGGCGGCGCCCGGCCACCTGTTCCAGGGCGCCCTGGCGCGCGAGGCGGGCGAACTGCCGATCTACCGGCGGGTCGGGGGCTTCTCCGCCTATGGCGAGGGCTGGGGCCTGTATTCCGAGCGGCTGGCCGATGAGCTGGGCGTCTATGACGGGGACCCCTTCGGCCGCATCGGCTATCTGGAGAGCTTCCTGTTCCGCGCCTGCCGTCTGGTCGTCGACACCGGCCTGCACGCCCAGGACTGGAGCCGCGAGCGGGCCATCCGGTATTTCGCCGAGAATGTGAGCGATCCGAACGAGTCCGAGGTCGAACGCTACTGCGTCGCCCCGGGGCAGGCCTGCAGCTACAAGATCGGCGAGACCTTCATCACCGCCCTGCGGGGCAGTCTGAAGGATCGGCCGGGCTTCGACCTGAAACGCTTCCACGCCGCCGTGATCGACGGCGGCAACATCCCGCTGACCATCCTCGAACGGCGTGTCCGCGCGGCGATGGCCTGACCAGTCTCCGGAGCCAGAGCATGATCGACCGCCGCCGCCTGATGCTGTCCTCCGCCGGCCTCGGCCTGATGGCGGCCCTGCCGGTCGCCGCACAGGCCCCGGTGATGTCGCCCGCTGACGCCCGCCTCGACGCCATGCTGACCCGCTGGTTCGAGGAGAATGTCGACCTGTCGCCCGAGTATGCGACCAACCTCGGCCTCGACCGGGGCACGCGCGCCGCCCTGTCGGGTCAGCTGCGTCAGGCCGGGATCGCCGACGCCGAAGCCGACCGCGTCCGCGCCCGCGCCCGCTGGGCCGAAATCCGGACGGTGTCGGAGGAAGGGTTGTCGGATCAGGCCAAGGTGTCGCTGGCCGTCTATCGCTTCACCGCCGAGGGCGCGGCCCTGGCGGCGGACATCCCCTATGGCGGGGGCGGACCCTATGTCGTGACCCAGCGGTCGGGGGCCTATTTCTCGGTGCCGGACTTCATGGCCAACCAGCACCGGCTCGAGACCGAGGCCGACGCCGAGGCCTTCATTTCGCGGCTGTCCGCCTTCGCGCGACTGCTGGATCAGGAAAGCGAGCGGATCACAGCCGACGCCGCGCTCGGCGTCATGTTGCCGTCGTTCCTGATGGACAAGACCCTGACCCAGCTGCGGACCCTGCGCGACACGCCGGCCTATGACATGGCCATGCTGCAGGCGCTGATCCGCAAGACGGACGAGCGCAACATGATGGGCGACTGGGGCGCCCAGGCCGCCAGTGTGATCGACGGCGAGATCAAGCCGGCCCTGACCCGCCAGATCGCTGTCTTCGAGGCCCAGCGCCCGCATGCGACCGACGATGCGGGGGCCTGGAAGTTGCCGCAGGGCGCCAGGGCCTATGCCCTGGCGCTGCGCGCCTTCACCACGACCGATTACAGCGCCCAGGACATCCATGACATCGGCCTTGAGCAGGTCGCCGCCATCCAGGGCGAGATCGATACGATCCTCAAGGGCATGGGTATGACCGAGGGTTCGGTCGGCAGCCGGATCAAAACCCTCAGCGAGGACCCGCAGCACCTCTGGCCCAACACCGACGAGGCCAAGATCGAGCTGATCGGGTCACTGAACCGTCAGATGGAGGCGCTGGAGCCGTTGCTGCCGCGGGTGTTCAACACCCTGCCCGGCGCACGGGTCGAAATCCGTCGCGTGCCGCCGTCTATCGAGCTGGGCGCGCCGGGCGGCTACTACCAGGCCGCCTCGCTGGATGGGACGCGGCCGGGCGCCTACTATATCAACCTGTCGAACACGGCGAACTGGCCCAAATGGGGTCTGCCGACCCTGACCTACCACGAGGCCTCGCCGGGTCACCATTTCCAGATCACGGTCGCGCGCGAGGCGGGCAGCCTGCCGATCTATCGCCGCGTCGCCGGCAACTCGGCCTTCAACGAGGGTTGGGCGCTGTATGCCGAGCGCGTCGCTGCGGATGATCTGGATGTCTATGCCGGCAATCCGCTGGGGCGGGTGGGATATCTGCAGTCCTATCTGTTCCGGGCGGTCCGGCTGGTGGTCGATACCGGCCTGCACCACAAGCGCTGGAGCCGCGATCAGGCCATTCGCTACATGATCGAGGAGTGCGGCGAGCCGCCGGAGTCGGCCGAGAAGGAGATCGACCGCTACTGCGTCTCGATCGGCCAGGCCTGTTCCTACAAGCTGGGCCAGACGGTGATCGCGCGCCTGCGGGCCGAGGCGGAGGCACGTCCCGGCTTTGACCTGAAGGCCTTCCACGACCGGGTGCTGCTGAACGGTTCCGTGCCGCTGGCGGTGCTGGAAGGCCTCATGCGGGCCTGATCGCCCGCGCCTCCACGATGGTGGGATCGGCGTCGGCTTGGGCCGCCAACCAGTCGCGGAAGCGGGCGATCTTGGGCGACCGGCGTCGACCCTCGGGCCAGACCAGATAATAGCCGGTGTGGAACGACACCGTCTGGCTGAAGGGGCGCACCAGCAGACCGTTGCGAAGCTCGCGCGCGAACAGGATGGGCGAGGCGAGGGCCACGCCCTGGTCGCCGAGCGCGGCCGCGACCTCCAGCACCTGATAGTCGGCGGTCAGACGGCTCATGGGCTGCGTCCCGCCGCTGACGCCCGCCGCCGCAAACCATGCGGCCCATTCCTTCTCCATGCCGATGCGCGGCGCATCCAGCAGATCGGCGGGCTCGACCAGTTTCAGCCGCTCGGCCATCGCCGGGCTGCACACCGGGGTGAAGACGCTGGGCATCAGCAGCTGGCTCTCCATCCCGGGCCAGTCGCCGGAGCCGGAGCGGATGCCGACGTCAAACCCTTCGCGGGAGATGTCGAGCAGGTTGGGGTTGGTGTCCAGCCGCACCGCCAGACCCGGATTGGCAACCTGGAAGCCGCCCAGCCGCGGTGCCAGCCACTGGGCCGCCAGTGAGGCGAGGGTGGTGATCGACAGGATGTGCTCGTCGGCCTCGGTCAGGTCGCTGACGGCCCGGCGGAGCAGGGTCATGGCCTCGGTCGCGGCGCGGGACAACCGTTCGCCGCCCTCGGTCGGCTGGACCTCGCGGGGCAGGCGACGGAACAGGCTCTGGCCCAGCCGGCCCTCCAGCGCCTTGATCTGCCAGCTGACGGCGGCCTGGGTCATGCCCAGTTCCTCGGCTGCGCGGGTGAAGCTCTTCAGACGGGCGGCTGCCTCGAACACCCGAATGGAGGCGAGGGGGATGCCGGCGAGCGGGTCAGCCATAAGGTATCCTTGTGGTTTGACGCGATCATCTGGTTTGTGGGGTCGTCTCGTCAAGCCTAGATATTCGTCATCGCAACAACAACAGAGGAGGCCGTGATGGAAAACGTCCACGCCGCCCACAAGGAAGATTACTCGGGATTGCTCAGCGCCATCGTCGAAGCATTGGCAAGCATGAAGCGCCGGTCCAAAGCGCCGCGGCCGCGCGGACTGGTCGTGACGCCCTGGAGTGGGCGCTCGCCCGTCGGCTGGTCGGCCTGACAAAATACCGAAACCAGGCCGAGGGAAGCCAGGATGGAAGACGTTCACCGCACCCATAAGGAAATTGCATGGGACTGGGCGCGGAATCGTCACGACTGGCGCACTAGCCGAACCCGTCAGCTCCTGCGCATGCCGCTCCGTATTGTGCCGCCGCCGAGCCGCTGACGGTTCCCTGAATCCGGTCCGCCGCAGGAGACCACCCTTCCCCCGCCCGTGACCTTCGGCCCCCTCGGGGTCGTGGCCCGAACTCCGGAGTCTCCTGCTCCCGGGGTTCGGGTCGAGCTATGTCTGGCGACGGAAGCGCTGGAAGCCTACCGTTCCAGTCCTGACCGGCGGCAGGAGCAGGCCATGCAGATCGACAGACGCGGCGTGTTTTTCGGTGCAGCGGCTGTCGCCATTGCGCCTGAACAGGGCTGGGCCCAAAGCCGCGACTATGCAGCAGCCGCCGACTATTCGGCACAGAGGCGCGGCGTGTCCTTCCTTGTCATGCAGGGCGGTCGCGTCCTGTTCGAGGACTATCCTCGCTCGAGCGCCGGCGACACGCATGAACTGGCCAGCGGCACCAAGAGCTTCAGCGGCGTGCTGGCCGCCGCCATGGTCCAGGACGGCCTGCTGACCCTGGATGAGGCCTGCGCGGACACCCTGACCGAATGGGGCGACGACCCGGTCAAGCGCTCGGCGACGATCCGCACCCTGTTGAGTCTGTCCTCCGGCGTGGGCGGCGGCTCCATCGGGCGGCCTTCGACCTATGCTGCGTCGGTCGCCCAGCCCTTCGCCGGGGCGCCGGGCGTGTTCCGCTATGGGCCCACCCCGTTTCAGGTGTTCGGCGAGATCGTCCGCCGCAAGCTGTCAGCGGCCGGGCGGCCCGACGACGTGCTGGCCTTCATCGACGAGCGGTTGTTGCGGCCCGCCGGGGTGACGCATGGGTCTTGGCGGCGTCAGGCCGGTCAGGCCAATCTGCCATCCGGCGCTCAGTTCAACGCCCGCAACTGGGCCCGCTTCGGCGCCTTTGTGCAGGGCGGGTGCCGCGTCGAGGGCCGGGCGATCGTTGATGCGCAGGCGCTGGCCGATTGCTTCCGCCCGACTCCCGCCAACCCCGGCTACGGCCTGACCTGGTGGCTGCTCCGTCCGGGTCTGGTTCCGCCCAGCCCGCGCTCCCCCATCGATTCCTCGGCCGCCGCCCTCGCGGGTCTGCCGACTGTGAGAATGGCGGCCGGCGCGGGCGATCAGCGACTGTACCTGATCCCGGATCGCGATCTGGTCGTCGTGCGTCAGGCTGACGGCATTCTGGCGAGGCTGGCCGGCGGCGGCACGGACTGGTCAGACGCGGCCTTCCTGCGGCTGATCCTCAACTGACGGTCCAGCCGTCCGCCTCGCGCAGGGCATTGTGAATGGCCGTAGCCGCCACCGCCGCTTCGGCCGAGGCGACAGCGATCTGGTTCAGGCCCCGCACAACGTCCCCGGCAGCGTAGAGACCCTTGACGCTGGTGGCCTGATGCGGATCGACGATCAGTCGGCCGTCCTCGCCGGTCCGGGCGTCCAACCCCTCGGCCAGTCCAGCGTTCGGCGATGTTCCAAGCGCCGAATAGACCAGATCAAAGGTGCGAAAGGCCCCGCCCCAGCTCAGCGCCGTCACCCGGTCGCCTTCCAGCCGGACATTGTCGATTGGCGCGCGGATCAATTCGATCCCCAGCCGCCCCAGCTCATCGGTCGCGATCGAAGCTTCGTCCGGCCCGACATGGATCAGGGTGACCCGGTCGGAGTAGGTGCGCAGGAACGCCGCTTCGCGCACGCCCTTGTCATCATTGCCGATCACGGCCACCGCCTTGTCGATGGCTTCAAAGCCGTCGCAGATCGGACAGATGCGGACCAGGGACCGCTCGATGGCCCGCTCCACGCCCGGAAGGTCAGGGTGATGATCGACCACCCCGGTAGCCAGCAGGACCGCCCGCACCCTCATCTCCCGGCCGTTCAGACGGGCCACGAAGCCGGCGCCGTCGCGCGTCAGCTGCTCGATCCGCCCCGCCTCGATAACCGCCCCGTATTCCTCGGCCTGTTCGGTCATCCGTTTCAGAATGGCGTCGCCGGTGATCCCCTGCGGGAAGCCGGGCATGTTGTGGCTGACCGGGATCCAGCAGGCCCGCGGCGCTCCGCCGTCGGCCACCAGCACCCGCCGTCTGAACCGCGCCAGATAGGTCGCCGCCGTCAGACCTGCCGGACCCGAGCCGACAATCAGGACTTCGGGTTCATCGCTCATGGGAGCCACGATCACTTTCCCTCCGCGCGGATGCAATCCGTCAGGGCCGCTTGCGGGCGTTCGCGTCCCTTCGCGGCCTCCGTGTCGTCCAGTACACGCCGCATGAGCTCGGCGTCGATCAGCACCGGCGCTTCACAGAATGCGATGATCCAGCGCTGAACCAGCGCCCTTGTTTCGCTATCCAAGAGAGACGCCCCCACACATGCTTCCGGTCATCAGAACCGCCGCGCAGCCGGGCGGTTCACCTTGGCTGTGGAAGACTTTTTCGAGGCAGGGTTAACCTCCGGGACGCCGCCCTTTGCACCCGCCCGCGCGCCCCGCTATACCGCCCGCCACACTCCCCATTCCCAATCAGAGGCGCGAACCCGCATGACCAGGATCAAGGTCGCCAATCCCATCGTGGACATCGACGGCGACGAGATGACCCGCATCATCTGGCAGATGATCAAGGACAAGCTGGTCTTCCCCTTCCTGGACGTCGAACTCGACTACTACGACCTGGGCATGGAGCACCGCGACGCCACCGACGATCAGGTGACGATCGATGCTGCCAGGGCGATCCAGAAGCACGGCGTCGGTGTGAAATGCGCCACCATCACGCCTGACGAGGCCCGCGTGGCCGAGTTCGGCCTGAAGAAGATGTGGAAGTCGCCCAACGGCACGATCCGCAACATCTTGGGCGGCGTGGTCTTCCGCGAGCCGATCATCTGCTCGAATGTGCCCCGTCTGGTGCCCGGCTGGACCCAGCCGATCGTGGTTGGCCGTCACGCCTTCGGTGACCAGTACAAGGCCACCGACTTCCTCGTTCCCGGCCCCGGCAAGCTGATGATGACCTTCACCGGCGACGACGGTCAGGTCATCGAGCATGAGGTATTCCAGTTCCCGTCGGCCGGCGTGGCCATGGGAATGTACAACCTCGATGACTCGATCACCGAGTTCGCCCGCGCCAGCTTCGCCTTCGGTCTGGGTCGCAATTTCCCGGTCTATCTCTCGACCAAGAACACCATCCTCAAGGCCTATGACGGGCGCTTCAAGGACATCTTCCAGAAGGTGTTCGACGAGGAATACGCTGACCAGTTCAAGGCGGCCGGCCTGATCTATGAGCACCGTCTGATCGACGACATGGTGGCCGCGGCCATCAAATGGTCGGGCGGCTTCGTCTGGGCCTGCAAGAACTACGACGGCGACGTGCAGTCCGACGTGGTGGCCCAGGGCTTCGGATCGCTGGGCCTGATGACCTCGGTGCTGATGACGCCGGACGGCAAGATCCTGGAGTCGGAGGCCGCCCACGGCACCGTCACCCGCCACTATCGCCAGCATCAGAAGGGTGAGGCGACCTCGACCAACTCGATCGCCTCGATCTACGCCTGGACGCGCGGCTTCTCGCACCGGGCCAAGCTGGACGACAACGCCGAACTGGCGCGCTTCGCCGAGACGCTGGAGCGCGTCGTCGTCGAGACCGTCGAGGCCGGCTACATGACCAAGGACCTGGCGCTGCTGGTCGGCGATCAGCAGGGCTGGCTGACCACCGAGGGCTTCCTCGACAAGGTGGCCGAGAACCTGACCGTCGCGATGAAGGCCTGATCCGAGCCCTCTCCCCCTGCGGGAGAGGGAGACCGCGCACGACTGCGAAGCAGTCGTTCTGGTGCGGTCGGGTGAGGGGTTTCACACCTGTCGGCCAGGCCGGCGCGACCCCTCATGGGCCCGCTGCGCGGCTCACCTTCTCCCGCAAGGGGAGAAGGAACGTTGGAGCGCGGCTTTTCCTGTGCATTGATGTCCCCTCACGAGGGAAAGACGATCTTGAACGCGCCATCCGACGAGCACCATCAGCCGGTATGGGCCCGCAACCGGAAGCGGCGGCGCGGGGGCGGTGGGCTGTTCGGAAAGCTGGTCCTGTTCCTCCTTCTGATGGCGGCCGTCGTCTTCGTCGTTGCGCCGTACGTGGCCTTCCTCGGCATCCGTTCCGCCGCCGAGGCCAGCGACGCCGCCGGTCTTGAGCGGCTGATCGACTATCCCGCCGTGCGCCAGTCGCTGCGGCCGCAGCTTGACGGCAATCCCGCGGCTTCCGCCCCGGCGCCCACCTTCCTGGAAGACCCCATCGGCGCCGTGCGCCGCCAGATCGAACAGGCGACGGCGCCGCGGACGCCGGATGTCGACGCCTATCTGACTCCCGCTGCCCTTGCAGCCCTGACCCGGGGAGAGGGCCGGTACGCCTCGCAGCGCGTTGAGGGCGGCCTGCCGTCGCCGGACAATACGAACACCGGCGGTCCGATGCCGCAGCCGGTCTACTGGGGCATGAACCGGGCCCGGATGAGCGTCGCCGACGAGGGCGGGTCCGAGACGGTCTTCACCTTTGAGCGCAAGGGGCCGTTCGCGTGGGAGCTGGTCCATATCGGCCTGCCCGATGGCGTCGCGCCTGCTCCCGCGCCTCAAGCCGCACCCGAGGTCGAGCAGAGCGGGCGTAAGGCCGGCTGACGCCGCCGCCTCTTGGCGACCCTGCGCGACTCGGGCAACCGTAGCGGTAGGGAGGCGTTACGACGCCAGAGGGTTGCATGAAAAAGTCACTGATCGTCGGCATTGCCGTCGGGGCCTTAGCCCTGTTCGGGATCGCATGGGCCGCCGCGCCCGTGCTGGCGGCGCAGGCCCTGATCCGCGCGGCCAAGGCCGGGGATGAGAACAGGATTGAGCAGCTGGTCGACTTCCCGTCGTTGCGCGAAAGCCTGAAGTCCGAGCTCAACGCCGAACTGATGGCGCGCATGAGCCGCGACCCGCGCGTCGCCGACAGTGGTCTGGGCGGACTGGGCATGATGCTGGCGCCGATGATCCTGTCCGGGGCGGTCGATGCGGTGGTCACGCCCGAGGTGGTCGCCCGGATGGTCACGACGGCCGAGGCCCCCGACCCGACGCGCCGGCCGCCGCCGGAGCCGGCCGGCGACGAGGCTGACGGCGACGACATCCATCAGGCCTGGGGGTACCGCAGTCTGAATGAGTTCGCCGTCACCCTGACCGACCGGGACCAGCCGGACGACCACCTGGCCCTGATCCTGGAGCGGCGCGGCCTGTTCGACTGGAAGCTGGCGGCGGTGGACCTGCAGACGTCGCCGGCAGCCTAGTCGGCGAGCGCCGCCCGAACCGCCGCGAGGCCGTCTTCCGCCTTCGACCCATCCGGCGCGCCGCCCTGGGCGAAGTCCGGCTTGCCGCCGGCGCCCTGTCCGCCCATGGCGATCACGGCGACGCGGGCCAGGTCGGCTGCATTGACCTTTCCGGCCATGTCCGAGGTCACGGCGACGGTGATGGCGGCCTTGCCTTCGGTCACGCCGATCAGGGCCACGACGCCCGAACCGACCTGCTTGCGGAAGTCCTCGGCCACGCCGCGCAGACCCTTGCCGTCGACGC
Organism: Brevundimonas sp. UBA2416; assembly: GCF_002343105.1. Taxonomy (NCBI): domain Bacteria; kingdom Pseudomonadati; phylum Pseudomonadota; class Alphaproteobacteria; order Caulobacterales; family Caulobacteraceae; genus Brevundimonas; species Brevundimonas sp. UBA2416. The sequence goes on from NZ_DDRM01000024.1 coordinate 44,613, forward strand.
CGTCGAGGACGCGGGCGATCAGTTTGACGCCGTTGATCTCTTCCGGCGCGGCATTGGCGGAACCGCCGCCACCAAGGGCCAGCTGCTTCTTCAGCTCGGCGACCTGTTTCTCCAGCGCGCGGCGATCGGCGGTCAGGGCCTCGACCCGGGCCGGGACGTCGGCGACCTGGACCTTGAACGACTGGGCCAGCGATTTCGCCACCCCGGCCTGGGCCAGCAGGAACTGGCGCGCGGCCTCGCCGGTCAGGGCCTCGATACGGCGCACGCCGGCGGCGATGCCGCTTTCGGAGACGATCTTGAACAGGGCGATGTCGCCGGTGCGGGCGACGTGGGTGCCACCGCACAGTTCGACGGAATAGGGCTTGTCCGCCTCGGCCAGATCGCGGCCGAGCGTCAGTACCCGGACCTCGTCGCCGTATTTCTCGCCGAACAGGGCGACAGCGCCGGCGGCGATGGCCTCCTGCGGGCCCATCATCTTCGTCTCAGCGGGCAGGTTCTGGCGGATGACGGCATTCACTTCATCCTCCATCCGGGCCAGTTCGTCCTCGGTGACGGGGGCGTTGTGGCTGAAGTCGAAGCGGAGCCGCTCGGCGTCGACCATCTGGCCCTTCTGGGCGACGTGGCCACCGAGGACATTGGCCAGCGCCTTGTGCAGCAGGTGGGCGGCCGAGTGGTTGGCGCGGGTGGTGAGGCGGGCCTGGGCGCTGGAGCGCAGCTGCGCACGGGCGCCGATGCCAAGCGTGCCTGTAGTCACCTCGATACGGTGGGCGAACAGGTCGCCGGCATGTTTCTGGACGTCGAGGACCGTGGCCGAACCCTGCTGGCCCGAGGCGTCGGTCCATTCGATTTCGCCCTTGTCGCCGGCCTGGCCGCCGCCTTCGCCATAGAAGGGGGTCTGGTCGAACAGAACCTCGGCGGTCTGGCCGGCAGACAGGTCGTCGACCGACGCGCCGTCGCGCACGATGGCGAGAACCTCACCCGATCCCTCGACCGCGTCATAGCCGGTGAAGACGGTGGGGCCGAGACGGTCGCGCAGGGCCAGCCATTCGCCCGTCGAGGCGGTCTGGCCCGAACCGGTCCAGTGCTCGCGGCTGCGGGCCTTCTGTTCGTTCATGGCGGCGTCGAAGGCGTCGGTGTCGACGGTGAAACCGCGGCGGCGGGCCTCGTCCTGGGTCAGGTCGAGGGGGAAGCCGTAGGTGTCATAGAGGGTGAAGGCCGTCTGGCCCGACAGCACGCCGCCCTCGCCGAGGTCGCGCGAGGCGTCCTCCAGCAGGCCCATGCCGCGGCCGAGGGTGGTGCGGAAGCGGATCTCTTCCTGCTTCAGCGTGTCCTCGACGAAGGCCTGGGCGCGCTTCAGCTCGGGGAAGGCCTCGCCCATCTCCGAGACGAGGGTCGGCACCAGCCGGTGCATCAGGGGGTCGGCGGCGCCGAGCAGGTGGGCGTGGCGCATGGCGCGGCGCATGATCCGGCGCAGGACGTAGCCGCGGCCTTCGTTCGAGGGGGTGACGCCGTCGGCAATCAGGAAGGACGAGCTGCGCAGATGGTCGGCGATGACCCGGTGGCTGGCGGCCATTTCGCCGTTCGGATCGGTCGAGGTGGCGTCGGCCGAGGCCGCGATCAGGGTCTGGAACAGGTCGGTGTCGAACACCGAATTCTTGCCCTGCAGCACCGAGGCGATCCGCTCCAGCCCCATGCCGGTGTCGATCGACGGCTTGGGCAGGGGGACGCGCTCGCCGCCGGGCAATTGCTCGTACTGCATGAAGACGAGGTTCCAGA
>NZ_DDRM01000015.1:0-276 GCF_002343105.1 Brevundimonas sp. UBA2416
CCCACAGTGCGGCGCTCCCCCCGCTGCCCGACCTGCCCATGCCGGGCGGCTCGTCGGCTGCGCCGGCCCGCGCCGCGGCTCCTTCGGGCGCCAGCGCGCGCGGCCTGTCCACCCTGTCCTCCGACCTCCAGTTCGAGGGCGGCATCACGGGCGGCGGCGACCTGCAGATCGACGGCGCGATCAAGGGCGACGTCCGCGTCGGCCGTCTGATCGTCGGCGAGACCGGCGCCGTCGAAGGCAATGTCTCGGCCGACTATGTCGAGGTTCGCGGGCGCG
>NZ_DDRM01000015.1:456-628 GCF_002343105.1 Brevundimonas sp. UBA2416
CGTCGGCGGCATCTCGGGCAAACAGGTCAAGCTGATCGCCACCGCCTATGTCGACGGCGACATTACCGCCGAACAGATGTCGATCGACATCGGCGCCTATTTCCAGGGCCGCGTCCTGCAAGGCCGCCGCGAGGCCCCGGCTCCCACGCCCGCGCCGCGCCCCGCCGCGCCC
>NZ_DDRM01000015.1:768-1115 GCF_002343105.1 Brevundimonas sp. UBA2416
CCGCGCCGCGCCCCGCCGCGCCCGAGCCCGCGCCGCAAATCATCGACATGAAGGGCCCGGGCGCCTGACGGCGCTGTGATTAGTGGTCAGTGACTAGTGGCCAGGTTGGCCATCTGCAGAGCAAGAGAAAGGCCCCGGACTGGATCCGGGGCCTTTTGTCTTTCTGGTACGGAGCACCGCTATCGCAGCGCCCCGCAAACTAGCGACTAGCCACTAGCCACTCACTCCACGGTCGATCCGCGCGTCTCGCCGACCCGCGCCGCCAAGGCCGCGCCCATGAACAGGTCCAGATCGCCGTCCAGAACCCCCTGGGTGTCCGAGGTCTCGACGTTGGTCCGCAGGTCCTT
>NZ_DDRM01000015.1:1248-153804 GCF_002343105.1 Brevundimonas sp. UBA2416
CTCGACGTTGGTCCGCAGGTCCTTGACCATCTGATAGGGCTGCAGGACGTAGGACCGGATCTGGTGGCCCCAGCCGATGTCGGTCTTGGCGTCGGCCACGGCCTGGGCCGCCGCCTCGCGCCGCTGCAGCTCCAGCTCGTACAGGCGGGCGCGCAGCATCTTCCACGCCTGTTCGCGGTTCTGGTGCTGCGACCGGCCCGCCTGACACGCCACGACGGTGTTGGTCGGGATGTGCGTCAGACGCACCGCCGAGTCCGTCTTGTTGATGTGCTGGCCGCCCGAGCCCGAGGCGCGATAGGTGTCGGTGCGCACATCCGACGGATTGATGTCGATCTCGATGGCGTCATCCACCACCGGTGAAACCCCGATCGAGGCGAAAGACGTGTGCCGCTTGGCCGCCGCGTCATAGGGGCTGATCCGCACCAGCCGGTGCACGCCCGATTCCGACTTCAGCCAGCCATAGGCGTTCGGCCCGGTGATCAGGATGGTCGCCGACTTGATCCCCGCCTGGTCGCCGTCTTCCGACGCCTCCAGCTCGACCTCATAGCCATGGGCCTTGGCCCAGCGGGAATACATCCGCAGCAGCATCCCGGCCCAGTCGCAGGACTCGGTGCCGCCGGCGCCGGAGTTCACTTCCAGATAGGCGTCATTGCCGTCGGCCTCGCCGGACAGCAGGGCCTCCAGCTCGGCGCGGCCGGCGCGGTCCTTGATCGCCTTCAGCGAGGCGCGCGCCTCCTCCAGCGTCGCCTCGTCGCCTTCCTCGTCGGCCATGTCGGCGAGCATGACGCCCTCCTCCAGACCGGTCTCCATCTCGCGGACGGTGTCGATCTGGGCGGCCAGCCGGGAGCGGTCGCGCGACACGGCCTGGGCCGCCTCGGGGTCGTTCCACAGCGTCGGGTCCTCGACCCGTGCGTTCAGCTCATCCAGTTTTCGAAGCGCGACATCCCAGTCAAAGACGCCTCCTGAGCAGAGCGATGCTCTGCTCGATGTCGGCCTTCATGGCCTCGACATCCGGTCTCATCGCATTCTCCAGCGATACAAAAGTGAGGCGCGGACATAGAGCGCGCCGGGGGAAAGGGGAAGGGCGAGAGAGTAGGACTTGGGAACTAGGAATTAGGGGGTTCAGGGAACGCCGGCCACCGGAGCCGGCCTCCCTAATTCCCAATTTCTAATTCCTACTGCCTTCTTCAATACAGCCCGCTCAAATCCTCCGCCGGCTCCTTCTTCGGCGGCGGCGGCGTGACCGGCGGGGCGGGAGCGGTCGACGGCGTCTGGCCGGCAGCCTCCTCCTGCTCGCGGCGGACCACTTCGTTGTAGTTCTGCGGGCCGGTCGGGATTTCCTGCGCCGGGGCCTCCTCCTGGCGCTGGCGCTCGGTGCCGGGGCGGAAGGCCTCCTCTATACCGTTGATGGTGCGGAAGACCGCATTGCGCGGCCGCACGAACGGTCGCGCCGGGCGCTCGCGCAGGGCGGCCTGCATGAATTCGGTGAACACCGGCACCGGTCCGGTCGCGCCCGTCTCGCCCGAGCCCAGCGGCCGGTTGTCGTCGAAGCCGATGAAGACCCCGACCACGATGTCCGACGAGAAGCCGACGAACCAGGCCGAGCGGTATTCGTTGGTGGTGCCGGTCTTGCCGCCGACCCAGCGGCCCAGACCCCGGGCGCTGGCGCCGGTGCCGCGCTGGACCACGCCCTCCAGCATGGAACTGATCTGATAGGCGGTCACAGGATCGATGACCTGCGTCCCGCGTCCCTCGAGCCGGGGCGATTCCTGACCGGTGAATGGCCGGCCGCAGTCGCGGCAGCGGCGCTGGTCGGCGCGGAAGATGGTCTCGCCGTCCCGGTCCTGGACCATTTCGATCAGATAGGGATCGACCCGCCGTCCGCCGTTGACGAAGGCGGCATAGGCCGCGGTCAGGCGATAGGGCGTGGTCTCCCCCGCCCCCAGCGACACCGACAGGTTGGGCTGCAGATTGTCGGCCACGCCCATCCGGCCGGCGAGCGCCACGACATTGCGCATGCCGACGTCCTCGGCCAGCCGCACGGTCATGACGTTGCGCGACAGCTCCAGCCCGCGACGCAGGCTCTGCGGCCCATAGTATTCGCGGCTGTAGTTCTCGGGGCTCCAGCGCGTGCCGTTCGGACCGCCGGCGAAGCTGATCGGCGCGTCCAGCACGATCGAGGCGGGCGTATAGTCGCCCTCCAGCGCCGCGGCATAGACGAAGGGCTTGAAGGCCGAACCCGGCTGGCGGTTCGCCTGGGTCGCGCGGTTGAAGCTGGACAGGGCATAGGAATAGCCGCCGACCATCGCCAGCACGCGCCCGGACTGTGGTTCGATCGCCACCAGGGCGCCGTTCACATTGGGCACCTGTTTCAACAGATATTGCCCGCCGCGCGCCTCGACGAAGATCAGGTCCCCACGCCTCAGCTGGCGGTTGGCGTTGGCCCAGGCCGCGTCGGCCGTGACCAGCGCGCCCGAGCGGTTGTCGCGCGCGGTGCGGATGCGGACATTGTTGCCCGCGACGGATTCGACGGCCGCGGCCTCCCAGGCCCGGCGTTCGGGCGGTCGCTGACCGCGCACGGCGGTCTCGCGCCAGCCCTCGGCGAAGTCGGTCCTGCCCCACGGTCCGCGCCAGCCGTGCCGGCGGTCATAGTTCTCCAGCCCGCGCATCAGGGCGTCGCGCGCCGCCGACTGCAGCGTCGGGTCCAGCGTCGTCCGCATATAGTAGCCGCCGCGGTTGACCTCCTCCTGGCCGAAGCGGGCGATGGCCTGACGGCGCGCCTCCTCGACGAAGAAGTCGGCGTCGGCGTACGCCGCCCGGCGCGGCGCGTCCTGCGCCGACAGCGGCCGGGCCAGCGCCGTGGCCAGCTGGGCGTCATTGATGAAGCCGTTCTCGTTCATCTCCCCCAGCACCCAGTTGCGGCGGCCCAGGGCGGCCTCGGGGTGGCGTTTGGGGTGATAGTTGTTCGGCCCCTTGGGCAGGGCCGCGAGGAAGGCCGCCTCGTCCGGCGTCAGCTGGCTCAGCGACTTGCCGAAATAGTTATAGGCGGCCGCGGCCACGCCATAGGAGCGATAGCCGAGGAAAATCTCGTTGAGATACAGCTCCATGATCTGCTGTTTGGTCAGGGTCGCTTCCAGCCGGTTGGCGAGGATGGCTTCCTTGACCTTGCGGTTGATGCTGCTCTCATTGGTCAGCAGAACGTTCTTGGCCACCTGCTGGGTGATGGTCGAGCCGCCCTCCAGCCGCCGCCCGGTCGCGGCGTTGAAGATGTTCTTGAACATGGCCCGGCCCAGACCGCCCACATCGATGCCGCCGTGGTTGAAGAAATTCCGGTCCTCGGCCGCCAGAAACGCCTGGATCACCGGCAGCGGGATCTGCTCATAAGGCACATAGATGCGCCGCTCGTCCGAGAACTCGCCGATCAGCGTCCCGTCGCCGGCATAGACCCGCGTCGCCGTCGCCGGCCGATAGTCGGCCAGCTCCGAGGCGTCGGGCAGGTCATGGAACAGCCAGGCCGCATAGACGGCCACGATCAGCCCGGCCAGGGCGATCCCGCCCAGCAGGGCCACGCCCGCCATCACGAACCAGCGTTCGGCAATCTTCAACCTGAATACTCCGAAAGTCGGGCCCGATGGGCTGGTTTAGCCCGCGTCGGAGGCCCCGGCTAGAGCCGTGACGCGACGGTCCAGCTCCTGTCGCGCGGCGGCCACGACATCGGCGTCCATATCCCCTTGCCCGGCCATCCAGCGCAGATAGTCCTCGGGCGCCGCCGTCCACGGCTGGCCGCGATGCTTGCCGAACGGAATCCGGTCCAGCCGCCGCTTTTCATTCGTCCAGGCCAGCAGCTGCTCGACCGTGGCGACCTTCAGCATGTCGATCAGCAGATGCGCCGTCACCCAGGCGTCCGGCCCCGCCCGATGCGCCGGATCGGCCAGCGCCGGGTCCAGCCGCAGGCCGCGCCAGTACCGCAGCACCTGGTTGGAATGCCCCGGCGCCTCGGGCCAGACGTTCTTCGCCGCCCGCACGGTACAGATCCACGGCAGCCCCCCATGCGCCGTATCGGCGATGAACCCCCGCTCGAACCGCGCCGAATGCGCCACCATGACATCGGCGGGTGTGGGCAGGAACATCTCCCGCAGCCGGTATTCGTCACAGTGGGGATCGTCCTCGCAGAAATGCTCCGGCGTCAGGTGATGCACCGCCATGGCGTGAAACGAAATCTCCCCCCGCGGCCGGAACAGCTTCGTCACCGGCGCCGCCGCGACCCAGCCGCCTGCGCCGTCCGGCGTCACATCGACGATTCCGACCTCAAGGATCTCGGCGGACCGGTCGCCGCCGGAAGTTTCAAGATCGACGACACGCAGGCGCATGGGGCGGAGATAGGGGGTTTGACGGGGGAGTGCGAGGTCGCAAGTCTTCCTATCAGCGCGACCGCACGGAGGCTGCTCCCGCCGCGTGATCATCATCTCCGGCCCGCGAGAGGCTGACGAAGCCGGCGAATAGCGCGAGCGCCGCGCCGATCCCCAGCCCGAGCCGGGGAGCTGCTGCGACGGGGGTCAGGGTGAAAAGCAGCGTCATGAGCACCGCTCCGGCGGTCTGTCCCGTCAGCCGTGCGGCACCCTGCAGCCCGCCTGAAGCGGCGCTCCGTTCCAAAGGAGCTGACAGGAACATGTTGCGGTTATTCGGTGTCTGGAACAGGCCGAAGCCCACGCCGCAGGCCCCGGCGAAAAGAAAAATGGGACGGGCGTCTTCCGTCAGCGGCCAAAGCGCCGCTCCCATGAGCCCCAGCGCGAGAAAGGCTCCCCCCGCCGCGCACAGCCAGGCCGTGGAGAATCTGTCCGCAAGCCTGCCCGCCGCCACGGCCGTCACAGCCACGCTGAGCGGCCAGATCGTCATATAGATGCCCGTGGCGGAGGCTGACTGGCCGAGCCCCTGTTGCAGATAAAAGGGCAGCGCCACCATCGCTGCGGTTTGGCCTGCGAAGCAGAATACTGAAGCGATCACTGAAAACCGCAGAGACCTTACGCGAAGGAGATCGAGTGGAATGACCGGGGCCGCCTTTGGTGCCTCCCTGCGGACAAGCAGGCCGAGGCAGATCAGGCCGGCGGCGACCAGGCCGGTGGCGACGAGCGGGCGCGACAGCAAGAGTTGGACGCCGACGAAGACGCCGGCGAACATTCCGCCGCTCAAGGCCATGCTGGCGACATCAAGGCGATGGGGTCCAGCCGGCGTACGGGGTAGTTGCCCGCAGGCCAACAGGACGGCGAGCCCCAGAGGCACGTTCATGGCGTACAGCCAAGGCCACGGAGCATGTGACAGGATCAACGCTCCGACTCCGGGTCCTGCGGATGAGGCGAGCGCGACCGTCAGCGCGTTCCATCCGATGGCGGCGCCCATCCGCTGTGGGGGCACGGAAAATCGCAGCAAGGGGACGCCCAGCGCCATGATCGCAGCGCCGCCCAAACCCTGAACAGCCCGGGCGGCGACCAGCCAGGGTAGCGACGGTGCCAGCGCGCAAAGCACCGAGGCAAGCATGAACAGCCAGACCCCGGAGGCGAAGACCCGGCGGTAGCCGAAACGCTCACCCAGGGCGGCGAAGGGTAGCAGGGCGACAAGCAGGGCCGTCTGATAGGCAGTGACGACCAGCACCGCCACGGCCGGGGTCACATGAAGCGCGCCGGAAATAGTTGGCAGGGCCAGGTTTGTTATCCCGGCGTCCAGCACGACCAGGGTCATTCCGGTCAGGACGGCCCCAACAGCAAGGGCGCGCGCCGGAGTCGGCAACCCGCCGTCAGCGTGTTCGACGGGTCGGTCGCAGGGCGCGTCCCGTGTCGGCCCGCGGACAGGCGCCAGGTCGGGGTCCAAGGGCATCATGCGGGCGTCGGACCCGTGGTCCAGACCCCGTTGCGCTCGACATACCGGGTCAGACGGCGATGGTGTTTGTCCTCCACCCGCAGGTCGCGCTCCGTGAAACGGAACAGCACGGCGCTGTCGCTGATGCAGCGGGTGTCGTGGATATCGCCCGGCAGGTAGAGTTGCGCCTCCCCGGCGCGGACCCGCACGGTGTTGCGCTTGACCAGTCGGACCTCGCCTTTTTCGCCCTGAATCCGGGCGTAGGTCCCCATTTCGATTTCACCGTGCTGGATTCCATAGAGAACCCAGCTTCGACCGTGGTCGTGTGGCGGCCGATAGAGCCCCGCCTGTTCGGCGTGGGCGAGAAGCACAAACCCATGATCAGGGTCGCGATGGAGCTCCTCTGAAGCCGGCGCGTCCCGGTGGAGTGCCGCAAGCCAGACCTCGGCGGTCGAGGTGGCGAGCAAAATCTCCATCCGCCTCTGGCAGGTTTCGGCTAGCTCGGTCGTGAGGGGCCCCCAATGCGACCGGACGCTTTCGGTGAATCTTTGCAGTGACGTCCTGCCCAAGATCGTTCCTCCATTCCTGATTGCTGGACGGAAGGTACGACGCCGCAAATATTGCGATAGACGCAGCATTTGCATCTTATTAGTGCACCAGACGCCATGTTTGGCCGAGGAAGCAACGGATGTCTCACCCGGACCTGAATCTGCTGGTCACGCTGGATGCCTTGCTCAGCGAGGGCAGCGTTGCGGGAGCAGCGCGGCGGCTACGGCTGAGCCCCTCGGCCATGAGTCGCGCGCTGGCTCGACTGCGCGAGACGACCGGCGATCCGTTGCTCGTCAGGGCCGGGCGAGGGCTGGTTCCGACGCCCCGGGCGGTCGAGCTTCGGGATCCTGTCCGCCAGATCGTTGACGAGGCAGGGGCGGTATTGCGCCCGGAAGACCACATCGATCTCGGAAAGCTGGTTCGGACCTACACCCTGCGAACCAGCGACGGATTTGTTGAAAGTTTTGGACCCCGCTTGCTGGCGAGGGTCGCAGACGATGCCCCGGGCGTTCGCCTGTTCTTCCTCCACAAGCTGGACAAGGACAGCACGCCGCTGCGGGATGGACGCGTCGATCTCGAGACCGGAGTCATCGAAGAGACAACCGGTCCGGAAGTGCGGAGCCAGGCGCTCTTCAGGGACAGATTGGTCGGGGTTGTTCGGGAGGGTCACCTTCTCAGCCACGGTGCCGTCACCGCACCGGCGTATCTGAAAGCCATTCACGTCGTCGTGTCCCGCAGCGGCGTGGAGGACGGCGCCGTCGATAACCCGTTTCTGCCACCGGGCACGCGGCGCGTGGTCAAGACCATCGTCAGCGGGTTTTCAGCGGCCCTGTCGCTGGTCCGGGGCTCCGATCTCGTGGCCACAGTTCCCGAACGGCATACCCAAAACTTGCGTGAAGGCCTGATCACCTTCCCTCTTCCACTGCCCTCGCAAGCGTTCACCATATCGATGCTGTGGCACCCGAGAATGGATTCCGATCCCGCTCATCGCTGGTTGAGAGACTGCGTTCGAAAGGTTTGCACCTAGGCAATCGCAAATTGGGGCAAATACACTCTTTCCTCCCTCAACGCTGGCTCACACCCGCCTCTTCGGGCGCTGCCCCGCGTCTCTTGCGACCGATCTGTGGATCCGACGGCGCCTGGCCGCTCGCCGCCTCTAGCGCGGCCAGCCCGAGGATGAGGTCGGCCGCAACTTGCGCCGCGCCTCCTTCTCCTCCTCCACGTCCAGATCGACGAAGGCGGTCATCGCCTCATCGAAGGAGGCGGGTGCCCTTCCCGCGCCCCAGAACAGTGTCTTCCCGCCCCCTATAGTCTCGCCCCTCCCGACCCTGAATCCGCCCCTTTCACCCCCGGTCGCGGACCCCTTCAGGCGCGTCTCCGCAGCCTGCGACCGAAACTGACGTCGGCGTGTGCTCTATGGCGAAAGTCCCACAGGGCCGGTCTTTGACAGTCTGAATCCGCCGCCGACGCCGCCCCGGGTCCGGCCGCTCATCCGTCCGCCGACGGCGTCGGGCCGGCGCCGGAACGCCCCGCGCATTTTTCCGTGTCTTCTCGCCCCTGGCGCGCCCGGCGCGAGCCCGCTTCCGCCCGGCTTCAGGGCTGGCCCTGCGCCCCACCCACCGAGGCCATCTGCAGCGTACCCGACGGTTCCCGGAAATAGCGGTCGATCCCGTCCGCCACCGCGCGCATCAGCCTGCGGCGGGCGCGGTTGTCGTTGAGCAGCCGCTCGTCCTCGGGATTGGTGATGAAGCCCATCTCCAGGAGGACGGCGGGCACATCCGGGGCCAGCAGCACGGCCAGGCCGGCGTCGCGGTGGCTGCGGCGCAGCATCGGGTGGTCGGCGCTCTCCAGCTCGCCGAGCAGGGTGCGGGCCAGCCGGGCCGAGCGGTTCTGGGTGGCGCGCTGGGTCATGTCGAGCAGGATGCGGTCCACCGACGGGTCGCGGCCCGGCAGGTTCAGGCTGCGGTGCCAGTTTTCGCCGCGGGTGAACTCGCGCACGGCCCGGCCGGCGCCCTGTTCGGACAGGGTGTAGACGGAGGCGCCCCGCGTGGCCGGATCGGCCCCGGCGTCAGCGTGCAGGGAGATGAACAGGTCGGCGTCGGCCTGACGGGCGATGGCCACGCGGCGGTTCAGGGCGACATAGGTGTCGGTCTCGCGCGTCAGCCGGACCCGGAAGCGGCCTGTGCGCTCCAGTTCCCGCTTCAGGTCGAGGGCAGCGGCCAGGTTGATGGCGCTCTCCCGCGCCTCCGCGCCCTGGGCGCCGGGGTCGCGACCGCCGTGGCCAGGGTCGATGAAGATCAGCGGCCGCTCGGCGGGCCGCTCGGCCGCGCGGGGCGGCGGGGTCCGGGCCGGGCGCGCCGCCGGGGCGCGGCCCGTGGCCTTCAGGTCGATCACATAGCGGTAATGGGAAATGCCGTCGCCGGGCGGCAGCAGGAAGCGGCGCTCGATCTCGGCGCTGGTCGCCAGGTCCAGCTCGACCCGCGAGGCGGCGCCGGCGCCGGTGACCCGCCAACCGCGCACCAGGCCCGTGCCCGCGCCGGTCAGGCCGCGGCTTGTGGGAGCCACGCCCGCCAGCGACACCACCACCCGGCCGTCGTCGCCCGCCTGGATCACCTGTCCGCGCGAGGTCCGATCCAGATCGAGCACAACGCGGGTATGCTGGGCGTCGCCGCCGAACCGCACGCGCAACACCTCGCCCATGGCCCCCGAGGCAAGGCCCCGCCCGGCCGCCAGCAGGACGACGCAAATCACGACGAGGGCTATCGCCGTCATCGCCCATTCGCGAACGCGCCACTGCGTCAGGTTGATACGCGACAGTCCGTTCATTTTGACGGAGACCCACCTTCTTGGTTGGGGCCATCATGCCGCAACGTCGTCGCCAACCGGTTAAAGCGCACGCGGCTTTTAATTCACGATTGTCATGCCTATGCTTGCAGGGCTCGCGACCGATCGCGTCCCCTGAACTCTCAGGCCGGGCGCGCCCTCTTCGCGGCATGACTTTCACTGATCCGAGAACCGGCCGGGTTTCCACCCGCCTGTTCGACGACCGGGTCCGGGACGCCCCAGACGGCGTCCGGGCCCAGGACCGTACGTACCCCATGGGCCTTATCGCCTGCGCTCCCTTCCGGTCTGATCTGACCGACCTCGCCCACGGCATCCGCCGCGGCGACGGGATGGCGCCTGCGTTCGCCCCCAATCCCATTCGGCGAGCCGCCTGCCCCCTTCGCGGGGATGGCCGAGCGCGCCAGAGAGAAATATCCCATGTCAAAGACCATGTTGATCGATGCCGCGCATCCCGAGGAGACCCGGGTCGCCATCGTCGAGGGCCGTCAGGTCGAGGAATTCGACTTTGAATCCCGCGCGAAGCGCCAGCTTCGCGGCAACATCTATCTCGCCAAGGTCGTTCGCGTAGAGCCCAGCCTGCAGGCCGCCTTCGTTGAATACGGCGGCAACCGCCACGGCTTCCTCGCCTTCAGCGAAATCCACCCTGACTACTACCAGATCCCCGTCGCCGACCGCGAAGCCATCATGGCCGAGGCGCATTCGGACGACGACGATCACGACGAACACGCCCGCGAAGGCGACGACGAATCCGAAGGCGGCATGGCCGAGGAGGAGCGGCTCAAGCGCCGTCTGATGCGCCGCTACAAGATCCAGGACGTGATCAAGCGTCGTCAGGTCATGCTGGTCCAGGTCGTCAAGGACGAACGCGGCGGCAAGGGCGCGGCCCTGACCACCTGGCTGTCGCTGGCCGGCCGCTACTGCGTGCTCATGCCCAACACCGGCAAGGGCGGCGGCATCTCCCGCAAGATCACCCAGGCCACCGACCGCAAGCGCCTGAAGGCCGCCGCGGCCGCCCTGCATGTGCCCCAGGGCATGGGGCTGATCATCCGCACCGCCGGCGCCAAACGCACCAAGGCCGAGATCAAGCGCGACTACGAATATCTGCTGCGCCTGTGGGAAACGATCCGCGAGACCACGCTGAAGTCCAACGCGCCTTCCGTCATCTATGAGGAAGAAAACCTTGTCCGCCGCGCCGTGCGCGACATGTTCGACAAGGATTTCGACGGCATCCAGGTCGAGGGCGTCGAGGGCTTCAAGGAAGCGCGCGACTTCATGCGGGTGCTGATGCCCTCGCAGTCCAAGAAGGTGCACCTTTACCAGGGCGCGCGTCCGCTGTTCGCGACCAACGGCATCGAGGAGATGCTGACCCAGATTCACCAGCCGATCGTGCCCCTGCACTCGGGCGGCTATCTGGTCATCAACCAGACCGAGGCCCTCGTCGCCATCGACGTCAACTCGGGTCGCTCGACCAAGGAACGCAACGTCGAGGCCACCGCCACCAAGACCAATATGGAGGCCGCCGTCGAGGCCGCCCGCCAGCTGCGTCTGCGCGACCTCGGCGGCCTGATCGTCATCGACTTCATCGACATGGATGAGTCGAAGAACAACCGCGCCGTCGAAAAGGCCCTGAAGGACGCCCTGGCCAAGGATCGCGCCCGCATCCAGATGGGCCGTATCTCCGGCTTCGGCCTGATGGAGATCAGCCGTCAGCGCCGCCGTCTCGGCGTCATCGAAGGCGCCACCGAAGTCTGCCCGCACTGCCAGGGAGCCGGACGCGTCCGCTCCGCCGAGAGCGCCGCCCTGATGACCCTGCGGGCTGTCGATATCGAGGCCGGCAAGAACGGCGCGGGCTCGATCAATCTGCGCCTCTGCACCGCCGTCGCGCTCTACATCCTGAACCACAAGCGCGACTATCTGCAGCGCATGCTGACCCAGCGCGGCCTGAACGTGGTCATCCTGATCGACGACAGCCTCGGCCAGGGCGAGCACGCCGTCGAACGCACCGAAACCAACGAGGACTTCGTTCCGCTCGAACGCCCCGAAGCCTTCGTCGATCTCGACGACGACTTCGACGACAGCGCCTGGGCGGATGATGACGAGGACGGCGAGGAGTTCATCGCCGGCGACGACGATTCCGACCTCGACGCCGAGGACTCCGGCGACGACCAGCCGCGCGAGCGCGCGGAACGCGCCGAGGGTGAAGGCGGCCGTGGCCGCGGCCGCCGTCGTCGGGGCGGACGCCGTGACAGCGCCGACGCCTCGACCGACGACGCCGCGCCCGCCGCTGCTCCGGCCGCAGGCGAGGATGACGACGACAGCGAAAGCGGCCGCCGTCGCCGACGGGGCCGCCGTGGCGGACGCCGGGTGCGGGAAGAAGGCGGCGAGCGCGACGGCTTCAACTGGGTGCGCGGTCGCACGCCGTCGCTCGAAGACCCCTATGTCTGGTTCGACCCGATCAATCCGGACCGGAGCGAAGCGCGCGCCGAGACCCCCGTGGCCTCTGCCGCATCCGGCGACGTCAGCGAAACCATCGGCGAGCGTCCCGAGGACGAAGGCGGCGGCGAGCGCACCGGACGTTCGCGTCGTCGTCGGGGTCGGGGCCGTGGTCGGGATCGTGGCAGCGAGCAGGGCCTGACCCACGAGGTCAAGGTCGAGACCCGCGCCACCAATGAAGGCATGCCGCCGGACGGCTCACCCGACACGCCGATGGCGGTGGTCATCGACGACTCAGCCGACGCCGCCCCTGTGGCGGTCGCAGAGGAACCCAAGCGACGTCGGGTTCGCCGCAAGGTCTCGGCCAGCGCCACGGCGGAGTCGGCCGTGGAACCCACGTCGGAGGTCGAACCCAACGAGATCGAGTCGGCCGCGGAACCGGCCGTTCTGGACGTAACCCCTGCGGAGGCCGCAGCGGAACCCGAAGCAGCTCCGGCCCCCGAAATCGCCGTCGTGGTCGACCCCACGCCGGTCCCGCAACCCGAAATCGACGTCGCCGCCCTCATCGCGGACGACCCGAACCAGATCGTGGCGCCGCCCGAGAAGCCCAAACGCGGATGGTGGCGCCGCTGAATGGCCGTGATTAGATAGTGAGGATTGTCGCGGGGGTGTTCCGGGTATGAGGAGTTCGGCTTGAACTGGTTTTCCCGCACCGCCTTCCGTGCATCAGGCGTTGTCGCCGCCGTCGGCCTTGTGCTGGCGGCGGCCTCGCCAGCCTCGGCCCAGAGCGCGATTCGGGACACCGAGATCGAGGGCATCATTCAGGAGTGGGCCGACCCGGTCCTCGTCGCCATGGGACTGGAGCCGACCGAGGTCGAGATCCTGCTCATCAATGACAACGATCTGAACGCCTTCGCTACGCGTGGGCGGATCATGGGCATAAACACCGGCCTGATCCTGAAGACCCGAACCGCCAACGAACTGCTGGGCGTGCTGGCCCACGAGGCCGGGCATATCAAGAACCGCCACACCCTGCGCGACGGGGCGCAAAACGCCGGTATGCAGCCGATGCTCATGACCATGGCTCTCGGCGCCCTCGCCATCGCGGCGGGTTCGCCTCAGGCCGGCGCGGTCCTGCTCGGCAACAGCCAGTATTTCGGTACGCTGAGCGCCCTGCGCTACATGACCCACCAGGAGGGCGAGGCCGACAACACC
Source organism: Brevundimonas sp. UBA2416 (assembly GCF_002343105.1). Taxonomy (NCBI): domain Bacteria; kingdom Pseudomonadati; phylum Pseudomonadota; class Alphaproteobacteria; order Caulobacterales; family Caulobacteraceae; genus Brevundimonas; species Brevundimonas sp. UBA2416. Next base: position 14,143 of record NZ_DDRM01000015.1, read on the forward strand.
GGCGCGCGCGCCCTGGAGAACGCCGGCGAGTCCGGCCGGGGACTGGTCAGCTTCTTCGAGAATTTCCGCTCACAGGAAGTCTTCTCCGACGCCCGGCGGTTCCCCTATTTCCGCAGCCATCCCTTGTCGTCCGACCGGATCGAGAACCTGCGCCGTTTCGTGTCGGAACAGTCCAACTACGATCGCAGGGACAGTCCCGAGCGGGTTGCCCAGCACGCCCTGATCCTGGCCAAGATTCACGCCTTCATGGATGAACCGAGCCAGACGCTGCGGGACTATCCGGAAAGCGATGTCTCCCTTCCCGGGCGCTATGCCCGCGCCATCGCCTGGTACCGCGACGGCCAGACGGACAAGGCCGTCGCCGCCGTCGACGCCCTCCTGACCGAGCAGCCCGAGAACCCGTATTTCTGGGAGCTCAAGGGCCAGATCCTGTTCGAGGAAGGCCGGCCCGCGGAGGCGATCGGCGCCCACCAACGTTCCGTCGACCTGCTGCCCGACGCCCCGCTTCTGCGCATCAACCTCGCCCATGCCCTTATCGAGACCCATGACCGCGCCCTGCTAGATGCGGCGATCGCCGAGCTGAAGCGCGCTACCGCGCTCGAAAATGACAACACCATGGCCTGGCGGTTGATGAGCCAGGCCTATGGCGCCCAGGGCAAGGAGGGCGAGGCGCGGCTGGCCTCGGCCGAGATGTATTTCGCCGGCGGCGCCGAGGTACAGGCCACCCAGTTCGCCCTGCGCGCCCGCGATATGCTGGAGCCCGGCACGGCTGAATGGACCCGCGCCATGGACATCGTCTTCGCCTCGGGCGCGACCCAACAGGACATTGATGACGTCGACCGCCGCAACAGCCGCCGTGACCGCGGCGGCGTCATTCCCGCCGGCTAGGCCTTCGTACCGAGAGACCGCATGACCGACACGCCCGAGACACCCCGCGGCGGCTTTCTGACAGGGCCGCGCGCCAGCATGGCCGCCCTGGCCGTATCGATCATCGCCCTTGTCCTCGCCGTCGCCCCCTATGCGACCGGCGGCGACTTCGATGGCCGGGTCCGCTCCTATCTGCTGGAGAACCCGGAAATCCTGCAGGAGGTCAGCGTCGCCCTCCAGGCCAAGGAAGAACGCGCGCTCACCGAGGCCATCAACCAGCGCGCTGCGGCCATTCCGTCCCTGCTCGCCGCCGATCCCCGCGATCCGGCCTTCGGCCCCGCCGACGCCCGGGTGACGGTGGTCGAGTTCTTCGATTTCCGTTGCCCTGGCTGCAAATCGACGGCCCCCGAAGTGCTGCGCCTGATGCAGGCGCACCCTGACGTCCGGTTCGTGTTCAAGGACTGGCCGATCCTTGACCGCGGAGCGGAGGATACGTCCCACTACGCGGCTCGCGCGGCCCAGGCGGCCCACCGTCAGGGCAAATACCTTCCGGTATTCCGCGCCCTGATGGCCGAACCGGCCCTGACCAAGGCCGCCGTCGATCGCATTCTCGCCGCCAACGGCGTGGTCATGCCGACCGCCCGGACGGCGATGGCGGGTCCCGAGATCGCCCGGCATCTGGCCGACATCCAGTTGTCGGCAACCAGCCTCGGCCTTCGTGGGACACCGACCTTCTTCATCAACGGTCGGGCGATGGCCAGCATCCAGCCTGCCGATATCGACCGCGCCATCCGGGCCGCCAAGGCTGGCTGACCCTGAGGCGCAACCCGATCAGCCGATCGCGCCGACGCAGCCCTCGTCTCCACCGACCGAAAGTTTCGCGTCGGTCAGCGACAGCGTCCATCCGTGGTGTGTCGCCAGACCGCGCCGGCGGATGCCGCCGCCGTCGCCGGCGTCGCCGCCCGCATCGACAATGACCCGCCGTCCGGTCGGCAGGGCCGCCGGATCGATCCGGCCGACGGCCAGCGCCGTGGGCGTCTCACCACCGAACCCGTCGAAGACGCTCAGCATCGACCATTCGCGACGCAGTCCCGTCCACCAGGCGTCATCGGCATTGACCGCCAGGACGGCGACCCCGTGGCCCTCGGCGGCCCATGCGAGGGCCGCCTGCGGGTCGCGGACCGCGCGCATATCGGCCGCTGCGCCGAAGCGCAGGCGCGCGCCGTCGAACGCCCGGGTCGGCTCCACCGGCGACCAGACCTGGACCTTGATCCGGCCCTGACGGGCCAGGCCCCAGCCAACGATCTGCCGCCAAAGGCTCTCGACCGCCTCCTGGTTGTCAGGTCGGGCACGCTCGAGCATCCGCGCCAGCACGGCCTGTTCGCGGTCAGGCCGCAGCTTCACATGGGGCCCGGCGGGGGCATCCTTGGCCTGGCCGACGCGGGCGGCGATGGCCAGACGGCGTTCGAACAGGGCCAGCAGATCGTCATCGATCTGGTCGATCTCGTGGCGCAGGGCAGCGAGCGCCATATGCTCGGGCGAGATCTCCGAGACGGCGGGCCAGACTTGCTGGAGGGCGGGCTTGGTGCATGAATTGGACACTGGAAACGGCTTTCGATTTCGATGAGCGGCAATGAGGATTTGCGAGCCGCCGCCCCGTCCCGGGGCGGTCGCCGGCGAGGCCGTCAGGACGATGTCCCCGAGGCCTCAGCCGGCGTATCGAAAGCCGTAGAAATACAGGTCCGCGGCCGCGAAAACGCGGGCGAATGCAGTCGCAGCGATGGCTTGCGAACGGACCATACGCCCAGAGGGCGCACGGATTGTGCGACGTCAACCTGCCCTGGCGCTCAACAGGACAAAACGCGTGCGATTGTCTTCTGAATCCTGGATGTCGTTGCGCAAAATCGACAATCCATAGACCTCGGCGGCCCGGACCGGTGCTACCGCGGCGCGGCTGAGGTCGCCCGCTTCCGCCACCGCCCGCGCGGCGCCGGCGGTGTCAAAGGCCTCGACAGGCGTGATGCCCAGGGCGGCCAGCGAGGCCGGACACTGGCGCAGGGCGACCGGATGGCTCTCGGCGGTCTTCACCGTCCGCAGGCTGGCTCCAGCCGGCGCCATCAGGGCCAGACGAATGGGTCGCCAGACCTCGGACACCACTCTCAGTTTCGCCGCCTCGACCAGTGTGGCCGCCGGCTCTACCCGGCCGATAGTCGTGTTCTCGACCGGGATCAGGGCGCAACCGACGTCCCCGGATTTGAGGGCAGCGATGGCGGCCTCAAACGTGTCGTAGGCGACAGCCTCGTCCCACGGCCGCAGGTCCAGACAGGCTTCGTGGCTGAAGGCCCCCGGCGCGCCCTGATAGGCGCAGCGCCCGCCACCCGCCTCGAGTTCAGCGGCGTCGCCCGCGGGTCTGCCGACGCCTTCCATCTCAGGCCGCTTCCGACTGCGCGCGCCGTCCGGCCTTCAGCCGCTCGGCCACGAGGAAGGCCAGCTCCAGCGCCTGGTCGGCGTTCAGGCGGGGGTCGCAATGGGTATGATAGCGGCTGGACAGGTCGTCCTCTGTCAGGGCCTGGGCCCCGCCGAGACATTCGGTGACGTTCTGGCCGGTCATCTCCAGATGCACGCCGCCCGGGTGGACGCCCTCTGCCTCGGCGACGTCGATGAAGCCCCGGACCTCGCCGAGGATGCGCTCGAACGGCCGGGTCTTGTAGCCGTTGCCCGCCTTCAGCGTATTGCCGTGCATCGGGTCGATCGACCAGACCACGCGCTTGCCGTTCTCCTTCACCGCCTTCATCAGGCGCGGCAGGCGGTCATGCACCTTGTCCGATCCGAAGCGGCCGATCAGCGTCAGCCGACCCGGCGTATTGTCGGGGTTCAGCACATCGATCAGGGCCAGCAGGACGTCAGGCTCCATGGTCGGCCCGCACTTCAGACCGATCGGATTCCGGATGCCCCGCGCGAATTCGATATGGGCGCCGTCCAGCTGGCGGGTGCGCTCGCCGATCCAGACCATGTGGGCCGAGGTGTCGAACCATTCGCCCGTAGCGCCGTCCAGGCGGGTCAGGGCGCTCTCGAGGTTCAGCAGCAGGGCCTCGTGGCTGGTGAAGACCTCGACCCGGCTCAGGTCGGGATGGCTCTCGGGCGTGACGCCGACGGCCTCCATGAAGGCGAGGGCCTCGGTGATCTTGTCGGCCAGTTCGCGGTATTTGTGGCCATAGGCGCTGTCGGCCGCGAAGCCCATCGTCCAGCGGTGGATGTTGTACAGGTCGGCATAGCCGCCGCCGGCGAAGGCGCGCAGGAGGTTCAGGGTCGAGGCCGACTGGTTGTAGGCGCGCAGCAGTCGCTGCGGATCCGGCAAGCGCTCTTCCGGCGTGAAGGCCATGCCGTTGATGATGTCGCCGCGATAGCTGGGCAGCTCGACCCCGTCGATCTGCTCGACCGAGGATGAGCGCGGCTTGGCGAACTGGCCCGCGATGCGGCCAACCTTCACCACCGGCTTGCGGCCCGCGAAGGTCAGGACCACCGCCATCTGCAGGATCAGGCGGAAGGTGTCGCGGATATTGTCGGTCGAGAATTCCTTGAAGCTCTCAGCGCAGTCGCCGCCCTGAAGCAGAAAGGCGTTCCCAGCCTCAACCTCGGCCAGTTTGGCCGTCAGACGCCGGGCCTCGCCGGCGAAGACCAGCGGTGGAAGGGCCCGAAGATCATCCTCGACACGCGCGAGAGCGGCCATGTCGGGATAGTCCGTCGGCATCTGCACAACGGGCTTTTGTCTCCAGCTATCGGGGGTCCAGCGCATACTCATGCCGCCAAGATAGGCGGATGGCCGTTCGGGGACAATGAACCCGGTGTCGCGTTTGTCAGCCCGCCGACATATTTCCGGGCTGTTGTTTCTCTTTCAGCGTGACCAGTTCCTCGGCCATGGTCGGGTGGACCGCGCAGGTGGCGTCCCATTGCGCCTTTGTCAGACCGGCCTTCACGGCGATGGCGGCCAGCTGGATCATCTCCGGCGCCTCGGGTCCGACGATGTGGACCCCGACGACCTTCTGGCTCTGGCCGTCGACGACCAGTTTCATCAGGACCCGCTCGTCGGAGCCGGTGAAGGCGTATTTCATCGGACGGAAGCGGGTAAGATAGACATCGACCTCGCCCGGACAGCTGTGCCGCGCCTCGCTTTCGGTCAGACCCACCGTACCGACGGGCGGCTGACTGAACACCGCGCTGGCGACGGCCGCATAGTCAAAGGCCTGCGGATTGTCGCGATAGACTGTCTCGTGAAACGCCACGGCCTCCCGGATCGCCACGGGTGTCAAATTCATCCGGTCAGTGACATCGCCGATGGCCCAGATGCTGTCGGCGGTGGTTTTCGAGAGCGCATCGACCTTGATGGCCCCGTCGTCGTTCAATTCGACTCCGGCGGTCTCCAGCCCCAGCGCCTTGACGTGCGGCACGCGGCCGGTGGCGAACATGACGACGTCGGTCTCGATCTTCATGCCGTTCCCCAGCACGCTGAGCAGGCCGGTCTCCGTCTTCTCGATGGCCTCGTGCTGGCAACCCAGGATGACCTTGATGCCCCGCTTCTCGATCTCGCCCGCCAGATGGGCGCGCACGTCATCGTCGAAGCCGCGCAGGATGTTGGGGCCGCGATAGATCAGCGTCGTCTCGACGCCCAGGCCGGCGAAAATCCCCGCGAACTCCACGGCGATATAGCCGCCACCGGCGATCAGGATGCGCTTCGGCAGTTGCGGCAGGTGGAAGGCCTCTTCGGAGGTGATGGCGTGCTCGATCCCCGGCAGACCTTCCGGAACCCAGGGCCGGCCGCCGGTGGCGATCAGGATCCGCTCGGCCGTGACGGTCTGGTCCTTGCCGAGGATCTCGACCGTGTGAGCGTCCTTGAGGACTGCGCGGCCATGGATCAGGTCGACGCCCGCCTTGCCCAGGTTGGCGGCGTAGATGCCCGACAGCCGGGCGATCTCGACATCCTTGGCCTGGAGGAATTCCGGCCAGTCGAAGCTGGCCTCGACGGTCCAGCCATAGCCTTCGGCGGTATGGAACTGGTGAGCGAAGTCACTGGCCATGACCATGAATTTCTTGGGCACGCAGCCTTGGATCACGCAGGTGCCTCCGACCCGATGCTCCTCGGCGATGGCCACGCGCTTTCCGCCAAGCGCGGTCAGGCGCGCCGCCCGGACGCCGCCCGAGCCGGCGCCGATGACGAACAGGTCGTAGTCGTAGGTTTTTGCCACAGCGCATTTCCCGGAAGGTTCGTCGTGGCAGGTAGCCATCCCCTCCCCGACCGGCAAGTCGCCCGCGCCGGAATAGCCGGAGCCGCCCGTATAAGGCGTCGTCCGGGCGTGTCGTCCGAACCTCGTTTCGTGACCGGAACATCGATCCGCGCCGATTCGCGTTGACCGTGTCCGATCCGGCCCGTTAGTGACCGCAAAAGTATCAAATCAGGGCGTGCATGATGATCGAACTGTTCCTCGCCGGCGCGCTGCTTCTGGCCCCGCCGCAGACTTCCGGCCCTGTCGTCAGCCAGGACCCGGTCCAACTGGAAGACGTGGTCGTCTCCGGACGGACGCTGGACAGCCTGATCCGCGACTTCGTCGGCGAGGTCGCCGAGCCCAACCGCAACCGCGGCCTCGCGCGCTGGAAAGACCGCGTCTGTGTCGGCGTCGCGAACCTCGACGGAGAGGTCGCCCGCTATCTGTCCGACCGCATCTCGACCGTCGCGGAGGATGTGGGCCTTTCGGTTGGGGGGCCGGGCTGCACACCGAACATCCTGGTCATCGCCACCGCCGACGCCGGCGACCTCGCTCGCCAGTTGACCGAGGAACGTCGCCGCGCCTTCCGTATGGGGGGCGCCGGCATGGATCGGGGTGGCGCGGCCCTGCGCGATTTCGTCGAGACGGATCGGCCGGTGCGCTGGTGGCAGTTGGCCATCCCGGTGGACTCCGAGACCGGGGACATCGCCGTCCGTATCCCCGGCGTCTGCACGGGCGCCTGCGTCAGCGCTGCCGACTACGCGCCCCAGATCGCGGTCGCCTCCGCGTCCCGCCTGACGACCCAGATCGTCGACAATCTGACCCGCGCGATCGTCATCGTCGACGTCGACGAGGTATCGGACGTCTCGGTGCTTCAGCTGGCCGACTACATCGCCATGGTGTCCCTGGCCCAGATCGACCCCAAGGCCGACACCAGCGGCTACGCCACCATCCTGAATGTCTTCCAGGCCCCGGAGACCAGCGACAGCCTGACGGACTGGGACCTGGCCTATCTCGACGGCCTCTACGGCGCCGAACGCAATCATCTGGCCACCCAGGCCGACCGCAACGAGATCGCCAATTCGATCCGCCGGTCTCATGAGCGACTGCGTGAGAGAGACGAGGCCGAACAGCCAGCCCCCGCCGAATAGGCCGCCTCAGGGCGTCCGCAATTCGAATCCGTCATCCGTGCCGATGATCGCCTCGTCCGCAAGGTCGAGGAACAGGCCGTGTTCGACCACGCCGGTGATCAGCTTCAGGTCATCAGCCAGGCGCACCGGGTCGTGAATGGCGACGCATTTCGCGTCATAGATCAGGTTGCCGCCGTCGGTCCGAACCAGCCCCCGCTCCGCCGAGCGCACGCGGGCAGGCATGGCGATGTCATGATCGGCCAGCACATCGGCGATGCGGTTGGCGGTGGTCTTGTGGCCGAAGGCGACCACCTCGATCGGCAGGGCGAAGGCGCCCAGCACCGGCACCACCTTGGCCTTGTCGGCTATGACGAGGCAGCGGGCCGAGGCCTCCCACACCAGCTTCTCGCGCAGCAGCGCCGCGCCGCCGCCCTTGATCAGGGCCAGCCCCGGCCCGACCTCGTCGGCGCCGTCGACCGTCAGGTCAATTCGCGGCGTGTCCTCGAGCGTCGACAGGGTCAGACCGAGCTCACGCGCCAATTCTGCCGTGGCTTCCGACGTCGGCACGCAGCGCAAACCGTCCAGCCCGCGCGCCGCCAGCGCCTTGACGAACCAGGCGGCTGTGGAGCCGGTGCCCAGGCCCACGACCATGCCGGGCTCGACGCGCAGGGCGGCGGCTTCGCCGGCGTGGCGCTTCTGGTCGTCGGCGCTCATTTCGCCTTCGCCGCCTTCTTCGCCCGCATGGTTTCCATGAACCGCGCCGCCCAGCCGGGCTTGGCGGTCTGGGTTCCGCGCGCCAGCGCCAGATCGCCCGGAGCCACATCGGCGGTGACCACCGAACCCGAGCCCACCATGGCGCCCGCCCCGACCGTCACCGGCGCGACCAGCGAACTATTGGAGCCGACAAAGGCCCCCTCGCCGATCGTGGTGCGGTGTTTGAAGAAGCCGTCGTAGTTGCAGAAGATCGTGCCGGCGCCGATGTTGGCCTTCGCCCCCACCACGCCGTCGCCCAGATAGGACAGGTGATTGGCCTTGGCCCCGGCGTCCATGCGGACGTTCTTGACCTCGACGAAATTGCCGACCTTGACCCCCTCGCCCAGGTCTGCGCCGGGCCGCAGCCGGGCATAGGGACCAACCTCGGCCCCGGCGGCGACGGTCGCCCCCTCGATATGGCTGAAGCTGCGGATGCGCGCGCCGCCCGCGATCTTCGCGCCCGGGCCGAAGACGACATAGGGTTCGATCGTCGTCCCGCCGCCGATCTCGGTATCGAAAGAGAAATGCACCGTCTCGGGCGCCGGCATGGTCACCCCGGCGGCGAGGAAGGTTTCGCGCTGAACCGTCTGGAACAGGGCCTCGGCCACCGCCAGCTCGGCCTGGGCGTTGACCCCCATGACGGCGTCCTCGCCCGCGAAGACGGCGCGGGTCGGTTCACCGCGCTTGCGGGCCAGCTCGACCACGTCGGTCAGATAGTATTCGCCCTTGGCGTTGTCGTTCCTGACCTCCGCCAGCAGCCCGAACAGCAGGGCGGACGGCGCGGCCATGACGCCGGAGTTGCAGGCCGTCAGGGCCAGCACCTCCGCCGACGCCTCCTTGGCTTCGGTGATGGCCGCCAGGGTCTCGCCGTCCATGACCAGGCGGCCATAGGCCCCCGGATCGCGGGCCTCGAAGCCGATGACCGTGACCCCGTCCGCCGAGGCGAAGACCGGCTCGATGTCGGCAGCCTTCAAAAGCGGCACGTCGCCATAGGTGACCACCACCTGACCCGCGAACCCCTTCAGCGCCGCCTCGGCGCAGCGGACGGCGTGGCCGGTGCCGATCGGCGGATCCTGCACCGCGATCGCGGTCTCGCCCAGCCGCTTGACCACATGGGCCCGCACCTCGGGTGAGTGATTTCCGACTACGACGATGATCCGCTCACAGCCCAGCGCCTCGGCGGCATCGATGGCGTGATCCAGCATGGCGCGGCCGCCGACCGGGTGCAGCACCTTGGGCAGGGGCGACTTCATCCGCGTGCCCTGGCCGGCGGCGAGGATGATGGCTGCGCGAGGGGTACTGGTCATGAATCGGTCCGGCGGTTAGTCGTCGCCAGCGGTCTAGCCCATCCCGGCGGACTGGGGGAGATGCCGATGCGCATACGCGATCTCGAGGGCTGGACCATCGCCTTCGATCTGGACGGCACGCTCGTGGACTCCGCCCCGGACCTGATCGGTACGCTGAACCGCATGCTGGCCCCGCGCGGCTATCCGCCCGTGCCCCTGTCGTCCGCCCGCCACCTGGTCGGCCACGGCGCGCGCGCCCTGCTGCGTCATGGTTTCGCCGAAGCCGGCGCCGTCTGGGACGAGGCGGCCGAACCCGAACTGTTCGACCATTTCATCGACGACTATATCGGCCACATCGCCGACGACAGCCGGGCGTTCGAGGGTGTGGTCGAGACGCTGGACCAGCTTTCTGCGCGCGGCGCCCTCCTGTGTGTCGCGACCAACAAGCGCACCGACCTGGCCGTCGCCCTGATCGACGCCCTCGGCCTTGCGCGCCATTTCGTCGTGGTCGCGGGTCCGGATCGGGTCAGCGCCCGCAAGCCGGACGGGGCCCATGTGAGAGAAGCGGTTCAGCTGGCGGGCGGCGATCCGGCCCGGGCGGTGATGGTCGGCGACGCCACCACCGACACCGGCAGCGCCCGCGCGGCGGGCGTGCCCTGCGTGGTGGCCGGCTTCGGCTACAACGACGCCCCCCTCGCTGAACTGGGCGGCGACATCGTCATCGACTGCTTCTCCGATCTGATCGCCGCGGTCGAGACCCTGCACCGGGCGGCGAACCCCCGCGCCATCTGACGGCTTGCCAGCCCCGGACGACCGGGCTAAGTCCCCGCCTCCTGAATCGGCCGGATGCGTAGCTCAGCGGGAGAGCACCTCGTTCACACCGAGGGGGTCACAGGTTCAATCCCTGTCGCATCCACCATTTTTCCTGAACAAAAACATACATCTGGCGGAGAGCCACCCTCCGCATACGGATGATTTTTTGGGCAAAATCGAGTTAGTGGGGCAGTAGTGGGGCAGTCGCCGCGCAAAACTACCGCCCGAAACGAGACAAAGCGCCCTGAAAAGCATTGATTGGAACCGAGACCGGGGCTGATTCGACCCCGCTCGGCCGCGGCCTTTTGCAGGGCGTTTCATCCAAATCCGTCTCCCGGCCTCAATCCACCGCGACCCGTTATCGAAAGAGCTCCCATGGCGTTGATCCCGGACCATCCCAACGACGCCGGAACCTGGACCCGCCTGGAGGGTCGGGAGGGGTTCGCGCTTTGGCGTCGCGAGCGTCTGACGTTGGCGCCGGTCACGATGTACTATGTCGTCGCGCCGCCCCGGCAGAGCGAGATTCTCTACGACGAAGCCAAGGCTCGCCTTCGCTTCAACGAACTCGCTGGCGTTTCCGGCCGAGAGACAGCCCTTTAAGGAAGGCTTCGCAGACGCGCGATCCGCCGGCGGTTCCGGCGGCCCGCTCCAGATCCTCAGCCCTGGGCGGCGGCAAATGGATTGGCGAAGACCCGGCGCGCGATGAAGATGCCCGTGATAGCCACGCCTGGAAATCTGCGCGACAGGATCGTGTGGGCCGCCCGAAAATGGGTGCCGGCCGTCAGGACGTCGTCCAGAATTCCGATTTGGCCGACGGGCGCGACGGCAAGAGACTCGTCAATCTCGTAGGCTCCCAGGAGATCCTCGACCGTGTTTCGAACGCTCCCCGCTTCATGAGAAGGGGTCATGGACCGGGTTTGGCGGATGAGCCGGCGAACATCAGCGGCAGGCTGGATCGCCGCTGCCATGTCGAACATACGGTCGTCGTAAGCCGGGTCGCCCACCATTTTCGAGGGCGGAATAGGGACGATGACGGACTGCCGGATCCAGTCGTGGTTCAGCGCCTTTCCGAGCGCGCCGGCGCACTTCCCGATCGCTTCCCGCTTGTAGCCAAGCTCGGCCGCTGATGCCGTGGGCTTCTTCTTGAGATTGGAAATCAGGGAGTTCGCCTTGCTGTACGAATAGCCCTGCCCCGACGTGAACTCGAGGAGGTACAGGCAGGCGTCCGCCGGCGTCAGGTGGTAGTGATCGCCGCGGTTGCTGTCATCGATCTGCCTGAAGCGGATCGTCATGCAAGGGCGTTCCAGATGTCATCCATCGATCGAACGCGAATGGCGCCCAGGTCGGCGAACCTCCGGGGCCACGTCAGCTTCAGCGACGGGTCGAAACAGCTGTCGAGGATGAAGAGCTTGCGGCCCTGGTGCAGGGCGGCCCGTGCCTGAGTGAGGGTCCCGGACGTGTCGCTCGCCTCCACGATAACGGTGCCCTCGGTGAGGGCGCTCATCGTCACATTTCGCTCGGGGAAGAACAGGCGATTCTGCTGGGGCCCCTGTTTGCCGTAGCGCAACAGCGGCACCTGCGAGATCAGCAGATGATCCGTGGCGATCTGGTCCTGAAGGTCCCTGTTGGCTTTCGGATAGTACTGTCCAAGCGGTGTTCCGATGACGGCGATAGTGCGGCCACCGCATCCCAAGGCGGCGGTGTGCGTCGCGCGGTCGATACCCTCTGCCAGCCCGGACACGACGGTGAACCCACGCTCAACCAGGCCTTTGGCGATCTGGGCTGCTCGTTGGGTGCCCTGCTCTGTGGCTTTCCGCGCCCCTACGACCGCGATGGAGCGGGTCTCGGTGAGCTCCCATGCCCCCTGGTAGTAGAGGACTTCGATCGGGTGGCGCGCGTCGCGAAGCCGTTCGGGATAGTCGCCGGCATGGTTGATCCGGACGCCGAACCGATGGACGCCCGACTTCTTGAGCCGGGCGAACACCTCGTCCGCAGCCGCCTCGGCGGCGGAGCGGGACACGAAATCGGACGGAAGAGCCGACGGGTCCCGAGCGAAACGGTCTGCGAGCGTCTTGAAGGTCGCGCCCTGCTCCAGCCACAACGATTCGTACGCGCCCAGCTCGAGGCGCGGCGAAATGGGCGCCAGGGCCGCTCCATCTGCACGTAATGCCAGGTTCATTCTGAAGTCCGTTTGACAGAGATTGAATCAGCTGTCCCGAAGGATCAACGCCTGAGGTCGGTGAGCGTCACATTATGCTGCGCCAGATCAGGGCGTAGGGCACGTCTTAAGAACGCCCTCCAGGACCGAGGCGAGCGCTTTTCGGGCAGCGGACGTTGCGAAAGGTCAGTTCTAGACGTCCGGCGGCGCCCGCGCCAATCTCCGCTCAGGGCGGGTCGTAAGCGGACATTGGCCCGGCGGGCCGGTTCGTCGGGCCTGCCGGCATCCGCTAAATGGCGAGCTCCCAAGCGCGAGGCAGAACCCTGGTCGACACGGTTCACGGATCAGATCGGCATCGGCGCGCCCCGGTCGCGCCTGAGCGCCTGCCAATAGTCTGCAGGCGCCGGCGTGCCGTCATGCGTCTCGATGACCAGGGCCGGGTTCGGCATCGTCAGCCGGGCGTGACGCGGACTCTCGCAGAAGGCATAGGCGCGCGCCCACGTCGTGATGGCGGCCTCCGTCGTCTCCTCCGAGCAGGCGGCGCTCACGCGCTGGCAGAATTCGAGCGACCGCACCAGGATGGAGGGGTCGTTCCGCCGCGACAGGGCGCGCAAGGCGTCGAGGTAGTCTTCCCTGAACACCGTCGGGATCACGATGCGGGACAGGCCGCCAGCCATGAGCTCCTTCGTCATCATGATGCGGCTCAGGCGCCCGTTCCCGTCATTGAAAGGATGGACGTCCGACAGCAGGAAATGGACGAACACGGCGCGCGAGAACGGGTCCTTCAGGGTCTCGAGTATCGATACGCCCTCCCGCAGGGTTCCCTCGACGCGGTCAGGGGCGACGAAGGTCGTATCCCCGGCCTTGTTGGTTCGCGTCTTGAACTGACCCGGCCGGACCGACGGCCGGGCGTCCATCAGGATCCGGTGCCGTTCCTGGATCTCGGCGAGAAAGGCGTCCGCCCCGCGGGGCACAGCCGCGCGCGGCCCCAGATCGACGAGCTGGAGATAGGCGCCCAGGACGTCGTGCCCGTCTTCCGGCCGGGCATCGGGCATCTTGCCTTCGAAGACGATCTCGACGGCCTCGCTGACGGCGAACTCCGTGCCTTCGATGAAGTTGGAGAAATAAGCCTCCATGAACGCGCCGCTCGTCTTGCGGCCGGGCGTCGCGTCCCGATCGGCGATCGACAGGGGGGCGCGGGCCTGAAGATGATCCGCCAGGGTCACGAGGCGACCGACGCAGGCGGGGTCCAGAGGCGCGCCGGCGGCGCGGGCCCGTCCCTGGACCGTGCTGAGCTTGTCCTGGCGGGTCCGCAGCAGCGCGCCGATCAGACCGTTCAGGACCTCGAATTCCTTTTCCCGCTGGAGGACGGGCGCCAGAACCCGGGCCTGGTCCCGGATATGGTTCAGGCCCTCTTCGCCGTGGGTCGAGCACAGACTTTCAAGAGCGGCTTCGACCCCCGCCTTGCCGAGGGTGCGGGCCGGTCCATTCCGGGCGCGCGACGGACTGAGGTTGTCGAGCAGCTTTCGGACCGGTCCCGCCAGCCAGGAGCCTAGATAGGGGATGTCGCCGTCGACGGGTCCAACACCCTGACGGATGTGGATCTCAAGACCCGGGAGGGTGATCACGTCCCGGGTCCGCGGCGCGCTGACGAAGACGTGGCCGACCCCGGTCGGCGCGCCGCCGGAGCGGTCCCTCCACGGCTGGCTTTCCATGCCCGTCCGGTCGGTGGCGACGCCGTCGGGAACGAGCCTGCCGAGGATGGTGGACCATTTTCGACGCACGACGGCGTCGACCGGCTCGGCGCCGGGTTCGACATAGACGCCGGTCGCGATGCGAACGAGCTTGCCGCCTTCATGATCGCGGCGGATCTTCCTGTCGGTCGCTTCGCTGCCCGAGGGCGTGAAGAGGATGTCAGCCATGACCGTCTCCCAAGACCGCGCGAAATACAGGAAATGTCCGTCACAGTCCCTTAAATCGCAATAATGTCCGCTATAGTCACTTAACGTAGTTTCTCTTAGGCGGCCAGCCAAAGGCAAAATGTCCGTAAAACTCCCTTATCGCGCTGAAATGTCCGCCAGGCTCTCTTTGTGCGATTGTGATGGGCAAAATCCGCAGGGGCGGCCTCTGAGCCCGTCGCCAGGCCCTTCGCCCTAGAATCCGAAATCGATCTGGTCGGCGGAGACCTGTCGTTTCCGTCGGGGCGGGGCCGCCAGCGCCACAGGGCTTGGAGCCTCCGGCACGACCGCCGCCGGGGCGGCAGTGGGCTTTTCGGGCTGACGACGCGGCGATCGCGCGGTCTGGATCAGCTTGGGCTCCCGGGGTCGGACCAGCGGTCTGGGACAGGGGAGCCCCCGGGTCTTGCGTGTCGCCTTCCAGGCGGTCAGTTCGCTTTCCCACCAGCCGACCCGGTTAGGCGAGATGCGCACGGGTTCGGGAAAATCCCCGACCTGTTGCAGACGCCACGCGGTGGACCGGCTGAGGCCCGTGACGTCGCGAACCCGATCCCAGGGCAGCAACCGGTCTTCCGGCCCGCCCGTCTCGACCGGCCCGCCTTCAGGTTCGAACGTCACGACGCGCCTCCGAACATCCGGTCGGCCGCCGCCTCGAACACCTGACAAAGCACTCGGGCGTCGGTCGCGGCGTCCACGCAGTCGCGCGCCGCCCATCGCCGGGCCACATCCTTGATCGCGAAGCTGGCGGCCGGGTCCGCCAGCAGACCGGCGACCGTCGGCGGCGGCGGCGGCGTTCTGATCCCATGGTCAGCCACGGCGGCGCCCTCTCGCCGCCGGCGGCGCGGCGGTGCGGACGTCCGTGATCTGCGATCGCGCCCACTCCCGCAGCAAGCCGCGCGGATAATGGGGCCTGGACCGCACGTGACGGCAGGGCGGACCGCCACCGCCGGTCGACCACAGCCGCGCGAGGGTGGACGGCTTCAGCCGGATGCCGAACTGGGCCAGGAAGGCCGACGCCTCCGCCCGCGTCAGCAGGTCCTCGTCCCCGCACGTCGGGACCCCGGGTCCGGCCTCCGTCCCCGTTTCCCCGATCATCGCCCCGCTCCGCGCGGGCGACACTGGGTCGAGCTGGTGATTCCCTGCCCCGCCGTCAGCGCCAGGTAACAGTCCACGACCGTCGCTACATAGGCTTGGGTCTCGGCTATATCCGGCACTCGCCCCAGCCGCGCGACGCGGGCCGGACCCGCATTGTAGGCCGCCAGCGCGAGCCGCAGATCACCGAACCGCCGGATCTGACGCGCCAGATAGTCCGCGCCGCCGCGCAGGTTCTCGACGGGATCGAAGCGGTCGCGGACGCCGAGCTCCAGGGCGGTGCCCGGCATCAGCTGGGTCAGTCCTCCCGCGCCGACGGGCGAAAGGGCGTCGGGCCTGTAGGCGCTCTCGTCCGCCGTCATTTCATCCCGAAGCAGGATATTCCGCCGATCCAGAAAAAGGGTCCGGAACTGCTCGCGCGGCTCGTGAGCGAGCGCCGCCCGCACATAGGCCACCAGCGCGGTCCAGGACGTGATGACCGGGCGGCGGCTGGCTTCGGCGCGCGCAAGACGGACCGCGAACTCGCGCAGAAGCGTCAGCTCGGCCCGGAGGGCGGACCCGGCGCTGGACGCCTGGGCCAGTTCGCCGGGCGCCGCGCCGGCGACGCCGCCGAGGCTCCCGAACCGTTCGAGCAAGGCCGCGGCGAGCCGCGCAGGGTCCGTCTCCGGGTCCATCCTCTCCAGTATCAGGGCCAGCAAAGTCTGATCGTCCAGCGCCGCATGGACGAGGGTCGGCGACGCGGGGCGGCGCCCGCGTGGTTCGGGGGCCGGCGCCCGGATCAGGGTCGGGGTCGGGGTCGGGGTCGGTCTCATGGCGGTCTCCTTCTCCGCTCCACCACGGAGCGCCCGCCGTCCGGCCTTCCTTTCTCTCCCTGTCGGGCTTGTCCCCGGCCCGGCGCCGCGCCACCCTGGGCCGATGAAATGGCTTCTGATCACCGCCGGACTCCTGCTGGCGCCGGCCGTCGCCCGGGCCGATCCGTGCGAGGGCCGGCTGCCCGCTCGCGCCGGGGAAGCCTTTGAGGGGATCGTGCGCTACGTCGGCGACGGCGACAGTCTGTGCGTGGGTGACGCCGTCGACCCGGCCGCCTGGATCGAGGTGCGCCTTTCGGACTTCGACGCCCCCGAACTGCACAGCGCCACCGGCCGCGCGGACCGTGACCGCCTGGCTCGCCTCGTCGCCCGCCGCCGGCTCGATTGCGTCGCGGTTCGGGGCCGGAACGGCCGGGTCATCGTCCACGACCGCGTGAGCGCCTCCTGCAGGGTGAACGGACGTCGGGTCGGCGACCTCCTCCGCGCCGCCGGGGGCCGGGAGGGTGGAAACTAAGGCCCCGATCTCCGGTCGCCCGGAGGGACCGTTCTGCGGATAGACAACCTGTCGAACCCGGGTGGCGCGGCGTGGAGCAGCTCCCGCCTCACCGCGTGGGTGGTCAGGAAAGGCTGGGCTGATGCGTGGGCTGCGCCACATCACGCCAAGCCGTCAGTCGTGAACATCTCCGGCTCAATTGGCTGATTGTGCAGAGGCCGGGCTCTGCTTCGATGCGGCCTCTGTGCGGCGCCGGTGCTGGACAAGGAGGTCGAGGAGCTCGCCTTGGCCACGGCCCGCTACAGGGTGCATGCGTCTGCTCACCTTCCCGCAGACCAAGTCGTCGAGATGCCAGCGGGGCGACGGCGCGGGCCGTCGGCGCTTCAAGCGGCCGGGCGATCAGAGGCCCTTCACTCGGCGCATGACGGCGGTCGCCGGCAAATTGCGCCAATCCGGCTCCGTCCCGGATCTCAAGCCGCGGACGGAGCCGGATTGGCGCGCCGGATCGCCGTTCTCAGCTCAGGCCTTCGCCTCGGCCGGCGCGTGATGGTGCCGCTGTTGGGCCGCGTGACCTTCATGGCCGGCGCAGGTGCCATGATGAACCTGCAAGTCGCTGGGCGCGGCTGACTTCAGCAACACCTGAACGCGCTTGATCTCTTCCGGCGCGCCGTGGGCCAGGACCAGGAATTTGTCCGCCTTGACTGCTTCCTGGTAGCGGATGACCGAGTCCTTCGGGATGCCGATGCCAGCCAGGGCGCCTGCGAGAGCGCTTACGCCGCCGACCAGTAGCGCGCCCTCGACGGCGCCCAGGAGCATGGCGGCGAGATGCCCCAGCACGACCACGGGACCGATCAGCGGCACTGTCATGAAAATGCCGCCCACGAAGAGGCCCCATCATCCTGTGCCGGGCCTGATTGTCTCCAACCATCAATCGACCTGGGAAACCTTGGCGGCCCTCATCCTGTTTCCCGATGTTGCGATTGTGGCCAAGCGCGAACTCCTGCGTATCCCGGTGATGGGCTGGTACCTGAGGCACTCGCCCATGATCCTGATCGATCGGGCATCGGCGGCCGCCTCCCTTCGGGAAATGACAGTGCAAAGTCGGGCGGCCCTGGCGCTCGGACGCCCCGTGCTGATCTTTCCGGAGGGCACCCGCAAGGCGGTCGGCGAACCGATCGAATTCCGGCGTGGTGTGGAGTTTCTCTACAAGGCGCTCGGCGTCCCGGCCCTCCCTGTTGTCCTGGATTCGGGGTGCTTCTGGGGTCTCGGCGGCCTTCCCGAGCGGTCAGGCGTCATCACCGTGTCGCTCCTGGAGCCGATCAACCCTGGCCTCAGCGCAAAGGATTTCACCCGGACGGCGCAAGCCGTCATGCAAGCCGAGGTCGGTGCGATCGAGAAGCGGCGAGTGGCGGCGCCCGGCTTGTCTGCGGGTTGGCTCGCATCTTCTCAAATGCCGGAGCTCCGTCCATGAAGATCGCCCAGGTCACGCCGCTGTACGAAGCCGTGCCACCCAGGCTGTATGGCGGCACCGAGCGGGTCGTCGCCCACCTGACCGACGCTCTGGTCGATCTGGGCCACGACGTCACCCTGTTCGCCTCGGCCGACGCCGAGACGCGCGCGCGGCTCATCCCCGTACGCGATCAGGCGATCCGGCTGGATCCGGCGCCGTTCAAGTCGGACCTGGCCGCGCACATGGTCATGCTGTCGGAGGTGCTGAAGCGCGCCGACGACTTCGACGTCATCCACTTCCACACCGACATGATCCATTTCCCGATGTTCGAGCGGTACGCCGATCGGGCCCTCACCACCCTGCACGGGCGCCTGGACATGAAGGACATCGGCGGCGTCTATGAACGTTGGGCCCAGTTCGGCCTCGTCTCGATCTCGGACGACCAGCGACGCCCCCTGCCCTTCGCCAACTGGAAGGCCACGGTGCACCACGGCATGCCGGGCGAACTCTACCGGTTCTCGCCGAAGTCGGAGGGCTATCTGGCCTTCCTGGGCCGCATCTCGCCCGAGAAACGGCCGGACCGGGCCATCGAGATCGCCGTCAAGCTGAACAAGCCGCTGAAGATGGCGGCCAAGGTCGATGCGGCCGACAAGGTCTATTGGGAGACGGTCATCAAGCCGATGGTCGACGCCAGTCCGTTGGTCGAGTTCATCGGCGAGATCGGCGACCACCAGAAGTCGGGCTTCCTCGGCGGAGCGGAGGCCCTGCTGTTCCCCATCGACTGGCCCGAGCCCTTCGGCCTGGTGATGATCGAAGCCATGGCCTGCGGCACGCCGGTGGTGGCCTTCCGCTGCGGCTCGACGCCGGAGGTCATCGAGGACGCGGAGACCGGCTACCTTGTCGACACCCTGGAACAGGCGGTCGCCGCCGCCGGCCGGGCGCATCTGCTGGACCGCGCGGCGATCCGCGCCCGGTTCGACCTGCGGTTCTCGGCCACGGCCATGGCGAGGCGCTATCTGGACGTCTATGGCGACCTGTCGGCGCAACGGCCTTTTGCCGAACAATTGATCGACGGCTACGCGGCGCCCCGGCACGAACCGTTGAGCTTCGCAGTCCTGGCCTGAGACAAGCCCGCCAGTATCGCTCTTGCCCGGTCCGGCGCTCCGGCAGAAGACATGACCGGCGCGCCGGATCATGCGGCTGTGCTGACCTCAGGTGGTCGCCGACCCCTTCCACGCCCCGGCGCCACCACAGCCTTGGCGGCATGAGCGTCGCGAGCGTGACACCCGCGCGGGCAGGTCAGGGGCGAGTTTGTCGCGGGATCCGGCACAGGATCAGTTCGAGGCAGAGGACGGTTCGAAGGACGCGGACGCCGGAGCGCGGCGCGGACCCCTTCCTTTTCTCACAAAGGCCTGGCTCTGGCTTCAGCCCCAGCCCGCGAGTTTCGGGAGTCAGGCGTAGCGAGCGACTGAACGCCTTTCGCGCCCGCATCCGCAACGCCCTGTCAAACAGCGGGCGAGCGAAGCTGTGAGGTCGGAGGTCGCCGAGGGAAGTGCAGCAACACGATGACACTGAGCACTGCCGCGAAAAAGCACCACACGGAGATCAACCATACGGCGTAAAAAACATAGGCCCCGACGAAGGCCACGAAGGCCGCGAGACCAAACAGCCTGACCCTGGAGTGGCTCGAAAAAAGCATGCTGACGCAAGTGCTGAGGACGTACAGCAACATTACAGCGGCGGCATAGAAGTGTGGGGACACGTAGGCGATGTGCGCGCCCTGCACCTTCGAAACGATCGGCAAGTTGACGATGAAATACAGCAGGTAGAGGCCTACCGCGGCCCCGACGAACGCAATGGCGAGCAACACCCGGCGACGCCACGGTATGGGCTCAAGCAGCAGAACCGCGATCGGAACATAGACCGGCCAAAGCACGTGCGAGAAAACCGAATAGACGACCGTCAGAACTGTGTTCAACAGCGGCGCCTTGTCGGGAAACGTCAGCCAGATGGCTCCCTCGATCAGCTGTTGAATGCCGAACAAGACCGGAATCAAAGCAAAGGGCAGTTCAGCGCGCCGCCGTGCGCGCCGAACCGTCACCGTGCCGATGATCAGCAGCGCGGCGCCTGCTGAGAAACTGGCCGTGGCTGAAAAACACATGCGTGTTTGATCCCAAACGCTCGACAGTCTCGGGGACGGGTTGGCCGGACTATATCCCGCCGGCCAATAAAGTCCCGAGCCAAAAAGCTGGCGGTGATCAATCTCAAACGACACGGGTCCGGTCAGACACCCGGAGACGCGATCTGTCCGTGCGGAACCGACCTGACCCCGAGACTTCAAAAGCGGCGGCGCCGGAAGCGCTCCCGGCGTGATCCGCCCCTGTTCTGTAAGGAGCCTGGATCGGCCGCGTCATAGGTTTCATCGGAGCGATCCTGACAAGACTTCGGCCATGCCGGAGATCGGACCGAACGCTCCACCGAAAGATCCAGGAAAGACCGATGAATTGGGTGGTGGACAACTGGCCCTGGCTCCTGTTCGGGGCAGCCTTCATAGGGCTGCACCTTGTGGGGCATGGCGGTCATGGCGGGCACGGCGGGCACGGCGGTCGTGGGTCGCGCCGAGCCGAGGAGGACAGCGATGGCGGCGTTTCGCGAGAGGACGACCGAAAACCGCCCCATGTCCACTGAGCGGGATCGGGCCCGGGCCCGGGCCCGGCCAAGTTGCAAAACCATCGAAGGAAACGCCGAATGATGGACACTAGAATTGTGAGCTGGGCCCTCGGCATATGGGCGTCCGTGACGTTCCTCCTGTGCGTGGTCTACGGTTTGATCGCGCCCGAGAATTTGCATGCGCAGGCTCTGCTGGAGCAGCTGTTGCCCGCCTTCCAGTGGCTGACATGGCCCGGATTCCTGTTGGGCCTTGCCGAGAGCTTTCTCTACGGGGCCTACGCCGGATTGGTTTTTTGCCCCGTCTACAACTGGCTGAACCGGCGCTGGGGTCGGGGTTAGATACGGAGGGCCATGGGGCTTTCGGGACTCCCAGGATCGGGGGACGCTTACCGCGCGGGTCACGGGCCCGTTGCAGACCCGATAAGAGAAGCACGAGTGGAAAACCACTGACTGGCGTCGTCATGGCGCCCGTGTCACGACCGTTCACCCTCACCCTCGTCGATGCCGGGTGGCGGCCCCGTAAACTCCAGGCTCGCCGCGCGTCATGGCCAGCACGGGCCGACGATTGTCGACGACCCGACCAACCTCAAGGAGGATCGCCATGACTGAAGCCAAAGTCCTTCCGCGACGCACCCGCCTGCATGTCCTTCGCGTCGCGAGCACGGGCGCATTCGCGACGCTCTGGCTGTTTGTTCTCGGGTGGATATGGGCCGCCCTGGGCCTGCCCGGCGCCGACGCCTTCATCGGCCTGTTCACAACGCAACTCACGGACCAATCCATGGGTTCTGTCGCGGCGCTGGGGATCGGCAGCCTGTGCGCCTTCATCGTGGGCGGAATTTTCGGCGTGCTGATAGCCCACTGCTACAATCTGGCGGGACGGGTGCTCGGCGAATAACGCCGGTTGACGCGCCTTAGTGAAACAAATGTGCTGCAGCACGCCGCCGAACCCGATGATCAACGGGTGGTGGACTGGGCGGTGATCCATTCGGCCAGCAGAAGCCGCAATCCGGCTCATCCTGCGCCGGAGAGGCGGGTTCGAAGCGGTCGTCCGGCCGTGTGGGGACGGAAGTCCTGTAATGTCGGCGCGCGGGCGCGCGTCATTGATCGATGAGCGTTCAGTTCCGATCACCGCGAAAAGGCCGGAAGATGTCTGTCGTCCACTCCTTGCGCCACAGGGCGCGCCCGTTCCTGCTGGGCGTCTTTGGGGCGCTGTCGCTGGCGTCCTGCCAGGCCGAGCCCTCCCATGACCCCTCGCAGACCGTGGACGGCCAGTCGCAGACCTTTGACGGTCAATCCCAGACCGTTGACGGGCTGCGACTTGAGTACGGCGTGGTCGATAGCGCCACCGTGGCCGCCCACCCCCGGTCCCACCCCGAGTCCGGGATGCACGACGGGCCGCCTTCGGGGACCGATCACGTCACGCTCGCTGTGTTCGACGCCGCAACAAACCGGCGCATCGATGACGCCGAGGTGTCCCTGAGCATCAGCGGGCCACATAACCCCGGCCCCGGAGCCGGGCCGCTGGAACTCATGCCCCTGGACGGTTTGGCCACCTACGGCGGCTATGTCTCGCTTCGGCGACCCGGGCGCTACCTGCTGACCTTTCACGTGGCGCGCCCTGGTCGGCGTGATGATCCGGTCAGGGCCGTCTTCGCCTATGAACGGTCGTGACAGGCCGCGCCGGGTGACGGTGTGACGGCGCCGGGGCACTCATCAATGTCGGCCACGGCTGCCGGCAGGACGAGGACCGGCGCGAAACCCCCGCCGGGCGTGCGCATGTTGGTGGTCTGCCCCTGGTAGAGCCGGGCGGCCGCGAGCAGCATCCTCCCCCCGTAGGTGTAGAGGCGCACATCGACCTTCAGACTGACCGGTTCGGCGGCGGGCGGGATGCGTCGTTCTCCCGGAGCGGCATAGGTCTGGGCGACGTAGGTGGCGTTCCTGATTTCTTCCCAGACCCGCCGGGTGAGTTTGTCGCCGCGGTAGGCCGCCTTGCTGGCGTGGCCCCGGGCCGGCTTGAAGAACCAGTTGCGCCGGTCCGCCCAAAGCTCGGCGGCGTTTTCCGGCCGTACGAGGATGGTGCGGGGAACGGCCGCCGCAAGAACCGCGGCCGGCTCCGCCGCCAGTCCCCAGCTGCGGAGGCTGTCGGGGTCGGACAGCAGGGTGAGGTTCTGCTTGTCCGCGAGGCGGCTATAGATGTGCGGGTTGGGCGTGACCGCCACCAGGCCTCGCTCGTAGGCCTGCCTCAGGACCCCGTGGGTCGGCTGCTCCAGCAGAAAATCGACGAGACGATTGTAGACGATGTCCACCCGGACGCCGCCGAGCATCAGCGCATCACCTACGATCGTCAGATCGCGAGGGTCCGCGACCAGGGCTTCAAGGCCGGCCGCCCGAAGCTGGGCCTGGGCGAGCCTGAACTCCGGGTACAGCGGCTGCGCCCTCGGATCATCATCGAGGATGGCCACCGTTGCGGGCGTCCCTTTCCCGTTTTGCAGTCGCCACTCTTTACGGAACATCTCGCCGACCTGCTGCTGGAACGCAGCGGGTCCGGGCGTTTCGACACCGGCGACGACGCCGGCGCAACAGATCTGCTGCGAGCGGGCGAGAACCGCGTTCAGGAAGGCGCCTCCGGCGTTGGTGTTGATCTCGATGAGCTTGGGGCCGGACGGCGTGACGTGGAAGTCATACCCCATGAAGACGCCACGGGGACCGGGATCCCGACGTGCGAGCGGGGGCGTCCATGCAGCCGCCGCTTCGCGATAGCCGGGTAGCATTACAGCCGTTTCCGCGGCCGCGACCACGGCCATCATCCGGTCGAGCGTCTCCGCGGGCAGGAAGACGGGGGACCGCGCGAACAGCCAGGGGTGGGTTTGCGCCAGGTCCGCGGCAAATCCGGGGATCCCCGTCTCACGATCAAGCGCGGCCGCGAGGGCCGTCTGATCCACCCCCACGCAGAAGCAGCCGCCGTTCAGCTGGTCTGCGCGTACGGAGCCGGCCGAAGGCGACAGGTCGGACATCAATGAACGGGCCTCCTTGTGGTGGCGAACCGGCGTGAACCGCGCCGGGTCACCGGTCAAGGCCGAGCAGCCGCGACGTGTGGCGGGCGATCACGCGTTCTTCGTCCGTGCGGATCATCCGGACGGTGACGGGAGCGCCGACCGGGCTCAGGCGTCCAGAACCGCGACGATTGGCGGCCGGGTCGAGTTCGACCCCCAACCAGGCGAGCCGTGCGCAGGTCTCCGCGCGGATCCGCGGCGAATTCTCGCCGATGCCCGCGGTGAAGACCAGACCGTCGAGACCCTCCAGGCTCCCTGCCAGGGCCGCGACCTCGCGCGCCGCCCGATAGACGAACAGATCGACCGCCTCCCGCGCGGCCGGGCTGTCGCTTTCCAGCAAAACCCGCATGTCGCCACTGAGACCCGAGACGCCCAGCAGGCCGGATCGCCGATAGAGCAGATCGACCAATCCGGCGGCGTCGAGGCCCCCGGCTTGCTGCAGATAGAGCACCACCCCAGGGTCCAGGCTCCCACAGCGCGTGCCCATGACCAGGCCGTCGAGCGGCGTGGCGCCCATGGTGGTGTCGATGCTCCGGCCGTTCCTCAGCGCGCAAAGGCTCGCGCCCGAGCCCAGATGGGCCGCAACCACGCGTCCCTCAGCCATCGACGGATCGAGCACCGCAAGCTGTCCGGCCACAGACTCGTAGGAGAGACCGTGGAAGCCGTAGCGGCGAAGCCCTCTGGCTTCCCAGAGCCGGGGCAGACCCAGCCGGTCCGCCACGGGTTCGTGACCGCCATGGAAGGCGGTATCGAACGTCAGGACCTGAGGCAGATCGGGACACGCCTTGCGGAGCGCCCGGACCCCCGCAAGTCCTTGCTGCTGGTGCAGGGGCGCAAGCGGGGCAAGGGCCTCAAGGCTCTCGAGAACGGCTTCGGAGGCGGCGACCGCCTGGCTGAAGTCGGGGCCGCCGTGGACCACGCGATGTCCGACCGCGGCCACGGGCCCGGCCAGTCGCGCCTCCACCCAACGCAAGAGATCTGACGTGGCGTCGTCGCCCCCGGCGGGCCAGGGCGTTTCGGACAGGACGCCGCCGGTGGTGTCCAGGCTCACGAGCCGTCGGCCCGAGCCGTGGGACTCGATCCGGCCCCTCAACACCGGAGCAAGGTCTCCCCGGGCGGCTTCGAACACGCCGAACTTGACCGTGGAGGAGCCGATGTTGAGGGCGAGGACAGGCGGCATCCTGGCGGTGACCCCGGACTGGCGCACGCCGGGCGTGCTGATCACGTCCTGACGCAGCCAGTCCTCCCCCCTTACGGACCCGACCGCGCCGGCCACCTCACACCGCCCTCACCCGCGAGCCGGGCGCGGCGTAATGCTTTGCCGCCGGCGGCGTCAGACAGGCAGCGATGTCCAGTCTCTCCCGAAAGGATTCAGCCCCATGGCTTCGAACCGACCAGGACGCATCCTGAATCTCCTCACCTTCGCAGCCTTCGGCGCAGGGTTGGCCTATCTGCTCATCGGGGAGCACCGTGTTCATCTCCTCGGCTGGCTGCCGTTCCTCCTGATCCTGCTCTGCCCGCTGCTGCACATGACCATGCACGGCGGTCATGGGCGCGGGCATCGTCAGGGACCGCCGGGCCCTTCGGCCGCCGGTTCCTCCCATCCGCACCAATCCTGAACGAGGTTCCCATGCCCGAACCGCAAGCCTACGGCCTCTGGTCCCTGGTCATCCTGAACTCGGTCCTCTTCATTTTTTTCGCCTTCACCTTCTTCAAGCCGAGGACGGGCCGGGACTGGCGCTCGTTCGGCGCCTTCAGCGCCTTCCTGGTGGCGCTCTTCACCGAGATGTACGGCTTTCCGCTCACCCTCTATTTCCTGGCCGGCTGGCTGCAAACGCGCTTCCCGGGCGTCGATTGGTGGTCGCACGACGCCGGCCACCTTCTGGAGACGATGTTCGGCTGGAGGGCGAACCCCCATTTCGGACCCTTTCACATCCTCAGCTTCGCCTTCATCGGCGGCGGCTTCTGGCTGATCTCCGCGGCCTGGCCGGTGCTCTATCGCGCTCAGCAGGAAGGCGTATTGGCCGCCAGCGGCCCCTATCGGTCCATCCGCCATCCGCAATACGTCGGCTTCGTCCTGGTGATGTTCGGCTTCCTGTTGCAGTGGCCGACGGTCCTCACCCTGGCCATGTTCCCGGTCCTGGTCTTCATGTACTGGCGGCTGGCCCGGAGCGAGGAGCGCGAGACCGAAGCCCGCTTCGGCCTGGACTACGCAACCTACAGGCTGGCCACGCCCGCCTTCATTCCGCGGCTGCGCTCCCGGGCGGCCCCGACGCCTTCCCGCCTCTGATATTCCGTTCGGGTCCCGACCCCAAGGAGCCCTGCGCCCACCACAGATCGGCGATTGGCGCCAGCGGCATCCGAAGGGCGCTCACCACACGACCGCAAGATTCGTTTCAGCTTTCGCCGAACGGCCTTACCTCGCTCACAGCGCCAATACGCGCCGCAAAGGACAATCCCTCGGAATATCGGCTGCAAATATTCTTGATCTGACCGTTTGATCTATCGCAATCCCGGCCGACATTTCCGAACCGATCCTGCTTTCAAGTTGAAGGACGGGATTTGTCAGATGAGCCTGAATTACGCCTCCATATCGACCGCGCCCGGGACAGCGCGCGCTCCGCTTGGGCTTGTCCCGGCGTCGGCCCGTCCCGAGGACATTCAACAGCTGGTGGAACTCGGGCTTCGAAAGGGCCGGGCCGGCCATTTGCGTTTCCTCAGGCGACGCCTCCGGTCGGAGGAAGACGCCGAGGACGTTCTGCAGGAGTTCGCCCTTAAGGCCACCCAGGGTGCAAGACACCTGACCAACCCCGGCAAGATTGACGCATGGCTTGGCATCGCGCTGCGCAATGCCCTGTTCGACCGCTACAGGCGCAATGCGAGCCGCACCCGACTGAACGAGGCCATACTCTCGGAGCTCCCTCGTACCATTGGGGATGACGCGTCCGAGGATCTGAACCGGGCGCTGCAGTGCCTGGCCGGAGCACTGGACGAGCTCAGGCCCGAGGCCGCCCAGCTCGTGCGGCGCGCCGAACTCCAGGAGACGCCTCTGAAGGTGATCGCCGGTGAGATGCAGCTGACCACCAACAACATCGGTGTTCGGGTCCACCGCGCCCGCGCGGCGCTGCGTGAACGCATGCAGGCGCGTTGCGGCGCCTGCCCGGAGCCCTGCGCCCTCGCGGCGCGGTGGAGGCAAGCCGTCGGTACGGCGGGTCAGGCCTCGATCTCGATCATATCGCCATGCGACGCCGCATAGTCGAGCGCATAGGCGAGTTCGCCCGCTGTCTCGGCGTGCACCGTCAGCAATGGCTGGCCCGCTGAGACTTCCGTGCCAAGGCGCACCTGCATCTGGACGCCGGCGGCCTTGCGTTCAGGCGCGCCAGCCAGCTTGGCCAGCGTAGCGACCTGGCGGTTGTTGATGAGGATGACGCGGCCGGACCGGGTCGCATGGATGGGCGCCCGCTGGGCCGCGACGGGCGGTGTGCGCATGCCCCCTTGCGCCTCGCAGATCCGCTCAAATCGCGCCCAGGCGCGACCATCAGCGAGAACAGCCTCGGCCGCTTCGGCGCCCAGACCCGCTTTCGCCACGCCGGCGAGTTCGAGCGCGGCGCCCGCCAGCAGGCAGGCGCGCTGGCGCAGGTCCTGCGGCGCTTCGGGCCGGTTCTGCAGCACCGCCAGGACATCAAGCGCTTCCAGCGTCGGGCCGATGCCGACGCCGACCGGCTGCTCCCCGTCGGTCTGAACGCAGAGGGCCTTCAGGTCGAACCGGGCCGCGATCTCGACGAGCCGTTGCGCCAACTTCGCGGCCGCCTCTCTCGTCCGCACCTTGGCGGTGGCGCCGACGGGAATGTCCAGCACCACATGGGTGGAACCCGCCGCGATCTTCTTGGACAGGACCGAGGCGATCAGCTGGCCTTCGGTGTCGACGTCGAGGACCCGCTCCACGCGGATAAAGATGTCGTCGACCGGGCTGAGCTTCACAGCCCCGCCCCAGACGACGCAGCCGTTCTCGGCTTCCACCACGCGGCGCATGGCGGGCAGGTCGAGATCGACCGGCGCCAGGGTCTCCATGGTGTCGGCCGTGCCGGCCGGTGAAGTGATGGCCCGCGAGGAGGTCTTGGGCGTGACCAGGCCGCAGGCGGCGAGGATGGCGACGACGATCGGCGTCGTGCGGTTGCCGGGAAGTCCGCCGATGCAGTGTTTGTCCATGACGATATCCGACGGCCAGCTCAGGCGGTCGCCGACGTCCACCATGGCCCGGGTCAGCGCCACCGTCTCGGCGTCGTCCATCGGCAGCACCGATGTCGCGGTCAGAAAGGCCGCGAGATGGATCGGCGTGTATCGCCCGGCGGCCACGTCCTGGACGACACCCCGGATCGCGGCCTCATCCAGCCGCGCTCCATAGATCCGGCGGCGAACGCTGGACATGGAGTCGATGGCCGGAGCGTGTCGCACGACGACGGGATCGCCCGGCGCCACCGCCAACTGCCGCCAGGCCTCTTCCGAGAGCGCCGCCTCGTCGAGGCCGAGAACGTCGCCGTCCATCTGGTACAGGGTGGCGTAGACCTCCCGGCCGGCGGCCGAAAGCACCACCTGGGCGCGGGACGACAGGCCTTCGGAGCGGCATACGTGGCAGTCGCGCCGCATCAGCACGATGGATTCGTGCTGGGCGTACAGGCCGAAGCGGCGCGCTTTGAGGGGCGCCGCCGCATGGGGTGCAGTCTTGACCACTTCGCTCACAGTTCGTGCCGCTCCATCATCTGCGGGATGACGCAGTCCCATCCGAGCCGGTCCTGAATCCGGACCCGCAGGGCGTCCGCCGCATGGGGCTCGCCGTGGACGATGAAGGTCTTGCGCGGCGGTCGCCTGAGGCCGGAAAGCCAGCGCAGGATTTCCTCGTAGTCGGCGTGGGCCGAGAGCATCGGCAGGTTGGCCACCTCCGCTTTGACCTGAACCCACTGACCGTGGATCTTCACCTCCTTGGCGCCCTCGACCATCGAACGCCCGCGGGTTCCCGCCGCCTGGAAGCCTGAAAACAGGATGGTGTTGCGCCGATCCGGGCCGAAGGCCTTGATGTGATGGAGCACCCGCCCGCCGGTGGCCATGCCACTCGCCGACAGGATCACCTTGGGCATGGGGCTTGCGGTGAGCTTCTTGGACGCCTCCACGTCGCGCACATAGGTGGCGACGGCGCAGGCGGCGTCGCACACGTCGGCCGGCATGCGGTGGTCCTCCAGGTGCGCGCACAGGAGGTCGGTGGCGTTAATCGCCATGGGGCTGTCCATATAGATCGGCGTCAGGCCGATCCGCCCCGCCTGCTTCAGCCGCCAGATGTGGTACAGCAGCGACTGGGCCCGGCCGACGGCGAAGGTGGGAATGACCACGGTCCCGCCGCGCGCGGTGGTGCGTTCGATGACCTCGCCGAGGGCTTCCGTGGGGTCCTGGGGGTCATGGAGTCGGTCGCCATAGGTCGATTCCACGACCACATAGTCGGCCTCCGCCACCGGCTCGGGATCGACCATGGTGGCGTCGCCGTAGCGGCCGAGATCACCGGAAAACAGGATCTTCGTCCCGTTCCAGTTCACCTCGGCGGTGGCCGCGCCGAGGATATGCCCGGCACGGCGAAGGGTCAGACTGGCTCCGCCCGGCAGCTGGACCGACGTGTGGAACGGGGTCGGGGCAAATCGCTCCACCGCGCGTTCGGCGTCGTGCACGCCATAGAGCGGCAAGGCCGGCTTGTGCTTGCCGTAGCCGTAGCGGTTGGCCTGTTCGGCGTCCTTCTCCTGGATATGGCCGCTGTCGCGCAGGATGATCTCCGCGACATCCCGCGTCGCGGCGCTGGCCAGGATGGGTCCGCGAAAACCGTCCTTCACCAGTTTCGGCAGGTAGCCGGAGTGGTCCAGGTGGGCGTGGGTCAGGACCACCGCGTCGATGCTGGAGGGCTCGATCTGGAGGGGGGCCCAGTTCTGTTCGCGCAGGGTCTTGAGGCCCTGGAAAAGGCCGCAGTCGATCAGGATGCGGCGGCCATCGGCCTCCAGGAGGTGTTTTGATCCGGTGACGGTGCCGGCGCCGCCGAGGCTGGTGAGACTGATCACGATGGAGATCCTTCCGGGGGTGAGATTTGCAGGATGCGGGGGTGTGCTTCGCCGCGGACAGCGGCCAGCTCCCCGGGGGTCAGGACGTCGGCCGCGTCGGCGCCGAGGAGGTCCGCACAGGCGACCGCGGCGTGAGCCCAGGTGCACCGGTTGGCGAACAGCATGCCGGGGGTGTCGAGCGTCCCGCCACGGCTGAGGTAGCCGAGCGCCCGGGTGCGCTCGGGCCCTCCGTCGAGGCGGCGCAGCAGTCCGAGCATCGGCTCCGGGCGGGTGTGGGTGAGGATCAGACGGGGCAGGCGTCGGGGAAAGAGCGCTTCCAGCGCCTCGGCCGAGACCACGTGCGCCGCCTCGATCTCGTCCCTCGGGGCCCGGAATCGTCCCGGTTCGAGCAGAGCCGTGACACAGGCGTGGCGGCCGCGGTGCGTGAGTCGCGCAGCCGCCGCCAGCGCCTCCCGCGCCTGATAGGCGCCGACCGCAACGATCTGGATCTCGGCCCTGTCCAGGTCCCCGGCGATGAGCGCCGCGCCCCGCTCCCAAAGATCCTGGGCCGCGGCCCCGTCGAGCACCTGCGGCAGCGTCCGTTTGGGCGTGATCAGGCAGGCGACCTCGCCGCGCCGGCCGTAGACCCCGCGGAGCGCGGCGACGGCGCTGTTGGCGTCCACCGGGAACAGCACCCGGGCGGTATCGGACATCTCCCCGAGCAGGGCCTCGGCGAGCGTGGGATCCTGGTGCGACTGTTCGTTCTTGCCGTTCTCCCAGGTGTGGGATGTGGCCAGCAACGGGACGGCGAGCCATCCGGGGACCTGGCCGCTCTCGCGTTGATGGCGCGCGAAAATCACCTCCTGGCGCAGGAGACCCAGCATCTTCACCGCAAACGCTTCGTAGCTGACGATGAGATTGAGCCCGCCCTTGTTGCCCAGCGCGGCGCCGGCCACCGCTTCTTCATTGAGGGCGGTGATCACCGCCCCGTCGATCGCCTCGGGAACGCCGGGTTCCGGCCGGTTCACCCGGTGGCCAAGCCGGTCGAGCGTCCGTCCCATGCCGTTGCTGCGAAGCTCGTCGGGGTTGCCGAGGCGGACGCGCAGGCCCGGGTTGGCGTCGACGAATTCCACGAACCAGGCATCGATGGCCTCCATCGGGGACCTCGCCCTGTCCGACCAGTCCGGAATGGGCCGCACGGGCGGCGGCGGCGCGCGCCGCGCGGCCGGATGGCGGCTTTCCAAGGGCCGGCGCTGCAGGTCATGGGTCGTGAGAACCCCCAGGGCGGCGTCGAGCTCGCTTCCCTGCACGAACAGCGCCGCCGCCGCGGCGTTGAACGCCGCCCGCGCGCGTTCGTCCGTTCGGGGATCGCCCTCCAGTGGCAGGTTGTGGGCGCGGTTCGTCCCGGCGCCTGGAAAGCCGAACCCCTTGACCGCCCGCGCGATCACATAGGGCAATGGCGCCGGATAGGCCCGGTCGGGATCCGCTGTGAAGCGCTTCAATCGCTCCTCGGAGTCGAGAATGGCCCACGCCACGGCGGCTGGATCGTGACCGTCGATCTGGATCGGGTCAAAACCGTTCAGACGCAGGTGTCGTTCGAGCCAGCCCGCGCCGCCGTCCTGGGCGATCTCCGTGCGTTCCTCTATGCGCCGCCCGTTGAGAATCATGAGGGGCGTCACCAGGCCGCTGTCTTCCGCCCGCCACCAGCGCGGGGACCAGTCGGAGCCGCGCTGCTCTTCGAAGGCTCCGTCGCTGAGGAAGGCGACCAGACTTTCGCCGGCCAGCGGCATATGGACATATTCGAGCTCGGCGAACCCGAGATAGCCGCCCTCCGAGACGGCTCCGGCCGTGTCCGGCCCGGCATGGCTGCCGAGCGGCGCGGCGGGCCGGCCGTCGGCGCCAATGGCGTAGCTGTAGAAGTCCGAAACGAGCTGGGACAGGCCGGCGTCCGAGCGGCTGTACCGACCCTTTTGGCGGCCTGAGACATCGCCGGTCAGCGCATTGACCGCCTCGATCGCAGCCACGCAGTGCCCCTGGCCCATGATCCAAGACCGCGTGACGCCGGACAGGGCGTTCGCCAGCAGATAGCCGACGAAGGCCGGGACCATGTTCAGCGAGCCGCCGGTATGGCCCTCCGGCAAGTCCTTGAAGGCTTCCGCCGGCAAGGGCGCTCCGGACAGATCCACCCGGCGTGCATAGGTCATGTGCGCCACCAGCCACATGCCGGCGCTCGCCAGCCGATCGGCGGCGGCCACCACACGGTAGACCGACTCCTCGTCCGGCCAGACGCCTCGGCGCACGAGACGCTGCGCCATGTCCTCGATCCGCGCGACGGTGTCGGCTTGCCGGACCAGCGGCCCATAGCCGGGTTTCCACGTTTCAGCCCAGGTGATCGACACGATAGCGCCTTGCCACGAACAGACGGGCGCCGTGCCCGCTCCGGAGATATGACGCCCGCCCCCCGGAACGCTTACATCTGGCGGATAGACGGCCGACAGGATCACCGGCTCCAGGACCGGTGCCTGCCGCCTGAGTGACCGACCCCGGTCCTGACATCCCGGTTTTCATCGCCCACGCCCGGCGCGCCGCGACAGCTCATGCGCCTGGGTCCATGCGCCTCGCGTCGGCCCGGGACAGCGCAAGGGCCACCACCCACGGCAGGGTGAAGGCCAACAGCAGCCATTTGAAATCGGAGTCGATGGCGAAGTTGGTGACGGCCATGCCGCCGATCGATACCAGCCCCGAGACGGCCGCGACCATCGTCGCCCCGGGCCGGGCGGACCGGAAAGTCGTCATCGCGACATGGACGGTCAGCAGACCGGTGGCGAGCATATAGCCCCCCAGCACGCCGAAGACGCGCCGGAGCCACGGGGCCAGCCGGGGCAGGATGTCCTGGATCTGCGCCACGGTGGACCCCATGTATCTGGCGTCTTCAGGCAGCAGCGCCGGTCGCAGGAAGACGAACCAGAGTCCCATGCCGATGAGGATCATTCCACCCAGGGCGAGCGCACCCGTCGCGAGCGTGCGCAACGTCATCCCGGTCACGGAAGCCGTTCGTCCCGGTGATCGGGCGAGGCTTGACGGTCACCCAGCTCGATCAGATCCGTCTGACCAAAGGATCGGCTGTAGTCCAGAAGCGAGACGATGGTGGGGCGCAGGCGAACGACCGCCACACCCTCCAACACCCCAGCCGGCGCGGGAGGCCCCGGTCGGGGAAACTTCTTCAGAACCAGTCCAGCCACGTTCAACAGCTCCCCGGGGTCCGTAACCCGCTGCGCCACCGCCGCGAGCGAGATCGCCTGGATGGGTTTCGACGTCTCATGCTCGGGGGTGACGGTCGCGGACACCCGGGAGTCCCGGGCGATGTTCTCCAGCTTCTGCGAGTGAAAAGTCGTCCCGAAATAGAGGTCGAGGTCGTCGTTCACGAAACTCACGACCGTCGCCTGCGGCCAGCCGTCTTCACGGACCGTCGCCACGGTCAGGGTGTCTGCCCGGCTGAGAATGGAGAGGATCAACTCCCTCTGTTCAAGGTCCAACTCAAATCCTCCAGATTGCAAGGGGCGTCGGACCGCGAAGGCAGAGGGTGTCGGGACACCGCCGCACCGCCCTCAAGAGTTCACCCCGGATGGCGCTCAAGCCAGGATTCGAGTTCCGCGATTTCCCGTGTCTGCGCGTCAATGACCGCCTGAGCCATGCGGCGCGCTTCAGCATCGGTCGCATCACTTCCCAGCAGAGCCTGCGACATCGCGATGGCCCCCCGGTGGTGGGCGATCATCTTCCGGGCCCACGTGCGCTGTGTGTTCACGTCGGTCGCCATCATCATGGCGCGGTGCATGCCCATCTCGGCCTCGGAGAAGGCGGTCCGGGGCATGTTCATCCCCGGCGGCATCGCGTGAC
Source organism: Brevundimonas sp. UBA2416 (assembly GCF_002343105.1). Classification (NCBI taxonomy): domain Bacteria; kingdom Pseudomonadati; phylum Pseudomonadota; class Alphaproteobacteria; order Caulobacterales; family Caulobacteraceae; genus Brevundimonas; species Brevundimonas sp. UBA2416. Next base: position 47,904 of record NZ_DDRM01000015.1, read on the forward strand.
CCTGCCCCATCATGCCGCTGCTCGAGGCCGAACGGGGCATGCTCATGCCGGCCATCGGGGGATCCGGCATCGCCATGCCGGAGTCTGAGGCGGTGGCGGCGCACCCGGCGGCGCCGAGCAGCGAAAGGGTCGACAAGGCGATGGCGGTTCGCCTGACCGAGCGTTCTGTGACGTTGAACATGGCGGTGGATCCTTGGGATCGAGCCGCCCGCCACCGGACATGGCGTCCGGACCGCGGCGACTGTCATTTCAACGAACACCGGCGCCGTTGGTTCAGTTCGCCACGCGAGGCGCGCCTGGACTATCAGCGGGGTCGGCGCGCTGGCCCAGCATCCGGGGCAAAACGAGGCTGAGCACCACGCCCAAACCGGTCACCGCGGCCATGACGAGGAATGACGCATCGGGCAACCAGGCGAGATCGTACAACAGCCCTCCCGCCGCCGAACCCACGGCTGCCCCCAGGCTTGCAGCGGCCGTCTGCTTTCCGAGTTGCGCACCCTGCGCCTGGCCGGCCTTGCTGGAGGTCCAGTAGGTCAGGATCGGCGCCAGGATGCCGGCGCTGGCCGCCACTGCGCCGATCACCGCAAGCATCAGGTTGAAATCGGTGGCGCGCGGCAGCAGAAACAGCCCGATCCCCAGGACAGCCAGCGCCGGCGCGATCAGCCAGCGGGTCGTCGAGGGTTTGACCCAGGGCGAAAACACCAGGGCCTGCACCACGAGCATGACCAGGCTGCACTCCGTGAACATCAGGGCGATCTGGGTGGGGGTCATGCCCAGTTCCTGTTTCCCGCGCAGCGCCAGCCCGACCTCGAATACACCGACCCCGGCGGCGACGATGAACCCCAGGATCAGGAGATTGGGGATCAGCCATCGGCTTGTCGGCGATACGGTGGGATCCGGACTGGCGAGCCAACCCTGGCGCCGGGTTCGCGGCAGGGCGACGACGGCGGCGCCGGCGATGGCAAACGCCAGAACGGCCGTCGCGGCCAGCGGAAACGTCAACGACGCCATCGGATCGGCGGTCGCGACCATGTCGGCGCCGGCGCGAGCGATGAAGACACCCAGCATGGGTCCCAGTAGAAATCCCGAAATCCCCGCCAGGCTGACGAAGGTCAGGCGGCGCGCCCGCGCCTCTTCGGTCGCCGCCAGATCTCCGACGGCGGCCAGCGCCACCGGCGTGACCGCAGCGGCAAACAGGCCGCTCAGGACACGCTCCGCGTAGACGGCGACGAGGCTCTCTACGAAGGCGAAGACCAGCATGGTGGCGCCGAAGCCGATCAGGCCGATCAGCAGGACGACACGGCGCCCATACCTGTCGGACAGGCGTCCCCACATGGGCGCAAAGAGAAACAGCGACAGCATGTACAGGCCGGTCAGCAAGCCTGTCGCCCGGGAGATCTGTCCTGCCTCAGCCCCCCCGCCAAGCAGCCGTTCAATCAGGAAGGGCAGCAGGGGCAGGACGACTCCGAAGCCCATCGACACCGTGAAGGCTGACGCCATCAACACGGCCATCGCCGCGAGAGAGAGGTTTGCTTGAGCGCGGGGTTTCACGCCGCCGCCTCCCCGCGAGACGGCTTCGCCCCGGCGGCTGCGCTCCCGGCATGCCCTCGATGCGCCTCGGCCGCCGCGAGTCCGACCGGCTCCGGGGCGCTTTCGGCCGGCGCCGGGTGGTCCAGGCAAACATGTTTGGGCAGGGCCACGCCGGCGCAGGGAAAGCCGCAGGCCTCGATCGCGGCCCTGATATCAGACAGGCTGGTCCTGGCCGCGTCATAGGCGACCGTCGTGGAGCCGGAAACCGGGTTCACCGACACGCGGCCGACACCGTCGATGCGGCGCAGCTGTCGCCCTATCCCGCGCGCTCCGAGGACGGAAAACAGATTGCCGACGTCGAGTGTGCGGGTGGTCATGGCTGCTTTCTGACTGGTGACGGGACGTCCGAAGGACACCCCGCTCGATTATCTTCCCCCTCCCTGACGGCGACGACCCGGATATCGTTACAAATCTGCCTCGGGCGGCGGCGAATCCGACGTCCAGACCCGGCTCCCGGCGAACAGGTCGTTGTCGATTCCCATGGCCAGATCCGTCGCGGCGATCGACCGGCGGCCCGATGTCTCGCCTCCGCCGAGCGCCCTTATGGCGTCGATCGTTTCCGGCACGACGATCGCCTGATTGTCGACCATATAGGCGTAGAAGAGTTCATCGCCCTGCACCGTGAGCATGTCGGCCCAAAGCGCCACCTCATAGAGATCGCCGCGGGATCGGCCCCGATCCGCCGTCAGCTCCTTGACGGCGTTGAGGGCGTCCAGACCGTACGCGTCCTTCATCAGCAGGATGCGTGACGAGGATCGGAAGGCGTCGAGCACCTCCTCCTTGTCCGCCGGTCGGGTCATCTGGATCGACCAATAGTGCAGGTGGGCGATCGTCTCCGGCACCTTGACCGCCATCGTCACCACATCCAGATCAGGATCGACGGTTTGGGCGTCGGGACCCTGGTGACTGGGGATTTCAGGCTCCGGAACGAGGGTGTTCATGATGCCGCCCTGGTGGCTTTCCCACGGATCGGTCGCGCGTCGAAGCAGGGTGCCCCGGGCCCGTTGAAGCAGACCGGCGCGCTTCAGAGCGCTCAGCGTGCGCACCGTCGCGGTGGTGTTGCACGATACGACCCGGGTCGCCTGACGACCGACCGCCGTCTCGAAATTGGCCTCCGCGACGAAAGAGTGTCCCGTGACGGCGTGCTTCTCTCCCCCCTGAAGGATGAACTTCAGGCCCCGGGCGCGGTAGAGGGGAACGTTGTCCGCCGCCACGTGCTTGGGCGTGCAGTCAATGATGACATCGACCTCGCCCAACAGATCGTCCAGCTGACCGACCGTTTGGCGTCCTGCGGCCCGGAGTTCGTCAAATGCCTTGGGCGTGGCGGCAAAGAGCGGCACGCCCTTGGTCTGAAGGACCCGGGTGCGCCAGTCCGTCGCGACGTCCGCCACGCCGATCAGGGTCATGTCCTTCTGAGCCTTGACCGCATCGGCGACGCGTTTGCCGATGACGCCATATCCGTTCACGGCGACCCGTATTGGTTTGATCATAAGGAACTCTCGCTTGGCAGATCACAGAACAGGCGATGCACGGCCGGCGCCTTGATCCGGATCAAGGTTCGGCGCGCCGGCGCATGTCACTCTGGGTGGATGGCGGATGAAGCGGAAGCCCTACACGAATGACCGCAAAAGCCGCATCGTGGGCGGATCGCAGCGAATGCTGACTGCGGGCATCTTCGACGTGGATGGGGTCCTGCTCGCATCGCCTCACGAGCGAGCGTGGCGCGACGCACTCGACGGCTTCGCTGAACGGGAGCGCTTCACGACGGCGATGTACCAGTCCCATGTCGCGGGCAAGCCGCGTCTCGACGGCGCCCGTTCCGCCCTTGAGGCCCTGGGCGTGCGAGATGCCCAGGGTCGCGCGGCCGCCTACGCCCAACGAAAACAGGCCCGGCTGGAGATGCTGATCCAGACCGGCGCGGTCGCAGCCTACCCGGACGCCCTGCGTTTCGTCGAGGCGGTCGCGGCTCTCGGCTGGCCGATGGCGGTCGCTTCATCCTCCAGAAACGCCACCGACATGATGCGATCGGTCATCCTCAGCACGGGCCAGAGCCTGCTCGACATCTTCCCCGTCAATGTTTCCGGTCGCGATCTGAAGCACGGCAAGCCGGATCCGGAGCTTTTCCTGATCGCGGCCGCCGAACTGGGTGTTTCGCCGGCGCAGTGCTTCGTGGCCGAGGACGCGCCTGCGGGCATTCAGGCGGCCCGCGCCGGCGGCATGGCGGCGCTCGGCGTCGCCCGGCTGGGCGACGCGGACCAACTGTGGGCGGCGGGATCGGACCTGGTCGTCAAAACCCTGGACGACGTCGCGGTGGTCGATCTCGCGCTGGGCCGTCTCAAGGCTCGGACACCGTGAAGGAACCCAGGACCATGAAACAGGCGCTGGAGCCGACGGCGGATGCCGCATGGGTCCTGAACGACGACGGCTGCGATCCGCTCCGCGAGAGCGATCGCGAAACCCGCTTCACGGTCAGCAACGGTTTTCTCGGGGCCCGGGCCTCCCACGCCGTCAATCGATCGTTCCGGCGCCTCGTTTCGCCGAACTCCTATGTCGCCGGGCTGTTCGATACGCCGGACACGGACCGGCCGGTCCCGGAAAGGGTTTTCGCTCCAGACTGGTTGGACGTCCGCATCGGCCTGGCGGGAGGACCGCTTGTCCACCACTTCGGACAAGGGCCCTCACACCCACTGACGCTCGACATGCGGCGCGGCCTGGCGCTCGCCGAATGTCGCCTGGTGGAAGGAACAGCCGTGAGCGTCCGACTGGGTCTCCTGCGCTTCGTCTCGCTGAGCCGGCGGTCGCTCGGCCTGCAGTTGCTGCATCTGGAGGTCGATCAGGGCGAGACTGACATCACACTGGAAGCTTCTTTCGAAGGCGGCGATCACGACCTCATTTCCGAACGCCTCGAGATCGAATTCGGCCTGTGGCGCACTCATCACTCCGGCAAACGTCTCGCCATGGCGGCAGCCGTGGCCTTGCGGATCGACGGTCAGGATCTGCCGCCGACGGCGCTCGCCCCGCTCAAATGGTCGTGGACCTGGCGCGCCCGCCCGGGGCAAGTCGTCTGTCTCGAGCGGATCGTGACGGTGGCGCGAAGCGACGGTCCCGATCAGGATCCTGGCGCGATTGTACGGAAAGAACTTTCGGACGCCCGACGGTCAGGCTGGCGAAGCGTGATGGAGCAACACGAAACGGCATGGGCAAATCGTTGGTCGTGCAGCGACGTCGAGGTTGAAGGCGACGCCGCGGCGCAGAAGGCGATTCGGTTTGCGGTCTACCACCTCAACAGCGCCGCCAACCCGGACGACCCGCGTGTCTCGATCGGCGCCCGGGGCCTGACCGGCGCCGACTATCGCGGGCATGTCTTCTGGGACACCGAAATCTTCCTGCTGCCCTTCTATATCCTGACCTGGCCCGAAGCAGCCCGGTCCTTGCTGATGTACCGCTTCCATACCCTGGACGGCGCGAGAGCGAAGGCGGCTGACCGGGGCTGGCGAGGCGCCTTTTACGCCTGGGAGTCCACCGACACCGGCCTGGAGGCGACACCGGAGCAGGCCGTCGGTCCGGACCGGCAGATCATCGACATCCTCACCGGCGCCCAGGAGCAACACATCAGCGCCGACGTCGCCTATGCCGTCTGGCAATACTGGCAGGCGACGGGCGACGACGAATTCCTGGTCGCGGCCGGCGCGGAAATCCTTCTCGAAACCGGACGCTTCTGGGCCAGTCGGGCCCAGCCCGAGGCGGACGGCTTGCATCACATCCGCGGCGTCATCGGCCCCGACGAGTATCACGAGGCCATCGACGACAACGCCTTCACCAACGTCATGGCGCGCTGGAACATTCGTCGGGCGCTCGAGGTCGCGGCCATGCTGGGCGAGCGGTGGCCCGCAGAATGGACCATTCTCTGCCGGCGCCTCGACCTGGATGAGGCCGACCTCGGGCACTGGACCGGCGTCGCCGAGACGCTGGCGACCGGCCTGGATCCGGACACGGGCCTGTTCGAGCAGTTCACGGGCTATTTCGATCTCGAAGACGTGGACCTGGCGGCCTATTCGGGCCGTTCCGTTCCGATGGACGTGGTGCTCGGCCGCGAGCGAACCCAGCGGTCCCAGGTCATCAAACAGGCCGATGTCGTCGCCCTGCTGGCCCTGTTGCCCGAAGAGTTTGCAGGCGAAACCGGAGCGACCAACTTCCGGTACTACGAGCCTCGTTGCGGTCACGGCAGCTCATTGAGCACCGCCATGCACGGGCTCGTCGCCGCCCGCCTGGGCGATGTCGAGATGGCGCTGGACTATTTCCACAAGACGGCGGCGATCGATCTCGCCGACACCAAGGTGGCGATCGGCGGTGGTATTCATATCGCGGCGCAGGGCGGCCTGTGGCTGATGACGGTCTTTGGGTTCGCCGGGCTGTCGCTGCGAAGCGACGGCATCGGCCTCGCCCCCCATTTGCCGGCGAGTTGGCTCAGCCTGGGCTTCGGCCTCCAGTGGCGAGGCCGAAGCCTCGCGGTCAGGATCGACCAGACCAATCAGAAACTCGACGTCTCGCTGGAATCCGGACAGCCGATGATCATCACCATCTATGGACAACCGCACAGTCTCAGCCTCGACCAGGCCCTTGTCACAGACATCAAGCGACCCCGCCAAAGTGATGATCGTTCGCGGTAACCATCGGCCAGGGCGAGATGGATCAATGCGAGGACGCGCGGACTGGCCCTCCTGGCGGGGTCCTCACCGCGCCGCCCCCCTGAACGGCTGCCGGCCAGCTAAGGTCTCGAATGGTTCTGGACGTCCTGAAGATAGGCGATCAGATCCGTAATCTGGTCGGCCTCCAGGGTGATTTCCGGCATCTTAGGATGTCCGTTGGTTAGGCCCTCGGCGAAGGCTTCCTGAAGATCCGTCACGGGATAACGGGTTCCGAGATGACGCAGCGGGGGCGCGCCCGCCACCGGGCTTTCGCCGGTCGGCCCGACCGAATGGCACGCCGCGCACCGGCTCTGCACGAGCGCTCGGCCCCGCGCCGCCGAGGCGAGGTCCACAGCCGGTTTGGGATAGTATTTCGCCGCTTCAGCCGTGCCAGCAGCTTCGCGATATTCGGGACCAGCCGTACATCCCATCTGCATCAACACGGCGGCAATCGCGATCAACCTCAAGACGCTCTCCATACCGCACATCGACCAGCCTGATCTTCGACGAGGCGCCCGGCATTGATCTCGATCAATGTCATCGTGGCGCACCCGTTGGACCTTCGACGCTTGTCGGGAGCGGAAACTCCGTGAAAAATGTCGTCCTAACCGGCACGCAAACCCCGCCTTCCGTCCAGGACTCACCTGACCCCGAAGACCTGGTGAGGGCCTTGGTAGAGCGGGGCTTCTACGTCTTGCGTCGGCTCAATACTCAACAGACCGGCCAAGGTGGAAAGACCGTCGCCTCCACGGCGCAGGACGTTGCATGGGGCAGACGAGCCGAACCGGTTCCGCCATTCGAGCTGGGCACAGCATCGGTGGCCGGCCCGGCGCCATCCTCCAACCTGATCGATGGACCGTCCTCATCGCATGACGCTCTGAGGATCAATGGGGGTAGATCGCCGTCACCTCTCCGGCTCCGTCCCGTACCGTCAGGTCGAACTGGATGCGGTCACCAACGGCGGCCTCCCGCAACACAGCCGGCGAAGCCTTGAACGTCATGGTCATCGCGGGCCATCCGATCGAACGGATGGCCTCGTGGTTGATGGTGATCGTCGCCGCCGTCGGGTCCACGGCTGTGATGACGCCCGCGCCGTCTGCGGTCGTGGCGTCGGCGGTCGGCGGCGTCGAGGCGCCACCCGCGCCAACCGTCGGTGATCCGGGCTGGGCCATCGGGATCGCCGGGCTTTCGGGTTCCGCCTGCTGACCGCAGGCGGCCAGAACGGCAGTGATACCGGTCAGCAGGATCATACGGCGCTTCATTGTGTGTCTCCTCGAAGGACGGGGGTCGAACGGAACCTGCGACGTCTCAGCAGCAGATAGCCCGCGGGGATAACGAGCATCGACAGCAAAGGCGCCGTGATCATGCCGCCTATAACGGGCGCGGCGATCCGGCTCATGATCTCCGAGCCGGCGCCGTGGCCGATCAGGATCGGGAACAGGCCCGCCAGGATCACGGCCACGGTCATCGCCTTGGGCCGAACCCTGAGCAGAGCGCCTTCCCGGACCGCTTCCTCGACCTGCAGGGCATCAGGGTGGGGCCCCCGATCCCTGAGCGCGTGCTTGAGGTAAATCAGCATCACCACGCCGAACTCGGCCGACAGGCCGGCCAGGGCGATGAACCCCACCCCGGTCGCGACCGACTGATTGAAGCCGAGCAGGTAGAGCATCCATACGCCCCCGGTCAGGGCGAAGGGCAGCGTGGCCATGATCAGGGCGGCTTCGTCGAACCGGCCGAAGGTCAGGTAGAGCAGCAGGAAGATGATCGCGAGCGTCGCCGGCACAACGATCTTCAGGCGGTTGGCGGCGCGCTCGAGATATTCGAACTGGCCGGAGTAGGCGATGCTCACCCCGGGACCGAGATCGACCTCCGCAGCGACCGCCCGCCGCAGGTCCCCCACCACCGACGCCAGATCCCGGCCTCGCACGTCGATATAGACCCAGGTTGAAGGCCGTCCGTTCTCGGACTTGAGCATCGGCGGCCCATCGGCGATACGGATCTCGGCCACCGCGCCCAGGGTGATCTGCTGGCCCGCCGGGGTCAGGACCGGAAGATTCCGCAGCTGTTCGGGATTGTCGCGCAGTTCGCGGGGATAGCGGACGCTGATCGGATAGCGCGCCACCCCCTCAATGGTTTGACCGATGGTCTCGCCGCCGATGGCGCCGGCGACGATCGACTGGACATCGGCGATGGTGAGCCCGTAGCGGCCGGCGGCGGCGCGATCGATATCGACATCCACATACCGGCCGCCGGTCAGGCGCTCCGCGATCGCGGAGCTCACGCCGGGCACGTCTTCCGCGACCTCGGCGACGCGGCCGGCGATGCGGTCGATCACGGCCAGATCGGCCCCGGAGACCTTGACGCCGATGGGGCTCTTGATCCCCGTCGCCAGCATGTCGATGCGGTTGCGGATCGGCGGCACCCAGACGTTGGCGAGGCCCGGAACCTGAACCGCGCGGTCGAGCTCCTCGACCAGCTTCTCCGGCGTCATGCCGGGGCGCCACTGGTCGCGCGGCTTGAACTGGATCGTGGTTTCAAACATCTCCAGCGGGGCCGGATCGGTGGCGGATTCCGCCCTCCCCGCCTTGCCGAACACGGTGGCGACCTCGGGAATGGTGCGGATCATGCGGTCTGTCCGCTGCAGCAGCGCTGACGCCGCCGCCGCCGACAGACCCGGCTGGGCCGACGGCATATAGAGCAGATCGCCCTCGTCCATGGCCGGCATGAACTCGCCGCCGATCTGGCTGAGCGGCCAGGCCGTGGTGGCGAACGCGATGACAGCGATCGCCAGGGTCGTCCGCGGTCGCCGGAGCACCCAGTCGAGCGGGGCGCGGTAGAGATGCGTCAGCCACCGGTTGACGGGGTTGGACTGTTCCGCGGGGATGCGTCCCCGGATCAGATAGCCCATCAGGACCGGCACCAGGGTCACCGAAAGAATGGCCGCCGCCGCCATGGCGTAGCTCTTGGTGAAGGCCAGCGGCGCGAACAGCCGGCCCTCCTGGGCCTGCAGGCTGAACACCGGGATGAAGGACAGGGTGATGATCACCAGGCTGAGGAAGAGGGCCGGACCGACTTCCGCCGCAGCGTCCGTGATCACCTTCCAGCGGGTCTCTCCCGCGAGTGGTTCGTCGGGGTGCTCATGCTCCCATCGCTCGATATGCTTGTGGGCGTTCTCGATCATGACNNGACAGGGTGATGATCACCAGGCTGAGGAAGAGGGCCGGACCGACTTCCGCCGCAGCGTCCGTGATCACCTTCCAGCGGGTCTCTCCCGCGAGTGGTTCGTCGGGGTGCTCATGCTCCCATCGCTCGATATGCTTGTGGGCGTTCTCGATCATGACCACGGCCGCATCGACCATGGCTCCGATGGCGATGGCGATGCCGCCCAGCGACATGATGTTGGCGTTCACCCCCTGCAGGTTCATGACCAGGAAGGCGGCGAGCACGCCAAGCGGCAAGGTCAGGATGGCGACCAGGGCGGAGCGGGCGTGCCACAGGAACAGACCGCAGACGAGGGCGACGACGATGAACTCCTCGATCAGCTTGGTGCTGAGGTTGGCGATGGCGCGGTCGATGAGCTGCGAGCGATCATAGGTCGTCACCACCTCGACCCCGGGAGGCAATCCGGCCTTGAGGGTCTCGAGCCGCTCGGCGACGGCGGCGATGGTGGCCCGGGCGTCGCCGCCCGAGCGCAGGATGACCACCCCCCCGGCCACCTCGCCCTCGCCGTTCAGCTCGGCGATCCCGCGCCGCATCTCGGGCCCGACCTGAACCGAGGCGACGTCGCCCACGGTGACGGGCACGCCTCCAGCCGCCGTGCGGACCGGCACGGCGCGGAAGTCGTCGAGATTGGTCAGATAGCCGTTGGCCCTGACCATATATTCAGCTTCGGCCAGCTCGAGCACCGAACCGCCGGTCTCCGAGTTGGCGCGTCCGATGGCCTCGACCACGGCCTGGTGGGTGACGCCATAGGCGGCCAGTCGGACCGGGTCGAGCACCACCTGGTACTGGCGCACCATGCCGCCGATGCTGGCCACCTCGGCCACGCCCGGGACGGTTTTCAGCTCGTAGCGAAGGAACCAGTCCTGCAGGCTCCTCAACTGGGACAGGTCGTGGCGGCCGGAACGATCGACGAGGGCGTATTCATAGACCCAGCCGACGCCTGTGGCGTCCGGGCCCAGGGCGGGACGGGCGCTCTCCGGAAGGCGCGCCTGCACCTGGTTCAGATACTCCAGCACTCGCGACCGCGCCCAGTAGAGGTCGGTCCCTTCATCGAACAGGACGTAGACGAAGCTGTCGCCGAAGAAGGAGTAGCCGCGCACCGTGCGCGCCCCGGGCACCGACAGCATGGTGGTGGCGAGCGGATAGGTGACCTGGTTTTCGACGATCTGCGGGGCCTGCCCGGGATAGCTGGTCCGGATGATGACCTGAACGTCGGACAGATCCGGCAGGGCGTCGACCGGGGTCGTCCGCACCGCCCAGAGGCCCGCCGCCGCCAGGGCGACGGCGGCCATGAGCACAAGAAAGCGAGCGCGAACGGAGGCGCGAATGAGGGCGGCGATCATTGCGCGGCTCCCCCGTGGCCGGCGTGCCCGTTCGCCGCGGCCGGCGCAGGGGGCGTGGCGGATGAAGCCGGAGGCACAGCCGGGCGCTCGCCCGAGATCGGGCGGGCCGCCATCCCGGACAGGCTGGCTTCGGAATCGATCAGGAACTGACCGGAGGCCACGAGGCGTTCGCCCTCCGCCAGCCCGGCTACGATCTCGGTCATCCCGCCGGATTCCCGTCCGGTCCGAACCTCGGCCGGCTGGTAGCGCCCCTCGGGCAGGGCCAGCATGACGAGGGTTCTTTCGCCCGTTCGGATCACGGCCTCGGACGGAACCACCAGCACCTCTCCGCCGCCGCCGCCGAAGGTGATCTGCCCGTACATGCCGGGCCGCAGGCGTCCCGCGCGATTGGCCATCTCGATGCGCGCCGTGAGCGTGCGGCTGTCCCCGGAAACCTCGGGCAGCAGCGCCGTCAGACGTCCGCTGAACCGCTCGCCGGGGAAGGCCGACAGCGCCACCTCGACGGATTGGCCCAGGCGCAGCCGGCCCGCCTGGAGCTCGGGTATGGCGGCATTGAGCCAGACCGTCGACAGTCCGCTGATCTCGGCCAGGGTCATGCCCGGGGTGACGCTCATCCCGGCCCGAACGCCCAGGGTGCGGATGGCGCCGGCGGACGGGCTGGCGACGGTCACCGTGGTCCTCGGCCGTCCGGTCCGTTCGATCTGGACGATCAACGCCTCGGACATCCCGAGCAACAGGAGCCGCCGCCGGGCCGCCTCGATCAGGGCCGCGTCGCCCGTCCGCCGGACAGCCAGATACTCGCCCTGGGCCCCGGCCCACTCCGGGATGAGCAGGTCGACCAGGGGCGCGCCGGCGGCGATCACGTCGCCGGGCGCACGGCCGTAGACCCGCTGGACGAAGCCCCCGGCGCGGGCCTGGACGATGGCCACGTCGCGCTGGTTGTAGTCGATGACAGCGGAGGCGTTGAGATCGCCATCCAGCGACGCCCGGCGCGCCGTCGCCAGACGCATGCCGAGATTCTGGGCCAGGGAGGGATCGATGCGCACGCCGGGCGCGCCGTCCGCCTCGTCGGCGTATTTCGGGATCAGCTCCATGTTCATCGAGGAGCGGCCCGGACCCGGGTAGCGTTCATTGGGCAGCATCGGATCGTACCAGTAGAGAATCTCGCGCTCCGCGGATGCGGTCTGGCCGGCGGCGGCCCCATTCGCGCGCTCCAGCATGGGGCGGCCGATCAGGCCGGCCGCGAGGCCGACGCCGAGGACCAGGACAGCGCCCGCGACGAGCGCGACGCGAGGGTTGGAACCGGTCATTGGTCGTCGCTCCTGTAGGCGAGGGTGATGCGGACGGTGTCGCGAGCGACGGCGGCTTCGCGGTCGAGGGCTTCCAGACGCGCGTCGGCCAGGGCGGTGAAGGCGTTCAGGACATCCGCCAGGCCCGCCCGCCCGGCGGCGTAGCTGGCGGTTTCCAGATCGGCCTGCTGGCGGGCGGCCGGGACGATGACATCGCGCGACCGGACCCACTGGTCGCGGCGGGCGGCGAGATCGGCGAGGTCGGCGTCGAGGGAGGCGCGCAGTTCGCGCGCCGCGGCCTCGCGCTCCAGCCGGACGCCCAGGGCGTCGGCCGAGCGGGCGGCGATCAGCGGCTCCTGGCGCTGATTGGCGAAGAGCGGCAAACGGACGCTGGCGCCCACCGACAGCATGTCTCCGAACATCGGATCGCGGCGACCGTAGCTGACCTCGAAGGCCCAATCGGGCCGTCGCCCCGATCGGGCGAGGGCGACCTCGGCATCGGCGCGGCTTCCAGCCGCCCGCCAAGCCTGCAGGGTCGGAAGGCGCTCAAGACCCGCCCTCAGACCGGCCGGGTCGATCTCGAGGTCGGGAGCCGGCCCGCTCGCCGCCGGGTCCGCGTCGCCCGTCCAGCGCGTCAGTTCGGCGCGCGCCCTCGCCACATCGGCCATGAGCCTGCTGTGCCTGTCCTGCAGGGCGGCCTGCAGCAGGACGGGGGTCAGGGCGCCGGCCGGCCGGTCCGTTCCGGCGGCCACGCCCGTGGGGGCGGCCTCCCAGAGCGGCTCCAGCGCCGACAGCACCTCCTCGAGCGTCGCGAGCCGGCGCCCGGCGTAGTGCAGATCGAGCCAGGCCACGCCGGCGGCCACCCGCGCCTCGCGGCGCGCGATCGCGTCGGCGGCGGCGGCCACGTCGATGTCGGCCTCCGCCATGGCGCGTTCCGCCCGTCGCCGGGCGCGGCTGGGGACCTCCTGCATGAGGCCGATGCGGGCCATGGTCATTTCGTCGTCGCCGAACCGCCCGGCCATGGGGCCCGAGACCGGCAGGTTGTCGATTCCGAACCGGAGCTGTGGATCCGGGAGACGACCCGCGGCCGCCGAGGCCGCCGAGGCCGCCTCCACGCCGAGGGCGCTGGCCCGCAGCTGCGGAGCGGTGGTTGCGGCGAGCGCGAGGGCCTCGTCGAAAGTCATCGGCTCCGCCGCAGCGGGCATGCCAATGGCGGCGAACAAGCCGATGGCGGCCGCGGCGGCGGCCACCGTTCCCCTGGGGGCGATCCTGGCCAGCCGGAGTGATTTTCCGCGATCGGGATCGACCGCGGCGCTCGACATGTGACGGCCTGGAGCCGTCCGATAGCCGGAGTTCATGGGAATGTCCTCGAGCCCCGCGTCGATCACCTTGGTGCGACGCGGGATGCTAGTCGTTCGATCACCGCCCACGCGAGCGCGGGCCATGGTCAGCGAAGTCGGGCTATGCCGGAGTCTTGGGAGGGTCGCCCAGGGGCGTCGGCCGCTCCCCTGCACGGGTGTCGTCGGCGCTCAATGCGACCTGCTGGCGATGCGGCGCCGACGGCCGGGCCGTGACGCCCGCGTCGGACGGAAGAGGAACCGCGACTGCCGCGCAGGCAGCGAGGCCCAGGCAGTGGGGCCCGGAGTCATCGCAGGGCGCCGGACCTTCGGCTCCCGCCCGCATCATCATTTCGGCGCAATCCGGCATCCCGGCCATGGCGTCTGCGGTCACGCCCGGCCGCTGGGGCGCGGCGAACGCCGACGCCTGGCCGATGGAGCCGGCCAGGGCGAGGGCGAACAAAAGCGTGCGAACGATGCGCCACATGCCATCGACGTTCCGCTTCGCTCTCCGGCGTGTCAAGACGGCGACCGCTCCGCTCAAACCCCGGCTTGACATTCCGAACGAGAGGGGTCTGCGGCCGTGCCGCAAGCTCGCCGGGGCGAGCCTCCGGGCGCCGATGAAGTGGGAACGAACCAGGTTCCACTGTCCGCGTCTCATTCGCCTCTCCCTTGCGAGATGTTCATCCCGGACCCTCGGTGGTCCCGGCGCCGGAATCGGACCGGCGGCGGCGGGCCGGCCCCGCTGCGTCAGGTTCACGCAGCGCCGACGCCAGCAGCGGCGCCAGGGAGATGGCGTTGCTCGGATGCGGCACGCTGTCGGTGGACACCACCTGATCGGATATCCGGGCCAGTTCCTCGAAGGCGTTATCGGCGAACACAGCATGCACGACCACGCAGACCGGGGGCTTCAGGCCCTGCGCCTGCAGCCGTCGCGCAGCCTCGATCAGGGTCCGACCCGAGGAGGCGATGTCGTCGATCAGCACAGGCCGTCTGCCGGTCCAGGCGCCGAGATCGGGCAGAACGATCTCGACCTCGCGATCGCCCCGGCGGATCTTGCGCAACACGATGTGCGGGGCTCCCACCCTGGCGGCGACGGCCGCGACCCATTGTTCGCTCTCCTCATCCGGACCTATGATCAGGGCATCCGGAACCTCGGCCGCGATCCAGTCCGCCAGCACGGGCGCCGCATGCAGCGTCGCGGTCGGAATGGCGTACAGCGCCGCCAGATCCGGATAGCGGTGGAGATGAGGGTCCACCGTGATCAGTCGGTCGAACGCCCCGGAGAGCAGACGCGCGAACGGACGGGAGGTGATCGCTTCCCCGGGCTTGAACCGCCGGTCCTGGCGCATATAGGCGAGGTAGGGCGCGACCAGGCTCACCCGCGCCGCGCCGAGATCGCGCGCCGCCTCGGCGGCGAACAGCAGGCTCAGAAAGCCCGGGTCCGGGCGGGCCAGGCTGCAGACCAGATCAACCGTCCGCCCCGCCATATTCGAGAGGTGACGGACGTAGCTCTCCCCGTCCGGAAAGCGCCGGGTTTCGAGACGGCCCAATTCGAACCCGCCGGCCGTGGCGAGCCGTTCGGCGAAGGCCTCATTTCCAGGCAGCGGCACGATCAGTCGCACGAGAACCTCCGATGGACCGGCGGACGGCCGGCAGGCTCTCCGACAGACGCAGGCGCGCGTGAAATCTTACGGCGGCGCCGGACTGATCGCGAAAGCGGGTGTCGGCGAGCGCGGAAGGATGCGGCTCCGGCGGTCGGAACCGCATGTCCGACGACGCTCAGGTCGGCCCCCCCGGCGATGGTGAGGCCGGCGTGACCGCCGTCACCACGTTCCGGGCCGCGCCCGCGGCATAGGCTTCGATGTTGCCAAGGGTGGTCTCGATGATCCTGTCGACCGCCTCCTGGGTATTGTAGGCGATGTGGGGCGTGACCAGGACATTGGGCAGCCGAACCAGGGCGTGATCCGCCAGCAAGGCGCGCAGCCGGGCGGGGTCGACCTGGGCGTCCTGCCGGAAGATCTCCGCCTCATCGCCAAACGCCTGCTCCTCGGCGATGACGTCGAGGCCGGCGCCCGCGAGCCGGCCCGACGAGAGCGCGCGAAGAAGGGCGGCGGGATCGACGGCTCCGCCGCGCGCCGTGTTGATGAGCAGGGCGCCGGTCTTCATGAGTGCAAACTCCGGATCCGACAGGCGCAGGCCGGAGCCGCCCGGGGCGTGCAGCGAAATCACGTCCGAGGCGGCGAGAAGCTCCGGCAATGAAACAGCGTGGAAGTCGGGATCTTTTCGCGCTGCGGCGTCCGGAGACGGGTCGGACGCGAGCGTCCGCATGCCGAAGCCGCGCGCGATCTGGAGCACGCGGCGACCGATCCGGCCGGCGCCGATCACGCCGAGGGTCTTTCCCGTAAGCTCCACCCCGCGGAGGTCCCGCGCCCGGACATCGCCCCGGCGCACCCGCTCCGTCGCCTCCGGAATATGTCGGCACAAGGCCAGCAGCAGGGCGAAGGCGTGCTCGGCGACGGTATGATCGCCGTAGTCCGGCACATTGCAAACGGTGATCGCGGCCTCTCGGCAATAGGCGAGATCGACATGGTCGTATCCGGTCGATCGGGTGGCGATCAGCCGCAGCCGGGGCATGCGGGCCAGAACGGCGGCGCCGAGGTTCGAATGGACGAAGGGACTGATCACCTCCGCATCGGCGAAGCGGGCGACGTTGTCCGGGCGGAGTGGTTCCGGAGTGCAGGCCAGGGCATGGGGCCCGGCGAGGCGGGCGCAGGCGGCCGCCTCCCACTGCTCGGTTTCGAAAATCACGATCTTCATTTCGGACCCTCCCGGTCCTACCAGCGGCGCCTGAAGGCCAGCCAGGCGCTGAGGAACATAGCGCCGCTGATGGCGGCCAGGGCCAGCGCCTGGCGCCACAGTTCGGCCAGTCCCGCGCCCTTCAGGAACAGCCCTGATACAATCTCGACATAGTGGCGTTGGGGACTGGCCAGCGAGGCGGTTTGCAGCCACGGCGGCATGCTCTCGATGGGGGCGATGCTCCCGGACAGGAAGAGAAGCGGAAACAGGCCGAAGAAGCCCACGAGCATCGCCTGCTGCAGCGTCTGGGTGATGGCGCCCACAAAGGTGCCGAGCGAGACGGCGCTCAGCAGGTAGACGACCGTGAGACCGAGCAGGATGAACACGTCGCCCCGCATCGGCACGCCCATCAGCGTCATGATGACCAGGGCGGGAAACACCGCGCCGGTGCAGATCACCAGGGTCGGCGTGATCTTGGCGATGAACAATTCGTGGGCGCGGATCGGAGTAACCCGAAGTTGCTCGATCGTGCCTTCCTGCTTTTCCCGAACGATCGCGGCCGCCGGCAGGACCACGCCGAGCATCAGACCGGCCTGGGCCAGCATCGACAGGGCCATGAACCGGGTATTGGTCAGGTCCGGATTGTACCAGACCCGCACTTCCGGCCGGACGGCGGCCCGCCGATCCCCGGCCGGACGCCGGCTCTCCACGAAGCGGGCGCTCTGTTCGATCACATAGGCGCGCGCGCGCGCCGCGACATTGCCGTTGGATCCGTCGACCACGACCCCGAACGACGCCGGGCGTCCGGCGGCCAGCCGGGCGCCCATGCGCGGCGGTATTTCGACGACCACGTCGAGCGCGCCGCGCCGCAGCCGGTCTTCCGCCTCGCGCAGGCTGGTGAACTGATCGGCGAGCACGAAATTGTCGCCCGTGGTCAATTCCTCGATCAGGGCGCGGCTGACGGCGGAGCGGTCGTGATCGACCACGGCCAGCTTGAGATGCTGGACGTCGAAACCCAGGGCCATGGTGCACATGACCAGTTCGGCCGTGTAGAGAAAGATCACCACGAACAGCATCACCGGGTCGCGCAGAAACTGGGCGAATTCCTTGGTGATCAATCCCGCGAGACGGCCGGACAGCATCAGGCGATCCTCTTGCGGAACCGCCAGGTGGCGAGCGCGAACACCGTCGCGGTATAGGCTGCCAGCACGAGGACGTTGGGCCAGAGGTCCCCGAGCCCCGCGCCCCGCAGCACGACCCCGCGTGAGAACTCGAGAAAATACCGCGTGGGCAGGGCTGAGGCGTAGGCCTGAAACGCCGGCGGCATGGTGAAGAGCGGATAGACGAAGCCGGAAAACAGGAAGGCCGGCATCAGGGTCACGATCAGGGCCGTCAACATGGCGGCCAGCTGGGTGCGCACGAGGGTGGAGACGAGCAGTCCGATGGAAACCGTGCAAAGAACGTAGAGAAGCCCCACGGCGAGAAGCAGCCCCACGCTTCCCCGTACGGGCACCTCGAACCAGACTACCCCGCCAAAGACGACGAGGAGAAGTTCCGCATAGGCGATCACGGCGTAGGGCAGCAGTTTGCCGGCGATGAACTCGCTCCCGGTCAGGGGCGAGGCGTAGATCTGGGCGATGGTGCCCAGCTCCTTTTCGCGCGCCACGGCCAGCGCCGTGAGCAACGGCGGAAAGGCCATGAGGATCACCGCGAACAGGCCCGGTACGATGAAGTTGCGGCTGCGCAGTTGCGGATTGTACCAGACGCGCACCTCGGGCCTGAGAGGAAGGCGCACCTCCTCCGGATAGGCGTGGAGGATGGCCCGGCCATAGGCCGACAGGATCGCCGCCGTGCTGGCGTAGGTGCCGTCGACCACGAACTGCACGGGCGCGTCCTCGCCGCGTCCAAGGCGGCCGGAGAAGCCCGGCGGGATGAACAGGGCCGCCCGGGCCGTCCCGCGCATCAGGGCGTGTTCGGCCGATCGTTCGTCCTCCGGCGCCGCCTGGAGGATGAAATATCCCGAGTTGAGAAACCGGGCCTGCAGCTCCCGGCTGGCGGCGGTCCGGTCATGGTCCACCACGATCAGCGGCGCCCGGTCGACATCCAGCGATATGCCGTAGACGAACAGGAACAGCATCATCAGGGGCATGAGCAGCGCCACCCCCATGGTGAAGCGGTCGCGCGAGATCTCCAGCACCTCCTTGCGGGCGAAGGCCAGAACGCGCCGCGCCTTCACGCCGCCCTCCCCTGCCCGGTGCGTTCGCGCTCGATGAAGCCGAGAAAGACCGCCTCGACATCGGGCGTCACGAGTCCAAGCTCGTCGGCCAGCCTCGTCAGCGGGCCCAGGGCGATGAGCCGGCCGTCCATCATCAGCCCCAGACGATCGCAGAACGCGGCCTCCTCCATGTAGTGGGTGGTGACGACGATCCCCACGCCGTCGGCGGCCAGGGCCGCGATCAGGCGCCAGAACCGGAATCTGGACAGGGGGTCGACCCCGGAGGTCGGCTCGTCGAGGAAGAGCACCCTGGGCCGGTGAACGATGGCGCAGGCCAGCGCCAGCCGCTGGCGCGTGGCCCCGGACAGGTCCCGCACCGCGCCCTCCCCCGCGTCCTCGAGACTGGCGCGCGCACTGGCCCAGGCGATTCGGCCGCGCAGTTCGGATCGGGGCACGCCATAGGCGCGCGCGAAGAATGTCAGGTTCTCGCGCGCGCTCAGGTCGGGGTAGAGGGAGAACCGCTGGGACATGTAGCCGATGCGCGCGCGCACCGCCTCGCTCTGGCGCGCCACGTCGAACCCCGCCACCTCGGCGGTCCCCTCCCCGGGCGAGAGCAGCCCGCACAGGATGCGGATCAGGGTGGTCTTGCCGGCGCCGTTGGGGCCGAGCAGGCCGAGGATCTCCCCCTCGGCGACCGTGATCGTCACATCGTCCACAGCCTTGAAATCCCCGAACCGAACGCTGACGCCGCGCGAGACGATCACGTCATTCCGGATGCGCGGCGGCGGCGGCTGCGGGGGCGCGGCGGAGGCCGCGCCAGGCGGCGCGGGCGGGGGCGCCGAGGCGAAGGTGAACACGTCCTCCATGGTGGGAACGGCGGCCTCCGCCACGGCCGCCTCGATCGGCGCCAGCCTCGACCCGTCCCGGACCTGCGCTCGCACTTCCCGGCCCGCGCGGCGCTGGAAGCTGATCACGCCGACGTCGGTCTCGAGCGCCGCCTCGATCCGGTCCAGGGCCGGACCGGTGATCCTGTAGACCTGCCCGGCCACGTCGCGTCGCAACTCCTGCGGGGCTCCAAGCGCGAGGGGCTTTCCATCCCGCAGAAGCAGGACGCGGTCGCAGGCGTCGGCCTCGTCCATGTAGGAGGTCGCGAACACGATCGTCCGGCCCTCGGTTCGCGCCCGGTCGAGGATTCGCCACAGCTCCCGTCTCGACAGCGGGTCCACGCCCAGGCTGGGCTCGTCGAGGATGAGCAGCGGGGGCTCGTGCATGAGGTTGGCGCACAGGGCCAGCTTCTTGCGCATGCCCCCCGACAATTGTCCCTCGCGGCGGTGCTGAAAGCGGTCCAGCCCGGCCATGCGGAGCAGCTCGGCGCCGCGCACGGCCCGCTCCGGTCCGGTGACGTCGCGGATGTCCGCCGCGAAGGCCAGGTTTTCGGCGACGGTGAGGCGATCGTACAGGGAAAAGCCCTGCGACATGTAGCCGACCCGCGCCTGCACCCCGGCCGGATCGCGCCGGACGTCGCGCCCCAGAACCTGGCATGTCCCCGCGCTCGGGCGCAGGATGGCGGCCAGCATCTGCAGCAGGGTGGATTTGCCCGCTCCGTCGGGGCCGACCACGCCGAACACCTGCCCGGCGTGGACGTCGAGGTCGATGTTCTCCAGCACGCTACGGGCGCCGTATCGGCGCCCCAGTCCGTGGGCCTCGACGACAGCCTCGGCCATCCCCCTACTCCGGCACGGCGAGACGGTCGGGCCAGCCGGCGGAGGCGTCCCACAGAATCCATGCATCGGCCGGCATGCCGGGCTTGAGCAGCCCGTCCGGATTTTCAGCCTCCAGAGTGACCCCGTAGACGGTCCGGCCCCGTTCGTCCTGCATGTGAATGTCGCGGGGGGTGAACTGGGCCTGGGCGTCGACCCGGGCCACGCGCGCCGGGAAATCCCGGCCGGGAAAGGCGTCAACCCGCAGCCTGGCGGGAGCCCCCAGGCGGACCTTGCCCAGGTCCGGCTCCCGAACGAAGACACGCAGCCTCACCCGCGACAGGTTGGCCAGCACCACCACGGGCTGGCCGGCGACGATCACTTCGCCGGGCTCGGCGAGACGCTCCAGCACCGCCCCCGATATCGGCGAGGCGATATGGGTCCTGACCAGCTGCGAGCGGCCCAGGGCCAGGGTCTGGGACGCCGCCTCGGCCTGGGCGACGGCCTCGCCGCGACGCGCCTCAAGCAGGCTGATCTGATCCACGGCGGCCTGATGGGCGTTGCGGACAACGTCGAGGCGTTGGGCCGTGACATAGCCCTCACGCGCGAGCGCCTCATAGCGCGACAGATCCGCCCGGGTCGAAGCGGCGTGATGGCGGGCCAGATCGATCTGGCTGCTCACCTGGGCCACGGTCTGCCCGGCGGCGGCGCGCTGGGCGGCGGCGCGATTCATGAGCAGACGGGCGTCGGACGGGTCGATGGAGGCCAGCGGGGCTCCGGCCCGAACCGGGGCGCCTTCCAGGGCGTGGTTCTGCAGCAGACGGCCGGACAGCTCAAACGAGACGCGCACCTCGTCGACCTCGATCCGCCCGCTGCCGTAGATGACCTGCGCCGGCGCCGGAGCGGGCTGCAGCCGCCAGAAGGCGACGGCGGAGCCGGCGGCGACCAGAATGAGTCCGACGGCCACCAGCACCGTCAACCGTCGCCCCTGAATCCTCACATCCTGCCTCCGGACGCGCTCGCCTGTTTCGATGCGCTGATCCTGAAGACGCCGGGTGGAAGGATTGCTTACGCCCTCGGAAAGCCGCCCGCGACGGCGGCTGTGCGCAAAGGGCCAGCCGCGCTTCGAGCCGGGAGAGGAGATCCGGCGCCGAAGTCCCCCCAGGCTTCGTCGGACACGATCGCGCCAGCCGGGGGCCCCGCGGCGTGCGTCTCGATCCGGCCGCGCAGACAGGGCGCCAGTCCGCCCGGCCCCTTGGCCAAGACGCCGATTTTGCAGGTCGAGGCCCGCTGTTGAGAGCGAGGATAAACGGCATGCCACGACTGGATCCTTGATCGGACAATGACCTGATGGCCCAGGGTCTGACGCCGGCGACCGGCGGGTCTTACGACCGTCGGCCTTCCGCGTCGGTAATGGTCGGTCGGGTGAGGCGTCAGACGGCGGACGGTGTTCAGAACGGAAGGGGCCTCGCATGACCTCCAATTCCCCCGGGACCGGCCGGGTCTTCAGGCGGCGAGTTCTGGCTCATCTCCGCCTGGCCGGTGCTTCATCGCGCCCAACGCCAGGGCAGGCTGACGACGACCGGTCCCTGCAAATCCATCCGCCACCCGCAGTAGGCCGGCTTCGTGCTGATCATGATCGGCGTTCTGCTTCAGTGGCCGAGGCTGCTCACCCTGGCGATGTTTCCGGCGCTCGTTGTCCTGTACTGGCGCCTGGCCGTGGAGGAGGAGCGCGAAACCGCCGCCCGCTTCGGCCCGGCCTGGGCCGGATACCGGCGGGCGACGCCGGCGTTCCTCTCCCGACTCGGTCCCGTGTCCCGGCCCGCCCGGCCTGAAGTTTGATTTTCACCGGAGTTCTTCTTGATGCGCACCACCACCATCGACGTTTCCGGATTCCGCACCCCGCTGGATCCGCTCGTGATCGAGAAACACCTGCGGGGTCTGAAGGGCGTGCTGGACGCCGCCGCCAACTTCGGCTCGGCCACCGCCACGGTGCGCTACGACGAGGCCCGTCTCAGCCAGGCCGAACTGGAACAGGCGGTGCGGGACTGCGGCTTCCATTGCCGGGGCGTGGTCGTGCCCCGACACGTCTGCGTCCCGCATGAGGATGCCGTGGGCGCCCGCGCCGCGCACCCCCGCCATCCGGCGCCCCCTGCCGCTCCCGACGATCATGCGGCTCGCCCCGGGCACGGCGCCGCAGCCGGTCCCGACGACATGGCCGAGATGGGGCACGGCCCCGGCATGGACATGCAGGCCATGGCCCGGGACATGCGCAACCGCTTCCTGATCGCGCTCGGCTTCACCGTTCCGATCTTCTTCCTCGCCCCGATGGGCATGGACTTCATGCGCGTGGCGCCGCCGTTCGGCCTGCCGCTGAAGCCCCTGCTGTTCGTTCTGGCGAGCGCCGCCATCCTCTACCCCGGCTGGCCCTTCTACATCGCCGCCGTCCGGGCGCTGCGTCGCGGCGTGCTCAATATGGCGGTGCTGGTCCTGCTCAGCGTCGGCACCGGCTATCTGTTCAGCGTCGGAGCGACCTTCCTCTACGACGCGCCGGACTTCTACGAGGCTTCGGCCCTGCTGCTGGTCTTCATTCTCATGGGGCACTGGCTCGAGATGCGGGCGCGGGCCGGCGCCTCGGACGCCATTCGCAGGCTGATGGACCTGGCGCCGCCCACCGCCCGGGTGCTGCGCGACGGCGTCGAGGTCGAGGTCCCGACCTCCGCCGTTCTGGTCGGCGACCGGGTGGTGGTGCGGCCGGGCGGCCGCATCCCCGTGGACGGCGTCATCGAGGACGGCGGATCGGAGGTCGACGAATCCATGCTCACCGGCGAATCCCTGCCGGTGATGAAGGGGGTCGGCGATGCCGTGACCGGCGGCGCCATCAACAAGACCGGGGCCTTCCGCTACCGCGCCACCCGGGTGGGCGCCGACACCGCCCTGGCCCAGATCGTCAAGCTGGTGCAGGAGGCGCAGAACTCCAAGGCCCCCGCCCAACTGCTCGCCGACCGCGCCTCCCAGTGGCTGGTGCTGGCGGCCATCGTCATCGGCCTGCTCACCTTCGGAATCTGGTTCTGGATCCTGGGCCAGACCCTGCTGTTCGCCCTGACCCTGACCATCACCGTCTTCGTCATCGCCTGCCCCGATGCGCTGGGCCTGGCCACGCCCATGGCCATCATGGTGGGCACCGGGCTGGGAGCCCGGCACGGCGTGCTGATCAAAAACGCCGCCGCCCTCGAGGATGCGGTCAAGCTGGATGTGATCGTCTTCGACAAGACCGGCACCCTGACCCTCGGCGCGCCCAAGGTCGTCCAGGTCACCCCGGCCGCCGGGGTGGACGAGACCGACCTGCTGATCACGGCCGCGGCCCTCGAGCGAGGGTCGGAACACCATATCGCCAAGGCCGTGCTGGAACGGGCGAAGGAGCTCCCCGAAGTGGCGGCGACCGGCTTCGAATCCTTCGGCGGCAAGGGGCTGCGGGCGACCGTGGACGGGCGCACCGTGCTGTCCGGCAACCGTATGCTGATGGCCGACAACGGCGTCGAGCTCGGCGAGCTGGCCGCGGAATCCGAACGGCTGCAGGGCGCCGGGCGCACCGTCGTCCACATCGCCCGCGACGGCCGCGTCATCGGCCTGATCGCGGTGGCCGACGCCGTGCGGCCGACCGCCGGGGCCACCATCCGCCGGCTGCAGGGCCTCGGCGTCAAGGTGGCCATGATCACCGGCGACAACCTCGGCACGGCGCGGCGCATCGCGGACGAACTGGGCATCGACATCGTGCTGGCCGAGGTCCTGCCCGGGGACAAGGCGCTCAAGATCAAGGAGCTCCAGGGCCAAGGCCACAGGGTCGGCATGGTCGGCGACGGCGTCAACGACGCCCCGGCCCTGACCCAGGCCGATGTCGGTTTCGCCATCGGGGCCGGGACCGACGTGGCCATCGAGAGCGCCGACGTGGTGCTGATGCGCAGCGACCCCGCCGACGTGGTCAAGGCCATCGAACTGTCACGCGCCACCCTGCGCAAGATGCATCAAAACCTGTGGTGGGCCGTCGGCTACAACGTCATCGCCTTCCCGCTGGCCGCGGGCGTGCTCTATCCCTTCACCCTCAGCCCCGAGATCGCCGCCCTGTCGATGTCCGGCAGTTCGGTGCTGGTGGCGGTCAACGCGCTGATGCTCAAACGGCTGCGGCTCGGCGCCGGCATGGGCGCCCGGCAGCCCGCTACGTCAGGGGCGGCGCCGATCTAGCTTCGCCAGCAGCACGTTGTCCCTGGTGACCGGGGCCCGCTGAGCGCCGCAGCGGACAGAGCGGCTCCTCCAGCCGGAGATGCTCCAGCGGTTCGGCGGCGGACGGTGAGGTCGTCGGGGCGGAGCTGATGCGCCTCACCGCCCGGCGCCGGTTTGGCTTGACGGGGAACCTTCTGCGGAAAGAGCGGGCGGGGCATCCGACGACATCGGCTGGTGGAAACCGGGTGAAGCGGATGTCTATACGCATCGCCGCTCCGTATCCCTCAACAAAACAGGAGTCGAAGGGAATCTTTTTAGGCACTTGATTCAGCACAAATCTAGGCGTTGCTTACTCAGGAATCTTCCCTGACTTCATGCAGGGGACCAACCATGAGTTTACAGAGCCTCGTCACCGCTTCCAGCCGGGGAACACTGTCCACATACCCCCGGCTTACCGCCTCCGCGACGCCGGCGGCTGAAATTCGCCGCCTCGTCGAGCGCCGTCTGCGCGAGGATCGTCCGACGCATTTGCGCTACCTTGTCAAACGGCTGCGCTCGCCCGAAGACGCCGAGGACGTCCTGCAGGAATTCGCTCTCAAGGTGACCCTGGCGGCGGGCCGGCTGACCGACCCGGGCAAGGTGGACGCCTGGCTCGGGATCGCGCTGCGCAACGCCCTGTTCGATCGTTACCGCCGCAACGCGGCTCGAGCCCGGTTGACGAACGCCTTCGACGCCGAGCCCCGATATGACGAGGGGGACGGGCCGGACGACGACGTCCACCGCGCGCTGCACTGTCTCGCGCTGGCCCTCGCGGAGCTTCCGACGGAAACCGCTCGCCTGCTGCGCAAGGCGGAAATGGAAGATGTCCCTTTGGCGGCTATCGCCGGCGAGATGCGCCTCACCGCCAACAACGTCGGCGTGCGGGTGCACCGGGGCCGCGCCGCGCTGCGGCGGCAGATGCTGGCGCACTGCCAGGCCTGCCCGGAGCCGTGCGCCCTGGTGGCCGCGGCCACCGCCCGCGCGACGCGGGCCGGGACTTTGGAGCATCAGACTTCGACCTCGATCCGGTCGCCATGCGACGCCGCATAGTCCAGGGCGTAGTCCAGTTCGCCCGGCGTTTATGAATGAACCGTTGGCCAAGGCGTCGCCGGCCGCCACTTCCATGCCAAGGCGGACGTGCATCGGCCCGTGCTGGCGGGCAAGCTAGTCATCTTCGCGCGCATGCTGATCCTGGCGGCCGCAAATCGCGTCCACCTGGCCCCGGATCTCGCCAGCGCCCATCACACTCCCAAGGACTTCCGGCGCGGTCGGACGTCTGAAGCGCGACCTGTTGATGGAAACCCTGCTCGCTCTGGCGCTCCTCGTCGTGGTCGTGGTCGCGGTCATGGCGCCCTGGCTCCGGTCACGCCCATCACCATGGCGAAGTCGGCATGGCGGCTGGCGCGCGACTCCCTTGCCAGGCGACCAGTGTCGGGACCCTGCGCCCAACCGCCACCCGCCTGGCGCCGGTGGCGCTTCCGCACCAATCTGACTAGGCTGGGACGGCGATGGAATTCTGTGGGGGCGGCGTGCCGGATCGACTTCAAGAGCTTATCGAGCAGTGGCGCGACGATCCTTCGGCCACCTATCGGACGTGGTTCCTGTGGGATGAACGGCTGAAGAATTTCCGGTCCATCCGCCGGGGCATCGCTCAGGTCGTCGAGGAGATCGAGGCGGGCCGGTTCGGCGTCGCCTATCGTGGCTCGTCGCTGGAGACCATCGTCCATTCGGTCGCCGAACAACGCCAGATATTCAAGGGCGCCGACCACGCGTTCCTGTGGAAGCCCAAGCTCCGGATTCCCGACATCTACGAGAACCCACCGAACCAGCGCGCCTTTGGCCGTCTGCTGCATCACTGCAGCTGCTGTTCAACCGGCGCCGAGATCCTGTCCGGCATCCGCACGATCGATCAGCTCAAGATCAAGGGCCTTGGGCCGGCCGTGGCCAACCTGATCTACTTCCTGCATCCCACGCACGCCCCGCCGTTCAACACCGCCATCGTCAATGGCTACAACGCAATCACCGGGTCGAAAGTGAAGCTGGGCAGCTGGGAGCACTATCTGGCCATGCGAGAGGGAATTCTGGAACTCAACGCCCGCTATCGCGACCTGCTGTCAAACGACCTGGGCGCCATCGCGGGCTTCCTCTTCGACATCGGGTCAGGACGATACCCCGCCCCGCCCCTGGAAAGCGAAGATATCTCTGACCGCGACTGGGATCGGCGGCTGGCTGAAGCCCGGGCTGAAGCGGTGAAGTTCGAGAAGACCGCGCTGCAGCAACGCGACACTGATCGCACCCACACCGAAATCCAGGCATGGATCCGGGATCTGGGGCGAGCGCTCGGCTATCGCGTATGGATCGCCGCCAATGACCGCAGCCGGCCTTATGCCGGGGCACGTCTCGGTGACGGCTGTCTGGACCAGCTGCCGGCGGCGCTGGCGAACGGCGCGGGTGCAGAGTCGATCCGCCTCATCGACGTCCTCTGGCTGGAGGCCGGCGCGGATCGCGTGACAGCCGCCTTTGAGGTCGAACACTCCACCACGATTTATTCCGGCGTCGTGCGCATGCTGGACCTCGCCCTGTCTGGCGAGCTCCATACGTCCGCAGGCCTGTTCCTGGTGGCGCCAGACAGCCGCGAGGGCGACGTCCGCGCCCAGCTGCGGCGGCCCGCCTTCAGCCGGATCGCGGACCTTGACGTGCGTTACCTTCCCTATGGGGAGCTGGAACGGCACCGGGCTTCAATCGCCCGCTTCGGGACCGACCTTCGGGCTCTGACAGAAATCTCCCACCGCCTGATCTGATGGCGGGCCGGGCGCCGGGCGGTCAATCGATCCGGGGGCGCGTTACTCACGCCGGACAGCGCGCTGCGATGCCCGAGCCGCCTTCAGATCCCGCGCCAGCCGAATCCAGAGCAGGATGAACCCCGAAACGACGATGCTCAGGGTCAAGGCCGTGGTGATGATGATCAGGGGGTGATTGAAGTCCTCGCCGTCGTTCCAGTCCATGACGTGGAGCCGCCAGAAGAAATCGAAAATCCGCCAGACGCCCGAGCGGCGCGTCACCACCTCGCCGGTGGCGGGCGACAGGTAGAAGGAGGTCTTTTCCCGATCGGCGAAGTCGACGCGCCACAGCGGTCCGGTCCGGCCCGTCTCCTGGGGCGCGGTGTTCAGGAGCACGGCGCCCGAGACCCTCGCCTCGCCTCGATAGGCGCCCTTGGCGAAGGCCGAAGCCTCGGCGGCCGACATCGGCCCGAACGGTCGGCCGGTCGCGGCGGACACGATGACGGGTTCGCCCGTCGCCGGCTTCAGTGTCCAGGCGGGTCCCCGCGGCGTCGCGTGCAGCTCCGCCTGAACGGGGGCGACGCCCGCGCGCCGCGCGATCTCGTCGAGCGCCGGAAGCGCGCCGAGCTCCAGCGGACCCGGCTTGAGTTCGACCGCGCGATGTTCGCCGCGCACCGTCTCGATCGGCATGGCCGTCATCACCAGACCGCCGCCGACCCAGAACAGCACCTGAAGGCCGACGACCAGCGCGATCCATTTGTGCAGTTGGGTGGAGAGCTTGAGAACCTTCATGCCCCGCGCCTCGCCTGGCCGTGACGCGCGAAGACGCGCGTGCTGCCGCCCTTGAGGATCAGCAGGGTCTCATAGGCCTCCCGTTGCCCGTCGGGCGTCTCCATGCCGGGAGACCCCAGCGGCATCCCGGGAACGGCGAGACCTACGGCCTCCGGACGTTCGGCAAGAAGCCGGCGCACATCCTCGGCCGGCACATGGCCCTCAAGGACATATCCGCCAATCAGGGCCGTATGGCAGGACGCCAAGGACTCGGGAACGCCTTGGGTGCGGCGGACCGAGCCGGGGTCGGCCACCTCGGTTATCCGCGCCTGAAACCCCGCCCCTGTCATGTGTTCGACCCATGCGCCGCAGCAGCCGCAGGTGGGCGATTTGTAGACGACGAGGTCGGACGAAGGACGCGGGGTTTGAGCGCAGGCCGCGGCTGCCAAGGCGCTGACGCCGAGGATCAGAAGGGAGCGGCGCGAGAACGACGTCATCATTGGCTCATTACTCTGGTGATCGGGAGGCCGGGCAACCCGTTTCCGCGTCTTCAGGTCGCCCGGCGCAAGGGCCGAGCCGAAGAGTGATAGATGGCGAACCTCCACTCGTCGCCCCGCTTGCGCAGGACGCTTGTGGCGACGCCGCGACGCTCGATCGGTTCGCGCGCCGTGTCCCTGAAGGTGATGTGATAGGTGTAGGTCTCGCTCACGAATGCGGTATCGCCGTCGATCTCCACTGTCATCTGGTGGTTGCGAAACTCGAAACCCGCCAGATCGGTAAACTCGGGTCCAAGATGGTGCTCGAGGTAATAGGCGAACGTCCCCTCGACGCCGCCGTTCTCGAAAATTGCCGAGTCCTCCCAGAACAGAGCCGGGGTCTGTGACACGTCCATCCGGGTAATGGCGTCCCTGTAGGCGGCGACGACGGTTCGGACCTGCGCCTCGTCAGCGGTTTGCGCATGGCCGGGGGCGTGTGCCGAGCCTGGGGTGTGGGCCGAGCCGGGGGTGTGGGCCGAGCCGGGGGTGTGGGCCGAGCCGGGGGTGTGGGCCGAGCCGGGGGCGTGAGAGTGGGGCGCCTGGGTCTGGGCCTGGGCGGAGGTGGCGAGGACGGCGGCGAGCGCCGATCCGGCGAGTGCTGAACGAAACGACATGGATCAAGCTCCTGGTTAGCCGCGGCCGCGAAAGCGTCCTGGTCCGGCAAAAGTGGATGGAAAACTATGTGGCGGGCGACGCGTGTCCTTGAGGCCCTCAGAACATCAGATGTCTCACGCCGTGGGTCAGCATCCCGCCCAGCAGGCCGTTGACGATCACGGCGGCGGCGGTAAGCGTCAACAGGCCGACGTAGATCAGCTCACGCCCGCGTCCCGGTCGGCGGACCCAATGTTCCTTCGCCCACCAGCTCAACAGGCCCAGAACGGCGATCGAGGTGCCGAGCCACCGGTGATAAGCGTGGGTCGCGTCGTCCTTGCCGGGGAGGCCCATGGCGAACCACCCCAGCGCCACCGCGGCGAGCGCAGAGATCGCGGCCAGGGCGATAATGACGCGGGTGCCCTGGGTCAGGACCGGCCGGCGGAGCGTCAGCGCGGCGATCTCGAGAAGGGCGGCGACGAGGAACAGCGCGATGGGGAAATGCACCGCGGCCGGATGCATGGCCCCGAGCCAGCGATACAGGCGCTGGGGCATGGGCTTGGGAGCCTCGTCCGCCATCATGGCTCCGTGGTCCATGTCCTGGGCCATGCCCGGCATGGCCATCACGCCGCCTTCCGGAACGGCGGCCGTCGGCGTGGCGACCTGGGCGCGAGCCGCCGCGGCCTTCTCGTGGGCCTCATGCGCGAACGCCGGCGCGCTGACTGACAGCGCCAGCGCCAGGGCGAGCCCCGGCAGAAATTTGCGCATCGCCATTGTTCTCTCCCATCCTGTGCCTTCTGCTAACTACGCATCCGGGAAGCCGTCCCCTCGTTTGAGGGATTCCGCCCGTTTCGGCGTAGTAGGGATTAGGGGCGCTAGGAGAGTGTTCGATGACGCGTAATCTTGATGATCTTCTGAATCGATCGGCGGCCGTGTCCGCCGGTCGGTCGCTCGACGGGCTCGAGCCGCTCGTCTGGCGCCGGGTCGACGCGCTTCGCGGCGAAAGGCTGACCAAACAACTGCGCCTTGGCGCCGTCGCCATGGCCCTGGTCACCGGCCTGACCGTGGGCGGCGTCGGCGCGGTCGCCGCTCCCCGACCGCGTGGGGATATGGCCATCTTCACGGTCGATGCTGGTCTGTCGCCCCTGGTGCGTCTGGAAGCCGGCCGGTGATGCGCGGCTGGCGGGCGATCGCACTGACCGCCGTGCTGGCGGCTGTCGCCAGCGGCGCGGGCACCTGGATCAGCGCCAGCTGGGTGCTCAGCCGGCGCGAACCGCCGTCCCTGCACGACATCGTCCACCATGACTTGAAGCTCTCGCCTGATCAGCTGACCCGTATCGAGGCCGTCGAAGCCCGGTTCGCCGCCCGCCGGCCCGCGCTCGAAGCCGACATCCGCGCGGCGAATCTGGAACTGGCGCGCGCCATCCAACAGAGTGATGGCGACGGACCCCAGGTCCAGGCCGCGGTGGACCACTTTCACGTCGCGATGGGCGCCCTGCAGAAGGAGACCATCACCCACGTCTTCGAGATGCGGTCCGTGCTGACGCCGGCCCAGGCGGAGGTCTTCGACGACCGCATCGTCGCGGCTCTCGCGCCCAACGAAGACTAGCGGTCCGGGTGGAGAGTTCAGCGGACCTGTCAGCCCGCGCCGCCGGGGGCGACCGGGCGGCCTTCAGCGAGTTGATGCGGCAGACGAAGACGACGCTGTTCCGCTTCATCCGGCGCTATGTCGGCGACGAGCAAGAGGCATGGGATCTGTTGCAGGAGACCTATGCGGCGGCCTGGATCAACATCCGCCGTTACGATCCGACGCGCCCCTTCGAGGCCTGGATCCGGACCATCGCGCTCAACAAATGCCGGGACTGGAGCCGCCGCGGTCTTGTCCGACGGCTCATCCGGGGCGGCGTCGATCTCTCGTCGCCGGAAGCCATGTCCGTGCCGGACGGGGCCGAATCGGCGGATGAACGGATGGAGGCCCACGACCGGCTCGCCCGGCTGAACGAGGCGATGAGCCGTTTGCCCCCTCACCTCAAGGCGCCGCTCCTGCTCACCACGATTGAGGGACGCAGTCAGGCGGAAACGGCCGGACTGCTTGGCGTCTCTACAAAGACGGTAGAGACCCGCGTGGCGCGCGCCCGTCGCAAGCTGTCTGAGGCCCTGGGCGGCACAGCCGCCTTTCGGGCCGTTCCGGACTGAAGGCTTCGGGCCGTTCGTCTATGCTCGCTGATCACTGCATTCCTACGGGAGCCAAGGCCGGTCGATCCACATCGGGCGAGGGCTGCGGCTCGCGCCCGCGTACTCCATTATGAAGGCGTCGCTCACTCTCGCTCGACGGCCGCCCATTTCTTCAGGAGCTTGCCACATGAGACTCTCGATCCTCGCCGCCGCTGCGGCGTTCACCCTGGGCGCCTGTCAGCCGGCCGCCGAACCTCAGCCAGTCGAGGCCCAGCCGGCGCCGGACGCCTCGGCAGCGACGCCGATGGACGCCGCCCCGGTGGTTGCGCCCGAGCCGACACCGCAGCCGCAGGCCGCCGCGCCGGCGCCCGCCACGGCCCCGCGGGCCTCGACACCGCAAGCCCCGGCGGCCCGGCCCGCGCCGGCTCCCGCTCCGACGCCGCCGCCCGCCGATCCGATGGCCGGCCATGACATGTCGAAGATGGACGGCATGACCATGCCGCCCAAACAATAGTTCGCGTAATCATCAGGAGCTTTCTCATGAACCGTTCAATCTTCGCCAGCCTCGCCGCCGTGGCGGCGCTGGCTCCCGTCTCACTCGCCCACGCCCAGAGTCATTCGCACGCCGGCGTGGCAGCCCAGGAACACGCCGCCGTGCAGGCGCCTGCCAACGGCGTCGTCACCGCGCCGGCGGACAACGCCATGCTGGCCGCCGCCCCGACGGCGTTTTCGGCGACATTTCCGCACGCCATGACCTTGACGTCGCTCAGGCTGACGGGCGCCGCGGGCCAGCCGGTCGATGTGGTGGTGTCATCCGAGGCGCCGCCGGCCACAACCGTCACCGCGCCTCTGCCCGCGCTTGCGCCGGGATCCTATTCCGCCGCCTGGGCCGCGAAGGGCGCCGACGGCCATCAGATGAACGGCGTCGTCCGTTTCATGGTTCACTGAGGAGTCGGCCTCCCGCCCCCTTGGGGGGCCGACGCCTGATGTGGAGGAACGCCGCGCAACCTGCTGCGCGGCGTTTTTCGTCGTGGATGGGCTTCCGTCGCCTCCCGGTCCGGGCGCCGGAGGTCACCCTCCGCCGTGAGCATTGTCGGCTCTGGGCGGTCGCAACCCGGCGCGATCACTCGCTCCAAGGCGGCCTCGCCGCTCCGGGGAGATGGGTCGCCAGGCTCGCCAAGGTCCGGACCACGACGTGGGCGTCCCCTGAACCGCGTCCGACAGCTTCGCCAGCCTCCGGATCGTACAGAATTGTGAAACAGCCCAGCGCCATGGCCGGGCGAATGTCCCATACCAGACTGTCGCCGACGACGCAGACCTCTGCCGGTTCGACGGCCAGGGCGGCGAACATTCGCCTGAACGCTGCGGGATCGGGCTTCCCCACGCCGACCTCGCCTTCAATCTGGATATGGTGGAAATGCGAAGCCAGGCCGAAACGCTCGATCTTGGCGCGCTGCAGGGGACCGGCGCCGTTGGTGAGAAGCGCCAGCCGGTATCCGGCATCCCGCAGATGGACCAACACGGCGTCCGCCCCGGGTTCGAGCCGCATCTGCCGGTCGCGATGAAGGCTGAAGGCGTCGGCGAGGCGTTCGGCGATTTCCGGAGAGGGCGTCGCACATCCGTCGCGCCGCAGGGCCTCAAAGGCCTTGGCCGCGATGATGCGCCTGGCCTGCCTCGGGGCTCCGCGGCCGATGGCGTGGCTTTCCGGATCGCTCCAGAAAGCCCGCCCCGCCTCCGTCAGGGCCCGCGCCGCATGGTCCGGAGCCAGGTCGCCAAGCTCGGTCTGGTACAACTGACAGACCCTACGCCACGCCAGGTCCGGGCGGCGATAGGCTGAGATCAAGGTGTCATCCAGATCGATAGCGACGGCCCGGATTCGCCGAGTCGCTGTCATTGGACTCCACCCGGCCGGACACCAGCGTGCGCAAGACACTGGCTATAGTGGCGCACTGACCCACGCGAGGGCATCCTCATGCCCCCCCGCTGGTTGACTGCGCGGGCCCGGCGCCAAGATGAACCCGCCAGCCTTCGCTAGAACCAGGCCCGAATGCCGACGACCAGCCGGGTGTCTTCCGCGCTTCGCCCGTCAGCTTCCAGAAAGTCCGCCGTATTGCCGAAGCTCTTGGTCCATTCCACGCCGACGTAGGGCGCGAACTCCTTGCGGAATTCGTACCGCAGCCGGGCCCCAACCTGGAGCGAGGACAGGCCAGATCCGATACGGAGCTCGGGGATGTCCTCCGCCGACAGCACCACCTCGGCCCGGGGCTGGACGATCCAGCGATTGGTGATGCGCTGATCGTATTCGGCCTCTCCCCGCGCTGTCAGTTCGCCCTTGTTGGACAGGAAGACAGCTCCATCGACCTCGAACCAGTAGGGCGCCAGCCCCTGAATGCCGACGACGAGATCTGTCCGGTCGCCTTCGGGCCGGTAGGTCTGCCGCAGGCCGGTCTGGAAGTCGAAGAAGGGTCGGAACGCCCGGCTGTAGAGGGCCTGGATCTCGGCCTCCTCGACCTCGCCGCCAAAAGCGCCCTCCCCTTCCGACTTCCACCAGAAGCGATTGATGTCGCCGCCGCTCCAGCCCTGGGCATTCCAGGCGTAGCCTTCCTCGTCGTCCCCGAAGGTCGCTTCCAGCTGGTCGAGGATGACCGCCGTCGTGCGGACGTTTCCATGCTCGACTCGGAGCTGGGCGCGGGCCGCCGCCATTTCAGCGGGGTCGAACAGCAGGTCGGCGGCGTTGGTCGGCCCGCGTGTCGCGCCCGCCGGAGCGGGAGCTTCCGGCGGACGTCCCGGATTGTCCGCGCTGGTCGGGACGTCGGGCGGCATGGCCATTCCGGACATGTCGTAGCCCGCCGGCGTCTGGCCCATGGTCGACATGTCATGACCCGCCGGCATTGCTGGAGCGGGAGTCTGGCCCATCGTCGACATATCGTGACCTGCGGGCATCGCCGGCGCGGGCTGGGTTTGACCCATCGTTGACATGTCGTGCCCCGCCGGCATCGCCGGAGCGGGCGGGGTCTGGCCCATGGTCGACATGTCATGGCCAACATGCGGGGACGCGGCGGCCGGAGCCGGCTGCGTCTGGCCCATCGTCGACATGTCATGGCCGGCGTGAGGGGACGCAGCGGCCGGAGCCGGTTGGGTCTGGCCCATAGCCGACATGTCGTGCCCCGCCGGCATCGCCGGAGCGGGCGGGGTCTGGCCCATGGTCGACATGTCATGGCCAGCATGCGGGGACGCGGCGGCCGGAGCCGGCTGTGTCTGGCCCATCGTCGACATGTCATGGCCGGCGTGAGGGGACGCAGCGGCCGGAGCCGGTTGGGTCTGGCCCATAGCGGACATGTCGTGCCCGGCACGAGCGGACGCCGCGGCCGGAGCAGGCGTCTGGCCCATGGTCGACATGTCGTGTCCCGCCGGCAGCGCCGGAGCCTGCAGACGGACGGGCACCGCGCCCGTCGGGCACGTCGGCGCTCCGGGCATGCCTGTCCGGGATGCGTCGGCGGTGGGCGAGCCGCGCGCGACGCAACCCTCCGGAAGCGCCTGGCGAACCGGCGCGGGCATGGCATGTCCAGCGTGGCTCTGCGCCAGCGCCGGTGTCCCCGCCGCCGCGGAAGCCGCCGCGAGGATCAGGGGAAGGATGGCGGCCGACGTCTTCACGATGCGGCTCCTTCCATCGGACGGACCGTGACGACGTTGAACATCCCGGCATGCATGTGCAGCAACAGGTGACAGTGGAAGGCCCAGTCGCCCGGATTGTCCGCGGTCAGGTCGAAGCTGACCTTGCCGCCCGGCGGAACGTTGACGGTGTGCTTGAGCGGCTGGTGACCGGCCGGGCCGCCGGTGACCAGCTCGAAGAAATGGCCGTGCAGGTGGATCGGGTGCGCCATCATGGAATCGTTCACCAGGGTCACGCGCACCCGCTCGTCCCGCTCGAACCGGATCGGCTCGACCAACTCGCTGAATTTGCGGCCGTCGAAACCCCACATGAACCGCTCCATGTTTCCGGTCAGGTGAATCTCCATCGTCCGGGATGGGGCGCGCTGATCCTTGTTGGGCGCGAGCGACACCAGGTCTGTGTAGACGAGGACGCGATGCGGCACGTCCTGAAGCCCGATCGGCCGCTCGCCCATGCGATTGGCCGGCGCCATCGCGATGGCGTCGACGCCCACCCCCACCGCCATGTCGGGCGGGGCGTTCTCCGGATCGCGCATGTTCATGCCGGACATGGAGCCGTGGTCCATACCGGACATCGTCCCGGCGGGGGCCTGGGGGGCCATGGCGCCGTGATCCATGCCCGCCATGGCCGCGCCGGGCGCGCCCGTCATAGCCCCGTGGTCCATTCCGGCCATCGCTCCGCCCGACTGGGCTCCCATGGCCCCGTGATCCATTCCGCTCATGCCCCCCATGTCTCCCATGCCCATGTCCTTCATGGTCAGGTTGGGAACCTCGCGAAGCGGCGGAACCTCGGCCGTCATGCCGAGGCGGGGCGCCAGGGTGGCGCGGCCCATGCCCGAGCGGTCGATGGCTTCCGACACGATGGTGTAGGCGCGGTCCTCGGTCGGCCGAACGATGACGTCATAGGTTTCGGCGGCGGCGATCTGGAACTCGTCGATCTCGATCGGGCGCACGTTCTCGCCGTCGGCCTGGACCACCGTCATGGGGAGGCCGGGGATGCGGACGTTGAAGATCGACATGGCCGAGGCGTTGATTATGCGCAGCCGCACCCGCTCCCCGGGCCGGAACAGGCCGGTCCAGTTCTCCTGGGGCCCATGGCCGTTGATCAGATAGGTGTAGGTCGAGCCGTTGACGTCGAGGATGTCGCGCGGATCCATCCGCATCTCGCCCCACATCCGGCGCTCCTCCAGGCTCATCCGGTCGCTGCCGTCCAGCAGGCCGGCCAGGGTGGTGCGCTGACGGTTGAAATAGCCGGGACTCTTCTTGAGCTTCTCGAAGATTTCGTGCGGATGCATGAAGCTCCAGTCCGACAGCACCAGCACGTGCTCGCGGTCGTAGCCGACCGGATCCGCCCCGGCCGGATCGATGACCAAGGGTCCGTAGTGGCCGAGCGCCTCCTGCAAACCCGAGTGGCTGTGGTACCAGAAGGTGCCCGACTGCCGGACCGGGAACTCGTAGACGAAGGTCTCGCGCGGGCGGATGCCCGGGAAGCTGACGCCGGGGACGCCGTCCATCTGGAACGGCAGCAGAATGCCGTGCCAGTGGATCGAGGTGTCCTCGTCGAGCTGGTTCGTCACGGCCAGTCGGACGTTCTGGCCTTCGCGTAGCCGCAGGACCGGAGCCGGAAGCACGCCGTTGATCGTCGTCGCCATGGCGGTGCGCCCGTTCACGGTGAACGGCGTCTGGCCGACCGTCAGATCGATGTTCGGGCCGGTGAGGGTCGGCAGGTCCGCCCGCAGCCCCGGAGACCCCGTCTGGGCCCAGGCGGGCATCAAGCCCTGCAAGGCCGCAAGACCGCCTCCGGCGACGGCGCCGCGCAGCAGCGCTCGACGATCCAGCTTCATGGGATACTCCTGAAAGTCATGGTCGCGCCTCCTGAGGCGCGATCTAAAAGGTTTTACGCAAGCGGCGCGGCCCGCCCTCGCGACACGCTGCCGCAGAGCCGACCGCGCCGGCGGCCCTCGCGGCCGCCCGCCGGATTACCGCCGCGCCAGAAGGGCCTTCATCTGGGCGATTTCCCGCGCCTGGGAGCTGACGATCTCCTCGCACAGACCGAGCACCTCGGGATCTTTCAACTCCGCTTCGTTGCACATCAGGATGGCGCCGGAGTGGTGGGGTATCATCGAACGCAGGAATTCCGCATCCCCGACCGCCGCCTGGGTCCGCATGCCCCAGAAGCTGACCGCGAACACCAGGGCGGCCGCCCCGCCGATCAGTAGATTGGTCCGCTTCGACGGATACATCGACCGCATGAACACCAGCATGAGGATGGCCATGGGAGAGACCATCATCAGGGTCATGTAGACGTTGTTGAGATTGAAGTAGAAGTGATCGAGGGATGCGATCATCGTGTACATCACCAGGTACATGATGATGAAATCAAGGACGAGCTCGATCGCGAATGATCGATAGCTGCCCTTCATGGCCTGCATGTGATTCATGCCCGTCATCTTTTCCATGTCCCTGCCCCTCTTTCAGTCAAACACGCTCCGCCCGTGAGAGCCGCGTCAGGACCCGCCGACCGGGTGGGCCGCGAGCCAGGCGCGCATCTCGGCGATGTCGGCGGTCTGCATCTCGATCGTCTTCTGCGCCATGCGCCGGATGCCGGCGTCCTGGCTTTCGCGGAGCGCCACCTGGGACATCTCGAGCGCGCCCTGGTGGTGAGCGATCATCTTGCTGGCCCACATCCGGTCCGTGTTGGCCCCGGTCGCCGACATCATGGCGTCCTTCATCTTCGTTTCGGCCGGCGCGAAGGGAGGTTCCCCGCCCCCGCCCGGCGCGGCCGCGCCGGCGGCGGCCCCGACCCGCGTCTCGAGCCAGCGCCGCAGCTCGGCGATGTCCGTGGTCTGCATTTCGACGGTTTTCTGGGCCATTCGGCGAATGTCGGCGTCCTGGGTGTCCCGCAGCACGATCTGGGACATGTCGAGCGCGCCCTGGTGATGCGGGATCATCTTGCGCGCCCAGGTTTCGCCCGCATCGGCTCCCGTTGCCGCCATCATGGCCTCGTGCATCCTGGTTTCGGCGGCGGAGAACGGCGTCTGCGCCATCGCCATGGGCTCCGAAGCGTGCGCGGACTCTTCGGCCTTGGACGTTGCGGGCGGCTCCGCCGCGGGGCTGCACGCCGTCAGGACGAGCGCGGAACAGCCGGCGAGCAGGAGGGACGGGCGGATGACGATCGGGTTGAACATCGGGGATCTCCGCTTGGGACGGTCGCCAGCCGGATCGCCAGGCGGCCAGACAATGAGGTGCGCCCGGCGACGCTGCATCCGGGCGGGCGTTGCGCTCGCCCGGACGACTGTCCCCACCGGACATCGAAGCCAGCGTAATCCGGACCCGCCGCCACGGTTCCACCACGATTAAATATGCCCGAACACCGTCGGATCATGCGAGGGATCAACCGCCGGGATGCGTAATGGGCTGACGGCTGTCATGGTTTTCCCCGGCGGTCTCGAGCGCGCCAGTCGATGGTCAAAGCCTGACCGCCCGAAGCCGCAGCGCATTGCCGATGACGCTGACGGATGACAGGGCCATGGCCAAGGCCGCCAGGGCCGGCGACAACAGCAGGCCGAAAACCGGATAGAGCAGGCCCGCCGCGATCGGGATGCCGAGCGTATTGTAGCCGAACGCGAACACGAGGTTCTGACGGATATTGCCCATCACCGCCTTAGACAGTTTGCGCGCCCGGACGATGCCCTGCAGGTCGCCCCCCAGCAGGGTGACGCCGGCGCTCTCGATCGCCACATCCGACCCCGCGCCCATGGCCACACCGACGTCGGCGGCGGCCAGGGCCGGGGCGTCGTTGACCCCGTCGCCGGCCATGGCCACGACCCGGCCCTCGGCGCGCAGACGCTCGACGACGGCGGCCTTGTCCTGGGGCAGGACCTCGGCCTGGACGTCGTCGATGCCGAGCCGGCGCGCCACGGCCTCGGCCGTGGTGCGGTTGTCACCCGTCATCATCACAAGGCGCAGCCCCGCCGCCTTCAGATCGCGGATGGCCTGGGCGGTCGTCGCCTTGACCGGATCGGCGATGCCGAGGACGCCGGCCGCGGCCCCGTCCACGGCCACAAAGATGGCGGTGGCGCCGTCCCGGCGAAGCGCCTCGGCCTCGGCCTCGAGCGGCGCGACGTCGACCCCGATTTCCCTGAGGTAGCGGCCGTTGCCGAGGGCCACGCGGCGGCCATCGACCATCCCGGTGACGCCCCGTCCGACCGGACTGTCGAACTCCGACGCCTCCGAGAGGACGAGGTTCCTGTCGCTGGCAGCGCGGACGACGGCGTCGGCCAGGGGGTGCTCGCTGCCCCGCTCAAGGCTGGCGGACAACCTCAGAAGCTCGACCTCGTCGAAACCGGCCGCGGGCCGGATCGCCGTGACCGATGGCCGTCCCTCGGTCAGGGTGCCGGTCTTGTCGAGCACCAGGGTGTCGACCTTCTCGAAGCGCTCCAGCGCCTCGGCGTTCTTGATCAGCACCCCGGCCTGGGCCCCGCGTCCCACCCCGACCATGATGGAGATGGGCGTGGCCAGGCCCAGGGCGCAGGGACAGGCGATGATCAGCACCGACACCGCGGCCACGAGGGCGTACGACAGGCGCGGCTCGGGTCCGGCCAGGCCCCAGACGACGGCCGCGAGAACCGCGATCGCGATCACCGCCGGGACAAACCAGCCCGACACCTGGTCGGCCAGCCGCTGGATGGGCGCGCGGCTGCGCTGGGCCTGGGCGACCATCTGGACGATCCGGGCCAGCAGGGTGTCGGCGCCCACCTTGTCGGCCCGCATCACGAACGAGCCGGTCTTGTTGAGCGAACCGGCGACGACCTTGTCGCCGACCTCCTTGGTCACCGGCATGGATTCTCCCGTGACCAGAGATTCGTCGATGGTCACGCGACCGTCCAGGATTTCGCCGTCGACCGCCACCTTTTCGCCGGGCCGGACGCGCAACCGGTCTCCGACGGCGACCAGGTCGAGCGTCACATCCTCGTCGCCGCCGTCGTCACGCACGCGGCGCGCGGTCTTCGGCGTCAGATCCAGCAGCGCCCGGATAGCGCCGGACGTCTGTTCCCGCGCGCGCAACTCCAGGATCTGGCCCACCAGAACGAGGACGGTGATCACCGCCGCCGCCTCGAAATAGACCGGCGCGCTGCCGTCCATTCGCCGGACCGCCGCCGGGAACA
The DNA here is from genome assembly GCF_002343105.1 of Brevundimonas sp. UBA2416. NCBI lineage: Bacteria > Pseudomonadati > Pseudomonadota > Alphaproteobacteria > Caulobacterales > Caulobacteraceae > Brevundimonas > Brevundimonas sp. UBA2416. The sequence goes on from NZ_DDRM01000015.1 coordinate 88,040, forward strand.
GGCCCGGAGCCAGAACCGCGACCACGCTGTAGACCCACGCCGCGCCAACGCCGATAGCGATCAGCGTGAACATGTTGAGGCTGCGGTTGCGGATCGAGGCCCAGCCCCGCTGGAAGAAGGGCCATCCGGCCCACAGCACCACCGGCGTCGCCAAGGCGAACTGGATCCAGTTCGAGGTCTGTCCCGGTATCCGCATCATCAGGCCGGTCAGATGCCCGCCCATCTCCAGAGCGAAGACCGGCAGGGTCAGCACCAGGCTGACCCAGAAGCGGCGGGTGAAGTCGATCAGTTCGTGATTGACCGGCGCCTCGGCGGTCACCGTCTCCGGTTCCAGCGCCATACCGCAGATCGGGCAGGAGCCGGGGCCGTCCTGGCGCACCTCCGGATGCATCGGGCAGGTGTAGATCGCGCCCGGGACGACGGGCGCAGGCTGCGGCTTCTCGCCAAGGTATCGGTCCGGCTCAGCGACGAATTTGGTCCGGCAGCCCGCCGAGCAGAAGAAATAGTCCCGGCCTTCGTGAGCGGTGCGATGCGCCGCGGTCGCCGGATCGACGGTCATGCCGCAGACCGGGTCGACGGCCTTCGCGCCGCTGTCGGCCGTGTGGGTCGAACAACCGGCGTGACCGTCCGGATGGGAATGCGAGGGCGTGGACATGGCGGGCTCCTGAATCGGCTGGACGCCAAATATACCCCATTGGGGTATCGCGCAAGATACCATCATAGGGTATAGGGAATGACTGGAACGAGGAATTGGATGCAGACCCTGACCAAGCCCAAGGTGATAAACCGTCTCAACCGGATCGAGGGACAGGTGCGCGGCATCGCCCGGATGGTCGAGGATGACCGATACTGCGTGGACGTGCTGACCCAGCTGCAGGCGGTGCGGGCCGCCCTGCTGCGTGTCGAGAGCGAGGTCCTCAAGGATCACCTCGACCACTGCGTCATGGGCGCGTTGACCGGCGACGACCCGGCCGAGCGCAAGGCCAAGGCGAACGAACTGATCGAGCTGCTCGGCCGCGCCTCGCGCTAGTGCGACAGGGTGTCAGACACCCCGTCGGAAGGGTTCGGCGAGTTGCCGGAGATATCCTCTGGGGTAGTCGGGCCGACCGGACACGCCGATCTGGCCCGTCCGAGGCGTGTCGGCCCCCGACCGGAACGTTCCCAGCAGATGGTCCCACAGGCTGGTGAACAGGCCGAAATTGACGTCACCCTCGGTCTGCGACGCCAGATGATGGTGTCGGTGGGCCGGGGCGACCGCCCATATGTAGATCAGCGGTCCGATCTTCATATCGACGTTGGAGTGCTGAAGGATCAGTTGGATCGCCACGGCGAAGGCCAGAAGCCAGGCGACGTCCGAGGGCATGCCGAGGAGCACCAGCGGCGCAACACCGGCCGTCAATTCTATCGCCTGATGGAGGGGATGTTTCAGCAGGCCGTTGAAACCATACATCCGTTCGACGGAATGATGCACGGCGTGCAACGACCAGAGCGCCGGGATGCGATGGCTGGCGTAGTGCGCCAGGGTGATGCCGAAGTCCGCCGCCAGGACGGCGACCGCGAGCTGTCCCCATAGCGGCCAGCCGGACGGCCAGACGTCGAGACCCGGGATCACGCCGGACACAAGGGGCATGGCCAGGACCGAGATGACAATCGACGCCTCATTCACCGCCGCATGGATCAAATCGCGGCCGGCGTCCCCGTGGGGTTGATTCCAGACGGGTTCGTAGGGCGCCAGACGCTCGGCGGCGAACGAGACCGCCAGCGCCAGCCCGAGCAGGATCGGCAGACTCCACGGGGGCGCCCCCCGCTCGGCCAAGGTCACCGCGGCCCCAAGGAAGCCCGCGAAGAACACCGGCGCATAACCGAGACGGACGAGAAACCGGGCGAGAGGCATCGGAGGGCTCCAGGGACGCCCCAGGATGACGCGGCCGGCGGGCGGCTTATTGAACGAACCGATTGTCCGCAGAACGCACGACGCTCGACGCCTGCAAGGGCGTCACGCCGAACATGCGTTTCGTGATGCGGTTCAGATGCGCCTGGTCGGCGAAGCCGCCGGCGATCGCCGCCTCCACCAGGCCCGCGCCCGACGCCATCTCATGCCCGGCCCTCTGAAGCTTTCGCCATAGCAGCCATTGCGACAGCGGAGCCTGCATCTGCGCCTGGGCCAGAACCCGGAGGCGCGCGGGCGACAGGCCGACCGCCCGGGCCGCCCGGGCGACGGCGCCGGGCGCCGGGTCTTCGGACGCCTTGAGGAGCGCCCCTTCAAGGCGTGGATCCAGCTTCACTTCCTTGACGCCGAGCCCTTCTCTGAGGCCCGCCACGATGCGGTCCGGCTGGGCCTCAGTGCTCAACAGGGCCGTCACGGAGGGCGGAGCGACGGCCGCGACGGCCGGCGCGATCAGCGCCAGAAGGCTCGAGGCCAACGGCGTGTGCGTCTCCAGGTACAACAGCAGGACCGACCCGCCCTCGTCGGTCATCCGATGGCGAACCCGCGGGCCGATGACGATCGCCTGACCGCTCAAGGTGCGATGGTCTTCCAGAACCACGCGGACCGAGCCCGTGCGGGCCACGGCCAGCTGTATCGCGACATGGGCGTGAGCGGCGTGCGCTTCATGCGGGCCCGCATAGGCGGCCCATCCGTCGCCCATGGCGAAAACTGCGCTCGATGAAGGCGAAGCCATAGTGTCGCGGCGTCCGCGCCGGTCCCATCACCGACGGCAGTCGTCATCGCGCCTTCCGGGGAGACCCGCAAGCCTCTCACCATGTGTCCGGCGCGAAGGGTTGGAGAGGACCATCGGCGCCTAACAGGGGACCCCCGGCACGGCTGGATTGAAGCCTGACGCGGCGGGACGAGGGATGTACGCATCCGATGCGTAAGCCAATTAGGCGGACTGTCCAATGCCGCTCGCCTTGGGGGGCCATCTTTCATGACGTCCGTTTCGCCGACCCACGAAGGCTACCCGGCCGATCTGAGGGGCTTGACCAGTCTGCGGGCCTTCCTGGCCGTGGGCGTGGTGCTATTCCACTACCAGCTCCAATGGGATCCGGCCCTGGGTTACAGCCCGATCATCGAGCGCAGCCGGCTGGCGGTCGACGCCTTCTTCATGTTGTCGGGCTTCATTCTGGCCCACGTCTACGGCCCCGCTTTCGCCGCTGGAACGTTTAGCTACAGGCGTTTCCTCGTGGCGCGGCTGGCGCGCCTCTATCCCCTCCATCTGGCGATTTTGGGCGGGGTCTCGATCATGGTGCTCGGGGCTTCGGTTTTCGGCATTTCGTTCGATCCTTCGACCTATACGACAGAGGGCTTCGTCAAGACCCTGTTCCTGGTTCAGGCGTGGTTTCCGAGCGAGATCGGCTTCAACTGGAGCGGCCCGTCCTGGTCGCTCTCGGCGGAATGGTTCGCCTATCTCCTGTTCCCGGCCTACGCCACTCTTGCCGTTCGGATGCGACAGCGTCCCTGGCTCCTGCTCGCCTTCGGCATCGTCAGCTATGTCGTCATCGACGCGGCCTACGTCTCGATTTTCGGCAAGGTGCTTCCTCGGGCCGAAGACGACATGGGCATCTTGCGCATCGCGCCGGCCTTTCTGATCGGCATGGCGCTCTATGCCCTGGGCCATCGCTGGCGCTGGAGCCGGCCCGTCGCCATCGCCGCCGCCCTGTTCACCACCACGCTCCTGCTCGGCGCCATGCAGTTGTCGCTGGACGACCGCATCATCGTCGCCCTCTCAGCCCCCGTGATCCTGACCTGGTCCCTGCTTGCACGCGCGGACTGCGAGGGGCTTCTCGCCGCCCCTGCCCTGGTCTTCGCCGGCGAAGCCTCCTTCGCCCTATATCTCGTGCACATGCCGGTGATCGTAGCCTGGAAGGGCGTCGTCGCTGAACTCCGCGGCATCGACAGCGCCTTCCGGATCACACCGATCGAACTGACAGGGCTGTTTGTCGCCACGGCGTTGATCGCGGCCGCCCTGCATCTGCTCGTCGAGAAACCCGGCCGCGCCTGGATTCGACGCCGGTTCGAAAGTCCTCGGACCAACCCCTGACGCGGGCGAGGCCCCGGGTCGGTTCAGCCCGGCGCAACTCCGAAAAAGAAGATTCCCATCGGTGGAAGGGCGATGAGGCTTTCAACCAGGATCCATAAGGGTCCGGGCGTTATTCGGTTGGAATCTGACCCATCATCGGAAAGCGCATTCTTCATCGAACGCCTCGCTTAAAGCACCGCCCCCTCCGACTCGGCCGACAAATCCGAACTCTTGACGGGCCGGGCGCCCGCGCCGTTTGCTTTGGATCAAAGCGCCGTTCGCCAGCGCCGGTAGAAGGGAATCGAAGACTGTCTTCGGGAGGACCGGCCACATGAACAAATCCCTTGCTCTCGTGAGCGCCTTGGCGCTGGCCGTCAGCGTTTCAGCCTGCGCGACCACCGCGCCCCCGACGGCCGAACAACGGGCGTCGTGCGAACAAATGCTCCGCACAATGGGCGAAGGCGCGACCCACAGCCACAGCGCTGAAAAGAGCGGCGGCGTGAGCCCGATGGGAATGACCCACGCCCAGTGCCGACGCATGCTCGGTCGGTAGCGCCGGGTCCGCGAGTCCTGACTGCTCGATGACGTCCGCAAAGGGCAAAGACTACGGCCCAGCACCTTGAGAGTAGCCGGCCGCGCCGCGGAATGACCTGCTTCGTTCGGCGGCCACCGGCGCAACCATTCGTCCTTTGCTGGCCCGGCGCTGTCCCGGGATCAACGGGCTGCCGACCGACATTGGGCTGTTCACGGCCGCGCCGGTAACCCTCGGCGCGGCCGTGCTGGCGGATCCGGGCGTCTCGATCCTCCTGAGAGCTCTGGTTGGCGCAGCCACGACGGCGCGCTACAGGGCGTTTGCCTTCCATGACCCGCGCTGAGCAGGGCCGGCCCTCGCAATAAGAAGGACTGCGGTACGCTTGGTCTCCAATAGAGGCGATCCGCGGTAAAACATGGATCATGCTGCGAAGCTTGGCGATCACGCCGCCCCGGCAGCAGAACCGAAATCGCCGCTGCAGGCTGCAAAGCCCTGCGCCTCTCGATTTGCCGAGGGATCGCAAGCGTCAGCCGTTTCGCCAGAGCGACCGGACGCCAGTCGGCTGGCGCTGGACCACCTCATCATCGTGGACCTGTCGGGAGCAAACGCGCCGTCGTCTGCAACGCGTGATCAGCACCAAAGACAGTTTGCAGTCTATCTGCGAATGATAGTGAGATTGACTCGCAAGAATGCCTGTGGTCAGACCGCCGCTGTCATTCGCCTTGCTTTCGAAGTGCTTCATGTCCCCTCGCCTCCTCGCCACCGTCGCCCTCCTGCCGCTGCTGCTAGCCGCCCTTCCCGCCAGGGCCCAGGAGGCCGCGACCCGGGACGCCACGACCCTGGACGAAGTGGTCGTCACCGCTTCCCGCATCGAGCAGCCGCGCTCGGCCCTGGCGGCCACGGTGGAGATCATCGACGCCGAGGCCATCGTCCAGCAGACAGCGCTGGCCGCCTCGGCCGTCGATACGGTGGCGGCCCTGGTGCCCTCCTTCTCGCCGACGCGGCAGAAACTGTCGGGCTTCGGCGAGACCCTGCGCGGGCGCTCGCCGCTGTATCTGGTGGACGGGGTGCCGCAGTCGACGCCGCTGCGCGACGACAGTCGCGACGGCTACACCGTCGATCCCTTCTTCATCGATCGGGTCGAGGTCATCTTCGGGTCCAACGCCATCCAGGGCATCGGCGCCACGGGCGGGGTGGTCAACTATGTCACCGCCCGCAAGCCGTCCGAGGACGAAGGCCTGACCGGGCGGATGATGGCCCAGGTCACCACCGACGACGAACTCCAGGGCGACGGCGTCGGCGCCAAGATCGCCGCCATCGGCGGGCGTGATTTCGGCGTCTTCGACCTCAGCCTGGGCGCGGCGTTCGAGACGCGCGGGGCCTATTACGACGCCGACGGCCGCCGCATCGGCTTCGACGGCGCCCAGGGCGAGGTCCAGGACTCGCAGGCCCTGTCGTTCTTCGCCCGCGGCGGCTGGGATCTCGGCGACGACCGCCGGCTGGAGGGCTGGGTCAATCGCTTCGATCTGGAAGGCGACGGCGACTATGTCACGGTGGCGGGCAACCGGGCGACGGCGGTTCCGACCACCGCCGTGCGTGGACAGGCGCCGGGCGAACAGCCCTCCAACACGGTGACCTCGGCCGCCATCAGCTATACCGACCGCGACCTGTTCGGCGGCGTGATGCGGGCCCAAATCTTCGCTCATGACTATCAGGGCGTCTTCGGCGGCGGCAACTTCCCCGACTTCCAGGACCCCCGGATCGCCCCGTCCGGGACGCTGTTCGACCAGTCCGCCAATAACTCCGAAAAGCTGGGCTTCAAGGTCGATTGGCAGGGCGAAATTTCCGGCCTGGCAGGGCTGAAGACCTTGATCGGCGTCGACGGACTGCGTGACCAGACCTATCAGGAACTGGTGCTCACCGGACGCAACTGGGTGCCCGAGACCGTCTACGAGAGCCTGTCGCCCTTCCTGCAACTGAACCAGTCGCTGCTGGACGGCCGGCTGAGCCTGTCCGCCGGGGTCCGTCATGAATCGGCGAAGTTGAAGGTCGACGACTTCCAGACCCTCTACGCCTACGGACCGCAGACGGTGGCGGGCGGCGAGCCGGGCTTTGAGGAGACCCTGTTCAACCTCGGCGCCGCCTTCGAGGTCGCGCCCGGCCTTCTGGCCTACGCCTCATTCGCCCAAGGCTTCACCATGCCGGACGTCGGGCGCGTGTTGCGGGGCATCAACCGTCCCAATCAGGACGTCGACACCTTCCTGAACGTCGAACCGGTGGTGTCGGACAACACCGAGGTCGGCATCGAGTACCGCGGCGCCCGGCTCGAGTTGTCCGCCGCCGTGTTCCGGTCGGAGGCCGAGCGCGGCTCCCTGCTGAACCGCCTGCCCTCGGGCATCTTCGAGGTCCAGCGCCGGGCCACGCGCATCGACGGCCTGGAGCTGAAAGGGCTGTGGCGGGCCACGGACGCCTTCACCGTCGGCGGCAGCTACGCGGCGCTTGAGGGCCGCACCGCCAGCGCAGAAGACGGTCCCATCGACCGCGACCTGAACGGCGCCAATATCTCGCCCGACCGGCTGCTGCTGTGGGGCGAATATGAAAGCGGTCCCGTCGCCCTGCGCCTTCAGGCCCAAACCTTCCTCGAGCGCGACTTCGACGGCGAGCCCGCCGCCAACGGCTTCGAAGGCTATGCGGTGCTGGACGCCGTGGCCCGCTACGAGGCCGGCTTCGGCACGGTGTCGGTGGGCGTTCAGAACCTGCTGGACGAGCAGTACATCTCCTATTTCTCGGACACCCAGGGACCGACCGACAACCTACGCTATTTCGCCGGACGCGGCCGCACGGCGACCGTGACGCTGACGCGGAGCTTCTGACCGTATGATGGGCGCGATCCGCACGCTGCACGCCTGGGCCGGGACCGCGCTGGCGGTGCTGGCCGTGGTGTTCGGCCTGACCGGGTCGTTGCTGGTGTTCGAGGACGACTGGATCCGCGCCACCGTTCCCGCCGCCCGCGCCGAGGTCGATCTCGACCCCGCCCGTCTGGGCGCGGTGCTGAATCGGCTGGAAGCGACCGAACCCGGACTGACCTCGGTGGTTCTGCCGGGCGGAGCGGTCGGGGCGCACCGGCTCTATCTGGCCGACGAGGGCTTCGGCTACGCCGACGCCGACGGCGCCGTGGTGGATCGCTGGCGGGGCGCGGCGCGGGCCGAGACCTGGATCTTCGATCTGCACCACGAACTGCTGGCCGGCCACACCGGCAAGCTGGTCGCCGGCGGCGCCGGCCTGGCCCTGGTGCTGATGATCCTCACCGGCCTGATCGTCTGGATTCCGGCCTGGCGCGCCTCGGGCTGGCGGGTCTGGCCCCGCTCGGGCGCCCGGCGCGAACTGATCGGCAGCCACCGCAACCTCGGCCTGATCTTCGCCCTGCCGTTGCTGGTCTTCAGCCTGACCGGCGCGGCCATCGTCTTTCACGGCACGACCCAGGCGCTGCTGGGCGGCGCACCGACCCCGCCGGCGCCGGTCGTCGGGACGGGTGACGTCGACTGGGTCCGCGCCCTGACGGCGGCGCAGGCCCGCTTCCCCGAAGCGACCCTGCGCATGGCCGGCCGTCCCGCCGCGCCGGGCAAGCCGGCCACGATCCGGTTGAGGCAGCCGGGGGAATGGCATCCCAACGGCCGCACCACGGCGACTATCGATCCGGCCACCAGTCAGGTGGTCGCAACCTCGGACGCCAACGCCCTGCCGACCGGCATCCGGACCTACAACGCCTTCTATCCGCTGCACGCCAGTTCGGTCGGCGGCTGGCTCTACGACTGGGTGACGGCGCTCAGCGGCCTGGCCATGGCCGGGCTGGGCGTCGTCGGAGCCTGGGCCTTCCTGACGAAGCCGCGGAGCCGGTCGCCGCGGTCCGCATCGACCCGCTGACGAGCGCGCCGCCTCATGCCGATGCCGCCTCGCCGCTCGCACGCCCTCGCCCACTGACCGACCCGAACAGCCGCGGCATATGCCAAACGCCGAGGAACGGCGGGCCTTCCTCGGCGTTCCGCGTGCGGTTCGCGAGCAACCGCGAGCCGTTCCTGCTGGGCCCCGCCGTGAGACGTCGCGGCGGGGCTTTCCGTCTGAGGCCGCACCCAGGCTGAATGCACGACCACCGAAGGCCAAAACGTTCGCCTCGCAATCCTCGTGTGCCCCCCTCAAGACGAAACCGACTCCGCGGCAGCCAGGATCTGTCGCCAGGGAGGCGCGGAACGTTATTCGCCGGTGACGAGGACGATCTCATCCGGGGACATTCCCGGCCGAACGCTCATGCCGCGATAGCTGACCTCGACATCCGAGGAGCCGGGATAGTCGGGCGCCGGCGTCAGCCCGACCTCGCGGCAAAACTGGTCCCACTGATCGAAACCCACCATGACGCACTGCAGGTCGTCGCCGTGATAGGCGTCCATCGCATGATCAACCTCGTCCCTGATCGTCATCTGGACTCTCCCCGAAAATCGCATGCCTGCTGACCGACAACGTCGGCGAGGAGAGAACGCTCCCCTGAGGTCGCCACGGCAATCATCGTGCGCGATCGAGCTAGACTAGATTGGCCAGACCCTGCGCATCTTTCGCCCGTCACCACCGTCTCCTGGATAGGCGCCGCTAGTGCGACCGCCGCAAATGATCCGGAGCATCGTCCAGAGTTTCGCCCAAAACAGCCGGAGGCCGGCGGCCAAATCCTTGCTCGAGACGAAGGCGATGGCTGCGCGGCCCCACGCCATCAACCTAACCGCAACAGGCCTTCCCATCCACCTGTATCGGCGGACACGGGACATCCGCGTAGGAACAGAAGACGCAGCAGTCGCCGTATCTGGGCTTCAGCATCCGACCGCAGCCCAGGCAGTCGTAGAAATACAGGCAGGCGTCGGTCGGCATGGTCTCGGTCGCCTGATGGCCGCAATGCGGACAGACCAGCGTGGACCGCAATTCCACCTTCACGGTCACAGGCCGGCCGCCAGCCGCGGCAGGGCCCAAGGCTCTATGAAGGGCTGCCAAGCCAAGGACAGCAGCACCAGAACCGTCGCGACCACAAGGAGACCGGCCGCCACACGCGACGGCCGCCGGCAGGACGCCTCGCGCCTGCACATGCGGAGGCGGCGCCAGTGCAGCACCCATCCCGCCATCAGGACGACGATCGCAAGGCCGGTCAGCCAGCCCCGCATACCGGCGATCAGGGCCGCACCGGCGAAGGATAGACCCGCGAGCGAAAGGGCCAACGGGAGAACGCAGCAGGCCGCCCAGGCGAAAACAGACGCCGCGGCGCCAACGGCGGCCGTCGCGCTGACAGCCATTTCCGGTCGTCCCGCCCGGCGTGTTTCTGGCAAGTCCACGGTTTCTCCTCGGTCGATCGACCGGTAGGATGCAACCCGTAGCGACTACGGGATCAAGCAAAAATGTCGGGACGCGGTTTGACGATCGGACGGCTGGCGGAGAGCGCCGGCGTGAACCTGGAAACGGTGCGCTACTACGAGCGCATCGGGCTGATGCCCGAGCCCGGCCGAACGCCGGGCGGTCATCGCAGCTACGAGCCCGAACACCGGCAGCGGCTCCGGTTCATCCGCCGCTCTCGGGAACTGGGGTTCGGGCTCGACGCCATCCGGCGCTTGATCGCCCTCAGTGAACCCGGGGTCGAAACCTGCCGCGAGGTCCGCGACATGGCGCAGGATCATATCACCAGCGTCGATGCGAAGATCGCGGATTTGCAGCGGCTGCGGCGGGTCTTGAGGCAGGCCGTCGCCGACTGCAGCGACGGAGTGGCGGTCCGCTGTCCGGTCATCGAAGAGTTGGGAAGCTGAGTCCAGCCGCCCGGGTCGCGCAGCCGGGCTCGGTCCTTGGCAATCGGAGCTTCTCGCGCCTTCCCTGCAGCGACGGACCACTCCGCCCAACCGCCTCTGAGAAAGCGGAGCCGCGGCGCCCGATCGTCTGCAAATCGTGGCGCGCGCCTCTTGATCCTCTGGCGGCTTGAGATCGCATGCTGCTATTGAGACCCAGTCTTAAGAAGGGGATTTCCGTCATGCCGGCGACGCTTCGCCTCGTCCTCGTCCTCGTCCTCGTCCTGCTGGTGGGCGCCGCGCTCCCTCTGCGGGCCGCGGCCCAGGAAACGACCCCAGGGGCGGAGACCGCTTGGCGGCTGCTGGACTACATCGCCGTCGATTACCCCGGCGCCGTCTCCGACGGCCGGGTGATCAGCGAAGCGGAATACGCCGAGATGCGCGAGTTCTCGACCTCGGTGCGCGCCCGCATCGCCGCCCTGCCGGCGCATGAGGCCCAGCCCCGGCTCCTCGCCGCGTCGTCCGTCCTGATCTCGGCGGTCGAAGCCCGCGAAACGCCGGTAACGGTTGCTCAACAGGCGCGGAGCCTAGCCGACGCCCTTCTCGCCGCCTATCCGACGCCGCTGGCGCCACAGACCATCCCCGATCTGCCGCGCGGCGCGGCGCTCTACGCTGAGCAGTGCGCCGTCTGCCATGGCGCGACCGGCCGCGGCGACGGCCCCGCCTCAGCCGGGCTCGAGCCGCCGGCGATCGCCTTCACCGATCGGGACCGCGCCCGCGAGCGCAGCCTGTTCGGTCTCTATCAGGTGATCGGCCAGGGCCTGGACGGCACCGCCATGGCGAGCTTCGCCCATCTCTCCGCCGAGGACCGCTGGGCGCTCGCCTTCTACGTCGGCGGCTTCGCCTACGCCGGGGAAGCGCCCCGTGCGGGCGAGCGCGCCTGGCGAGCCGATCCCAAGCTGCGAGCCGCCGTGCCGGACCTCGAGGCCCTGACCCAGGTCACGCCGGCGGCGCTGGCGGCCCGCCTCGGGGAGCCTCGGGCGAACGAGGTGGTCGCCTACCTGCGCAGCCATCCGGAAGCCCTCGCGGTCGGGAGCACGGACGGGCTCGATCTGGCACGCCACAAGCTCGCCGAGAGTCTGGCGGCCTATCGCGCCGGCGACGCGCGAAAGGCCGAGGAGCTGGCCCTTTCGGCCTATCTCGACGGCTTCGAGCCCGTGGAGCCGCTGCTGCGGGCCCGGGACGGCAAGTTGATGGCCCGGATCGAGGCGGCGATGGGCGAGCTTCGCGCCAATCTCAATCGCCGGGCCCCGGCCGACGCGGTGGCCGGACAGGTCGCGGCCCTGAGCGGGCTGTTCGACGAGGCTGGGCGGGCCCTCGCGCCCTCCCAGGCCTCGGCCCTGTCGACCTTCCTCGGCGCCTTCACCATTCTGCTGCGCGAGGGGCTGGAGGCTCTGCTGATCGTGATCGCGATGATCGCCTTCCTGCGCAAGGCCGAGCGCCAGGACGTGCTGCCCTACGTCCATGGCGGCTGGATCGCCGCGCTCGTCGCGGGCGGCGCGACCTGGGCGGCGGCGACCTGGCTGATCGCCATCAGCGGCGCCAGCCGCGAACTCACCGAGGGCGTCGGCTCGCTGGTTTCGGCCATCGTGCTGTTGTCCGTGGGGGTGTGGATGCACGGCAAGGCCCAGGCCGGCGCCTGGCAGGCCTATATCCGCGACAAGCTGTCGGCGGCGTTGTCGAAGCGGTCGGCCTGGTTCCTGTTCCTGCTCGCCTTCATCGTCGTCTATCGCGAGGTGTTCGAGACCATCCTCTTCTATGCCGCCCTGTGGAGCCAGGGGACCCAGGGCGCCCTGCTCGGGGGCGCCGCGCTGGCGATCGTCTGCCTGGCCCTGATCGCCTGGGGGCTGCTGATCTTCAGCAAGCGACTGCCGATCTCGCAGTTCTTCGCCTACAGCGCCCTGCTGATCGCGGCCCTGGCGGTGATCCTCGCGGGCAAGGGCGTGGCCGGGCTGCAGGAGGCGGGGGTCATGGACGTCCATCCGCTCGCCGCCCTGCCCCGCGTGGAAATCCTCGGCCTCTTCCCGACCTGGGAGGGCCTCGTGGCCCAGGTGATCGCGCTGACGGCCGTCGTTGTCGGCTTCTGGTGGGCGGATCGGAAGAGCCGGGCGGAGGCAGACATTTAGGCCGGGGGCGGGCCCCCAGCGACGGACGAAATCTTCGCTTGATCCTCTAGCGACTAGAGGATGCAGCATGACGCCTGAACTTGGAGGCTACATGACCCGTTCTGCATCCCCGGCCGAATTCACCCCGGCCCTCGGGCACCGCAGCCTGACCGGGCTGTATGACGCCGCGATCGCGCTGATGACGCGCGAGACGGTCTGGCGGACGGCGCTCGTGGCGCAGCTCGCGCCGCGCGACGGCGAGATTATCGTCGACGTCGGCTGCGGCACCGGCACGCTCGCGACCCTGATCAAGGCCGCGGCCCCCGGGGTCGACATGATCGGCATCGACCCCGATCCGGAGGTGCTGGACCGGGCGCGAGCCAAGGCCCTCGGCCGCGGAGCCGACGTGGACTTCCTCCAGGGCTTCGCGGGCGACGTCTCGGACCTGATCGGCCGGGAACGGGCGGACAATGTCGTGTCCAGCCTCGTGTTTCACCAGGTGCCGATCGACGGCAAGCGCGCCGGGCTGGCGTCGATCCACGCCGCCCTGCGGCCAGGCGGGGAACTGCACATCGCCGACTATGGCTGGCAGCGCACGCCGTCGATGCGGCTCCTCTTCCGCCAGGTCCAGGCCCTCGACGGGGTCGAGAACACCCGGCTGAACGCCGCCGGCGGCCTGCCCGACCTGATCGCGGAGGCCGGGTTCGAGGGCGTCGAGGAGCGGGCGGTGATCGCGACCGCCACGGGTTCGATCTCCCTTTATCGGGCCGGGAAGCCGCTCGGCCGCTCTACCCAGCCGATCCAGGAGATCGGGCATGTCTGACCGAAACCTCGCTCCTGCAGCGCCCGCCTTCCGGCAGTCTGGCGGACGATCGGTCAGACTGGCCGCCGTGGTCCTTGCGATCGGGGTGGCCGGGGTCGATCAGCTTGCCAAGGCGTGGGCTCGCACCCTGACCGCCCCGGTCGAGATCGCGCCCTTCCTGAACCTCGACCTCAGCTTCAACCGCGGCGTCACCTTCGGCCTCCTCTCGGCCGACGGCGAAACCGGACGCTGGCTGCTGGTGGCGCTCACCGGCGCCGTCGCCGCGGCGGTCCTGACCGCCGCCTGGCGCACGCGGCGCCCTGCGCTGGCCCTCGCGCTCGGCGCCGTCGCCGGCGGCGCGCTCGGCAACATCGCCGACCGCATCCGCCAAGGCGCGGTGACGGACTTCATCGACTTGCACCTGGGCGACTGGCGCTGGCCGACGTTCAACCTTGCGGACGCGGCGATCGTGTGCGGCGTGGCGGCGTTGCTGTGGATTTCCGTCAGAACGGGTGAAACAAGGTCATGACCCGGGAGAAAACACTCATCGCACTCTGGTCAGCGGCGGCGGTCGTGCTGACCGCCGTGGCGGTGACTGTCGCCTGGCTGGCGGTTCCGCCGCACTGGTTCGGGGTCCCCGCCGATCCAGGCGTCGCCGACCGTCTCGCCTACGCCCTCAAGGTCGATCTCCTGATCCTGCTGTGGCTGGCTGGCTGCGTCCGCGTCGTGGCTTCCATCCGGTTTCGATCCGACGCCGATCGGCCCGGCTCGGCCTACGCCGCCCCGAGCCCACGCCTCTCCGTGGCCGCCGCGGTGCTGCAGAACTCGCTCGAACAGACGGTCCTGGCCATCGGCAGCCACCTCGTCCTGGCGACGGTGCTGCGGGGAGACGAACTCATCATCCTGCCGGTCCTGGTGGGCATCTACCTCATCGGCCGCGTCGCCTTCGCCGTCGGCTACCCGCGCGGGGCGGCCGCGCGCGCCTTCGGTATGGCGCTGACCGGCGGTTCTCTCATCGCGGCGCTCGGGATCGCGGCGGTGCTCATTTGCCTTGGTCGGTAGGACCCACCAAAGGCGATAGGGTGACCGTCGCCGTGAAATCGGCCAAGAATCAACCGCAACCCGGTCCTGCCTTACCGCCTCACAACGCTTCCAGGAGATTTCGGATGGCTCAAGTTTCAACCTCTCGCCGCGCCGTTCTGATCGGCCTGCCCTTCGCCGCCCTGGCCGGCGCCGCGCAAGCGGCGCCGGACAAGCGGATGACCGCCTACAAGACGCCCTGGTGCGGCTGCTGCGGCGGCTGGATCGCCCACGTGCGCGAGGCCGGCTGGACCGTCGAGGTCATCGAACGCGAGGACCTCGCCTCGATCCGGGCCCGGCACGGCATCCCCGACCGATGGGCGAGCTGCCACACCGCCGTCGTGGGCGCCTACGCCATCGAGGGCCATGTTCCGGCCGGCGATGTCGACCGGCTGCTGCGCGAACGTCCCGCCGCCCGCGCCCTGAGCGCCCCCGGCATGCCGGCGGGTTCGCCGGGCATGGAGGCCGCCGGGCGCGAGCCCTATACGACCGTGCTGATCCTCAATGACGGCTCAACCCGCGTGTTCGGCCGACACAACGGCGCCTGACGCCCTGGGCGCGGCGACCGCCGCATGATCTCCGGCGGCCCGATTGGTAAGCGAGGGGTTGAGCCAGGTCTGGACCGGGCGATCGAACCCGTAGCGGAACACAGCGGCGGCGACGAAGGCGCCGACGAAGCCGACGGACCACAGCGCCCAGCGCGCGCCGGACGGCAGGGCGTCCTGCCCCAGGGCGTCGAGCAGGCCGAACCAGACGATGCGGCTCACCTCATTGGTGAGGAACATCGAAAACGACATCAGGGCGAGATGCTCGACCAGGCGCGAGGGCCGGAGCACGGGGACGGCGCCGGCGGCCCAGATGATCCCCGTCATCAGGCCCAGGGACAGCAGGCTGAAGGCGCCGACCGCCTGGAAGCCGACGAGCGCGACGGCGGCGGCCAGCCCGATCGCCCCCGCGAGGCGCGGTGCGACGTACACCCGTGACCCGTAGTAGGCCGCAGCGACCCCGAGCAGGAAGAGCGGCAGCGCGCGCAGGATGCCGTATCGCATCGGCAGGCGGTAGATCGGATCGCCGAGCCACAGCGAGGCGGCGAGATCGGCGGCCACGACAAGGACCACCGCGCCGATCACCACCAGAACCGGCGGCCAGCGCCAGAGGGCGCGGCAGATCCACGGCAGGAGGAGATAGCAGCCGATCAGGGCCGACAGCGTCCAGGTCGGGGCGTTCCACCCCTGCCCGCCCGGAACCCCATAGGCCTGGACCAGCAACACCTGCGCCGGCAGTTGCGACCAGTCGAACCATCGCGGATTGCTGGGCGCGACGCCCGCCAGCGCGGCGGCGCCGACGATGACCACGAGAATGAGGCTGACGACCAAGTGGGCCGGAATGACGCGCAGCAGGCGCTGGCGCGCATAGGCGCGCAGCGAGACCTGCCCGGCGGCGAGGCGGTCGCCGTAGATGCGCGCCAGGACATAGCCGGAGTCGATGATGAAGAAGTCGGTGAGCAGATAGCCGCGGTCGAACACCGGATGGAGCTGCGGCAGCGCAACCGGCGAGGCCTCGCGGAAATGGTAGAGGATGATCAGCGCCCCGACGATGAACCGGAGCGCGTCCAGCCAGCCGCCGCGCGCGATACGCGGCGGGGATCGATCCATCGTCTCAGGAGCGGCGCGGCGCATGGCAGGATCGTAGCCCCAAGGCGCCCAAGGAAAGGTTAGCGCCTGCCGCTCGTGGCCGCGGGGAACGTCAGTCCTCCGCCTTGTTCACTACGACCGACTGGGCGGCGCTCACATGTCGATGAGGGGGTATGACGATATCGGCCCGGGCGGAGAACAGGGCGGCCGACCCGAAGAGCCACAGCACGCCTATGGCGCCGGCGATCATCCGTCCCCCGCGGTCCCGGGGTCCCAGTGCATAACAGGCGACGCCGACGCCGCCCAGGATCACCGCATAACCCAGATGCAGGGGCACGTTGTGAGACCCGGACAGGATGAAGGCGAGGCAGAAGACGACGCCGGTCGCGACGAGGCTTCCGACCCCTGCGACGACCAGATCCAGGGTCAGGTTCCGCTTGGGCGGGGGCCTCGGCCGCGACCGCCTGGTCTTGGCGCGGCCTTCCTTCCAGCGAAGGTCGCGGCTCCGGACGCTGAACCGCTTGCCGGCCACGGCGTCAGGGCCTGACGCCGGCGGGCGGGGCGTCCTCGTGGCGGGCCAGCAGTATCCTCATCCGGATGATCTCGGCCTCCTGGGCGGCGATGATCTCGCGGGCGAGGTTTTGGACGTCCGCGGCCTCGCCGTGTTCGACGGCGATCTTCGCCATGGCTATGGCGCCCTCGTGACGCGCGATCATGCCCCGAAGGAAGTCGATGTCGGCATCGCCGGTATAGGCGATGGCCATGCCCCGGTGCATCCGATCATTCGCTTCACGGTAGGCCCGCGTCGAAGGAGCCTCCCCCGGCGTCGCGCCCTGAGCGTCGTGAGCACCGGCATCCCGGGCCGAGGACGGGGGCGCCGCGTCCGCCGCAGGTCGCGACCGCCCCGACAGCATGCCGTAGGCGAAGGCCGACAGTGCAAGGAACACGGCGATGACGGAAACCCATCCGATGCGCTTCATGCGGCTGTTCCCTTCGGGTCGGGCGCCGTCGTGGCGGCCGCGCCAGTCGACGGAACGGCCCTGCGAGTCGGGTCGCGGTAGCCGAGGAGCCGGAGGGCGTTGAACACGACCAGAACGGTCGAGCCCTCGTGCATCGCCACCGCCGGCCCGATGCCCAGTCCGAAGATGGTGGCGGGCACAAGGAAGGCGACCACCCCCAGGCTGACGACCAGGTTCTGCAGGATGATGCCGCGGGTTCTGCGGCTCAGACCGACCGCGAACGGCAGTTGCGAGAGATCGTCGGACATCAGGGCGACGTCGGCGGTCTCCAGCGCGACGTCCGATCCGGCGGCCCCCATGGCGATGCCCACGGTCGCGGTGGCCATGGCGGGGGCGTCGTTCACGCCGTCCCCGACCATGGCGATCTTGCCCTCGGCGCGCAGCCGTTTGATGGCGTCGACCTTGTCCTCGGGCATCAGATCGCCCCAGGCCTCGGTAAGGCCCACCTGGCTGGCGATGGCCTGAGCCGCCTTCTGATGGTCTCCCGAGATCATGATCATCCGCGACACGCCCAGCGCGCGCAGGGCGTCCAGCGCGGTGCGAGCCGCAGCCCGTGGCGTGTCCAGCAGGCCGATCACGCCGAGGTCCCGTTCGCCCAAGCGCACGACCATCAGGGTGCGGCCCTCCAGCCGCAGGCGCGTGACGGCCGCCTCCGCCTCGGCGCTGAGCGGGCCGACGCCGTCCACGCCGAACATCTCCGGCTTGCCGATCCAGACCGGCGCGCCTTCGAACCGGGCGCTGACGCCTTTCCCGGTCAGGCTTTTAAGCTCCGACGCCGCGGCGATCACCGCGCCCTTGAGACGCTCGAGCCCGTCGCGCGCGATCGCCTCCGCCAGAGGGTGGTCGCTCAGCCGCTCGACGGCGACGGCGGTCGTCAGGAGGTCGATCTCCTGCGCGCCGCCCACCGGAACGATGTCGGTAATCCGGGGCCGTCCTTCCGTCAGTGTGCCGGTCTTGTCGAACGCGATGGCGCTGAGCGAGCCCAGGTTCTCCAGGGGGGCGCCGCCCTTGATCAGGACGCCGGCCCGGGCCGCGCGGGCGACGCCAGAAAGGACGGCGCTGGGCGTGGCGATGGCGAGGGCGCAGGGGCTGGCCGCCACCAGAACCGCCATGGCCCGGTAGAAGCTGTCGCGGAAGGGCTCGTCGACGACGACCCAGGCGAAGAGCAGAATGAAGGCGAGGCCCAGGACCGCGGGCACGAAGATCCGTTCGAAGCGGTCCGTAAATCGCTGCGTGGGAGACTTCTGGGTTTCCGCCTCGCTGACCATGCGGACGACCTTGGCCAGGGTCGTGTCGGTGGACTTGCGCGTCGTCTCGATCTCGATCGCGCCCGCGCCGTTGATGGTGCCCGCGAAGACGATGGAGGCAGAGCCGATCTGAGCGGGTCGCGCCCGGGCGGTTTCGGCGTCGACGACCGGTTGCTTGTCGACCGGCATGCTCTCGCCGGTGACGGGCGCCTGGTTGATGCTTGTCGCACCGACCACGACAAACCCGTCGGCCGGGAGCCGTTCGTTCGGACGCACGACCACCGTATCGCCGACCTCGACCTCTTCGACCGGAACTTCGAGAACCTGATCGCCGCGGCGAACATGGGCCGTGCGCGGCGCCAGGTCCGCCAGGGCTTCGATCGCCCGTTTGGCGCGGCCCATGGCGTAGTGTTCGAGGGCGTGGCCGATGCTGAACAGGAACAGGAGCAGCGCGCCCTCCGCCCAGGCCCCGAGCGCCGCCGCGCCGGCGGCCGCCACGAGCATCAGCGTATCGATCTCGAACCGCTTGTTGCGGAGGTTTTCAAAGGCCTCGCGGACTGTGAAGAACCCGCCGAAGCCATAGGCGACCACATAGAGGGTGAGAGGCAGCCATGCGGGGACGCCGGGAGCGAGCTTTTCGAGGCCGAAGCCCAAGGTCAGGGCAGCGCCGCTCGCCAGGGCGAAAATCACTTCGGTGTTCGGCCCGAATACGCCGCCATGCGCATGCGGGTCGGCGCCCGCCTTTTCGCTCGTATGGTCGTGGCCGTCTCCGGCTTGATGATCGGCTTCGGGCGTACTCATCGGATCGCCTCCTGATTGTCGTCAGTGCGAGCGGCGTCTCGCAGAATTTCGAGGCCGCCCTTGATGGCGACGACCGCCACCAGCGCGCCCACGACCAGGTCGGGCCATGCTCGTCCCAACCACAGGACCAGGGCGCCAGCGACCAGAATGCCCCCATTGGCGATGGCGTCGTTAAGGCTGAAGGTCTCGGCGGCGCGCATGTTCACGTCGTCGGTCTTCACCTTCCGGAGCAGGAGCAGGCACCAGAGGTTCACGGCCGCCGCCACGAGCGCCATCGTCATCATGGCGGGACCGAGCGGTTCGGCGCCCGTCAGCCATCGACGGACCACATCGGCCAGGACGCCCGCCGCGAACAGCAACAGCAGCACACCTGAAAGACGGGCCGCGCCGGTTTTCCAGGCCGGGGCGCGCCCTACCGCGAGGAAGCTGATCAGATAGACGGCGCTGTCCGAGGCATTGTCCGCCGCATTGGCGAGAAGGGCGCTGGAATCCGCCAGCCAGCCCGCGACGCCCAGCCCGACGAACAGGGCGGCGTTCAGCACCAGGACCCAGAGCAGGATCCGCCGTTGATCGTCCTCGGGCGTCCGAACGCTCACATCAGGTCTCCCTCGCCGGCTCTGCCTAGACCGGCTCGACCGCCGCGTCCGGCCAGCGCAGGACCTCGACCGCCTCAAGCGTGACCGGTCCGAGGTGTTCCAGGTCCGACAGGGTTGCCAGAAAGCCCCGGAGCCTGGACTCGTGATCGAGCAGTTCGATGATCAGGGCCTGGTCATCGTCCAGCACATGGCGGCGATGGAGATGCGGCGTGTGGCCGAAGCCGACCAGGGCCCGCAGTACGGTCGCCCCGGCGACGCCGGCCGCCCGCGCGCGTTCGGTGACGATCTCGAAGACCTTGCGATCCCCGAAATAGGCGGCCTCGTCGGTGTAGAGTCTCATCAGTTTGATGGGGTCTGGCATGGCTGCCTCCGGGATGGGGGGGATCCCCGCCGCCGATACGACGGCGGGGACTTGGGACTATTCCGCCGGGACCGGCTCGGCGGCCGGCGCGTCGGTGGGCTTGGAACGCCGCCCTTCGGTGAGGCCCAAGACCAGCCGGCTCATCGCCGGCAGGACCAGGAGCGTCAGCAGGGTCGCGGTGATCAGGCCGCCGATCACCACCATGGCCAGGGGCTTCTGCACCTCCGCCCCAGTGCCATGGGCCAGCGCCATAGGCACGAAGCCGATGGCCGGGACCAGGCCGGTCATGATCACCGGCCTCACCCGCTCCATGCAGCCCTCGATTATGGACCGGGAGAGCTCCATCCCGTCATCGAGCCGTTGCCGGATCGAGGACATCACCACCAGGCCGTTCAGCACCGCCACGCCGGCCAGGCAGATGAAGCCCACCGCCGCCGAAACCGAGAAGGAGATGCCGGTGAGGGCCAGGGCGAAGACCCCGCCCGCCAGCCCCAGGGGCACGGTCAGGAAGACCGCCACGGCCCGCCCGAACGTGCCCACGGCCAGGAACAGCACCGCGAAGATGGCCAGGAAGCAGATCGGCACAACCAGCGACAAACGGTCCGAGGCCGCCTTGAGGTTCTGGAACTGGCCGCCCCATTCGATCCAGGCTCCCGCCGGCAGGGCGACGGCTTCGACCTTGGGCGTGGCCTCGTTCACGAACGAGCCGACATCGCGGCCCCGGACGTTGGCCTGGACCACGACCCGCCGCTTGCCGTTCTCGCGGCTGATCTGGTTCAGCCCCTCGGCGAAGCGGAACGAAGCGACCTGGCGCAAGGGGACGGACGCCCGGGTGCGGCCTTCCTGTTCCGGCAGCATCACCGGGATGGCGCCGAGTGCGTCCATGTCGTTCCGGCTGGCGCCGGGCACGCGCACCACCACATCGAAGCGGCGATCGCCCTCGAACAACTGCCCGGCCTCGCGACCGCCCATGGCGGCGGCGACCGTATCGGCGACCTCCTCCACGGTCAGGCCGAACCGCGCGATGGCGGCCCGGTCAAAGGTCACGTCCAGGGACGGCGCCCCATCGGTCTGTTCGACCTTGACGTCGGCCGCGCCCGGGGTGGCGTTCAGCTGCGCCGCGATCTGATTGGCCGTCGCGGTCAGCTGGTCGAGGTCGTCGCCGTAGATCTTGATGGCCACGTCACCCCGCACGCCGGCGATCAGTTCGTTGAAGCGCAGTTCGATCGGCTGGCTGAGCTCATAACCCTGACCGACCTGGGCGTTGGCCGCAGCCTCCACCCGCTCGATGACATCCTCCTTGGTGTTCACCCCTTCAGGCCACTGGTCCTGCGGCTTGAGGATGATGAAGCCGTCGGAGATGTTGGGCGGCATCGGATCGGTGGCCACCTCGGCGGTGCCGGTCTTGGAGAACATCAACTCGACCTCGGGCAAGGCGGTGATGGCGGTCTCGACGCCGCGCTGCATGCGAACCGATTGCTCGACCGCGGTCGAAGGCACCCGCTGGGACGCCAGCGCCAGATTGCGTTCGTCCAGTGTCGGGATGAACTCCTGTCCCAGCATACTGAAGATCACCCCGGCTACGGCGAACAGGGCCAGGCCGCCGCCGACGAAGGGCCAGGGACGGGCGACAGCCTGATGAAGGACAGGCTCGTACTTCGCCTTGATCCAGCGAATAACGAAGACGTCTTTCTCGGAGACCTTGTTGCGCATCACCAGCGCCACCATCGCGGGGACGAAGGTGATCGACAGGATGAAGGCGGCGACCAGGGCCAGCATCAGGGTGATGGCCATGGGCGAGAAGGTCTTGCCCTCGACCCCCTGGAAGGTCAGCAGCGGCGCGAAGGCCAGGAGGATGATGGCCTGACCATAGACGGTCGGTTTGATCATCTCCTGGGTGGCGATGGTGGTTTCCTCCAGACGCTCGCGCAGGGTGAGCAGGCGGCCTTCATGGTGCTGCCGCTCGGACAGCCGTCTCAGGCAGTTCTCGATGATGATGACGGAGCCGTCGACGATCAGACCGAAGTCCAGCGCCCCCAAACTCATCAGGTTTCCCGACACCCCCAGGTAATTCATGCCGATGGCGGTCATGAAGAAGGAGATCGGGATGATGGCCACCGCGATCAGGGCGGCGCGGACGTTGCCGAGCAGCAGGAACAGGGCGACGGCGACCAGGATCGCCCCCTCGATGAGGTTGCGCTGGACGGTCGAGATGGTGGCGTTGACCAGCTTGGAGCGATCCAGCACCGGGGTGACCTTGATCCCCGGCGGCAGCGATCGAACGGTCGTCTCCAGCTGTTCGCCGACCGCGCGGGCAACGGTGCGGCTGTTCTCGCCGATCAGCATCAGGGTCGTGCCGATGACGACCTCGCGACCGTTCATCGTCGCTCCGCCGGTGCGTAAATCTCCCCCGAGACTGACGGTGGCGACATCGCGAACCGCGACGGGCACGCCGCCGCGGGTGGCGACGATAGCTTCCTCGATCTGGCTCAGACTGCGGATGCGGGCGTCGGCCCGCACCAGATAGGCCTCGCCGCCGCGCTCGACGAAGTTGGCGCCGACCGAAAGGTTTGCAGCCTCCAGCCCCTGCGCCAGCTCACTGTATGAGACGCCGTACTGGGCCAGACGCGTGGGGTCGGGTTCGACCACATACTGTTTTTCGAAGCCGCCGATGGTGTCGACGCCGGCGACGCCATTCACCGTGCGCAGTTGCGGCGCGATGATCCAGTCCTGCACGGTCCTGAGGTAGGCGGCGCGGGAGACGTCGTCCGTCAGGCGATCGCCTTCAGGGGTGAGGAACGACCCGTCAGACTGCCAGCCCGGCTGACCGTTGCGCACCGTCGCGCCGCGGCCGCCCGGATTGGTGTAGTCGATGGCGTACATGAACACTTCGCCCAGGCCCGTCGTGACGGGCCCGATCTGGGGCTGGACGCCCTCGGGCAGGCTCTCCTGGGCCTGAACGAGGCGTTCGCTGACCTGCTGGCGCGCGAAATAGAGGTCGACGTTCTCCTCGAAGATCACGGTGACCTGTGAGAAGCCGTTGCGCGACAGGGATCGCGTCGATTGCAGGCCGGGGATGCCGGCCATGGCGGTCTCGACCGGGAAGGTGACGCGTTTCTCGATCTCGACCGGCGAGAGCGAGGCGTCGGAGGTGTTGATCTGCACCTGGTTGTTGGTGATGTCCGGCACGGCGTCGATCGGCAGCCGGGTCAACTGCCACGCGCCGTAGGTGGAGACGATCAGCACGAGCGCGATGATCATCCATCGCGCCCGCACCGACAGGGCCATGAGGTTGGCGATCATGGTCTAGTGCTCCACTTCGCCTGCGCCCAGCGCGGCCTTCAACAGAAAGGCGTTGCGGGCCGCGATCGTCTGGCCGGCGCGCAGGCCGGAGGTGATCTGGGCGCGTCCCGCGCTGCGCTGGCCGACGATGACGGGCGCGGCCGTGAACCCCGTGGCCGTTCTGACGAACACCACGTCGCGGCCCTCGACCGTCTGGATGGCTTCCTCGGGCACCGAGATTCCGCCCGAGGTCTGCGCATCCCGCGTATAGATTCGCGCCGAGATCGCTTGGCCGGGCCGCAGCCCGCCGACGCCCGAAAGGCTCAGGATGACGGTGGCGGCGCGGCTCTCCGCATCGACCCCCGGGGTGATCGAACGGACCGTAGCTTGGACCTCGCCTTCGGGCAGGCTGATGCTGGCACGGTCGCCGGATGCGATCCGGCCCGCATCCTCGGCCGAGACCGAGGCCTCGATCTCGATCTGGCTGGCGTTGGCGACGCGGAACAGTTCGGTCCCCGCCGTGACGAAAGCGCCGAGGGTTGCGTCCGCCGCCGTCACCCGACCGCTGATCGGGCTGACCACACCGGTGCTCCGGCCGTCGCTGGAGACGCGGGCCGCCGCCGCCGCGGACGCGGTCCGCCGCGATTCCGCCTGGGCCTCGGCCAGGACGGTCTGGGCCGCTTCCAGATCCTGGCGCGCGGTGATCTGGGCGTCGAACAGCCGCTGTTCGCGCGCCAGCGCCTGACGGGCCGCGGTGAGACGCGCCTGGGCCGCCGACCGTTCGGCGGCGATGGTCGAAGCCTCGCGGCTTTCGATCAGGGCCACGGTCTGGCCGGCGCGAACGCTATCACCCAGCCGCAGGGACACGCGGCTGATCACGCCGTCGGCGCGGGCCGCGAGGATGGCTTCGCCCTGGGGGGTTCCGACCACCGTACCCTGGGCCACAATCTCGGCGCTGAGCGAGCCGCTGCCCACGGGAGCCAGGATGATCCCGGCCGCCTGGATGCGGGCCGCGTCCATCTCCAAGGCCTCGCCGGCGCCATGCGCCTCTTCTTCCTCGGCCTGCGCCTCGGGCGCAGCCTCGGGACCTCGTGTCATGCTCCACACCGCGTAACCGCCGCCCAGGATAATCACGGTGGCCGCTGCACCCGCGAGGAGGCGTTGCTGATTGGTCAGTTTCTTCATGGGATGGACCCTTCGGTTGCGGTGGCGCGGGTCAGGGCGGCGACGGCTTGCGCGCGCTCCAGCTCGGCGGTGATCATGTCGGCCTGCAGGGTGTTCAGCGCCTCTTCGGCGTCGAGCACGTCCAGCAGGGTGAAGCGGCCGGCCGAGAAGCCTTCACGCGCGATGCGCACGGCCTCCAGCGCCTCGGGTTCAGCCTGGGTTTCCAGGAAGGCGAGCCGCGCCTCGGCCGTCCGCAGAGCGGCCTGGGCGTCGCGCGTGCGCCGGATCGCCCCGGCCAGAGCGGCGTTTCGGCGGGCTTCGGCTCCGGCCCGCTCGGCGTTTGCTGCGGCGACATTGCCCTGGTTGCGGTCGAAGACGCCGATCGGCATGGAGGCGCCGACCACCATCGCCGTGTCGTCTGTGCCGCGGAACTGACGGGCGCCGACGCTGACCGTCACATCAGGGCGCGACAGGGTTCGTTCACGGTCCACGACCGCGATCGAGGTCGCGACTTCCGCCTCGGCCAGACGCACATCCAGCGCGTTCGCCGGGTCGAGGACGGCCTCGGGCGCGGGCCCGGCCTCGGACGCCACGGGCTCGGGCAGGTCGTCGCTTCCTCCCCAGAGGGCGGCGAGCGCCCGCTGAGCTTCTGCATATTCAGCTTCGGCGGCTCGAACCCGACCGACCGCTTCCAGGGCGACTGTACGGGCCCTCAGCGCTCGAAGCGGCGGTTCGCGGCCGGCATCGACCAATTCGGTCGCGATGGTCTGCAGGTTGTCAGCGCGCAAGAACTGTTCGCGGGCGAGTTCAACCCGCCGGCTGTCGGCCCAGGCTTCGGCGTAGGCGTCACGCACCTGCTGTTGCAGGTCCGCGCGCGCGACCGCCAGACGCAACCGGGCGGCGTCGACTTCGGCCCGGGCGGCGCGCTCGCGCGCCGGCCGCTTGCCGCCGAGCTCGAACCGCTGCCCCAAACTGAGAGTGCTTTCGGCGTCGTCGAGGCCCGAGAAGGCGCCGGTGCCGGCGAAATTCTCGATCTCCAGCCCAAGCTCCGGATTCGGGCGGAAGCCGGCTTGCTGCGCCCGGCCGAGGGCCGCGGCCACATCGGCTTCGGCCGCGGCGAGCGTCGGCGAGGAGGCTGAGGCGCGGGCCAGCACTTCGGCCAGAGTGACGGGTTCGGCGAAGGCTGACCCCGGGGCCAGCATGGCCAGGATCGCCGCAAGGGCGACCGTGGCTCCACCGGCCGCGGTGTGCGGCAGGCGGCGATTAGGGGATGGCATAGGTCCTGTTTCCCAGATGGTTGACGTGGAGAGCGCGCGTTCGCGCGCGATCCCGTCAGCCTCTGGGAGGGCGGTCCGGACCGGTGGGTGCGTGGGACGGCGGGCCGTCGGCGGGCGCCAAAGCGATCAAATCGGCGGCGCCCAGGGTCGTGGCCGGAACGTTGGACGCTTCAGCCACGGTCACGCCGCTGTGATGGCAGTGACCATGAGAACAGATGACATGGCTGTCCGACCCGCCGCCATCGTCCGGCTGGGCCGGGGCGTCGGTCGCCGCCTCCGAAGTATGGGATATCGTCGCCTCGGGACCGCAGACCGCGGCATCGACGGCGGACACCAGGACGAACAGCGACAGGAACGACGCGAGCAGCGCCATCACCAGTCCATGCCTGATCGCAGGAAATCCCATGCGGTCCCATACCATGATCGGCCGCCGCTTCAATCTCGTCATCGTCGCACCGCGGTCGCCCCGACGTTTCGGCATCAGGCCGCCTCCCGCAATTCCTGCCGCGACTGGCGCACGATCGACCAGGCCGACTGCAGGAAGACGAGCGCGAGGATCGCCCCGGCGATCAGGTCCGGCCAGCGCGAGGCGGTGAGCCAGACCAGTCCCCCGGCGCCGGCGACGACCAGGCTCTCGATCAGGTCGTTGCGGGTGCAGAGCCAGACCGAGCGGACATTGGCGTCGCCGTCGCGATGGCGCACCAGCAGCAAGGCGGCGACCGCGTTGGCGAGGAAGCCAAACAGGCCAAGGCCGGTGATCACCGCCCCTTCGGGCGGGGCGCCCGAAGCCGCTCGCCAGACCGCGAAGCCCAGGATGAACACGGCGAGCAGCGCCAGGCTGGTCCCCTTGAGAAGGGCCGCGCCTGATCGCACCCGCACCGATTTGCCGATCGCCCACAGGCTGATGGCGTATGTCGCGCTGTCAGCGAGGAAATCGAGGGCGTTGGCGCCCAGGGCGGCGGAGCCCTGGATGAGCGCCCCGCCCGCGACCGCCACGAAGGCCACTGCATTGATGGCGATCACAGACAGCAGGATGCGGCGATAGGCGGGAGTCGCGCCGTCGAACTTGACAGGCGCGCCGCAACCGCACCCCGAAGCGGCGGGAAGATCCTGGGTCAGGGGTTCGGTCATGGGCGCTCCGGCGATCTTCGCGACCTGTTGTGCATCCTCTAGCCTCTAGAGGATCAAGCGCTTATTCTGCCGTCATGCCTGCAACCCCCGCCTCCCCTTCCCTGCGCACCATCGGCAAGCTGGCCGCGGCCACCGGCGTGAAGGTCCCGACTATCCGCTTCTACGAGCAGATCGGGCTGCTGCCCGCGCCGCCGCGAACGGCGAGCGACCGTCGCCTCTATGACGACATCGCCCTGCGGCGCCTCTCCTTCATCCGTCATTCGCGTCAGCTCGGCTTCGACCTGGATTCGATCCGATCCCTGCTCGACCTGTCCGATCATCCGGATCGTCCCTGCGGCGAAGCCAACGTGATCGCGGAGCGGCACCTCGCCGACGTGACAGCGAAGATTACCCAGCTTCAGGCGCTGAGCACGGAGCTGTCGCGGATGACAGCCGAATGCGCCGGCGGGAGGGTCTCCGCCTGCAAGGTCATTGAGGTGCTGCACAACCACGGGCTTTGTGCTCAAGGCCATGATGGTGGAACCTCGGCGTCAGCGACAGCCTGACGCGGGTCCGGGTCGATCCAAGGTCAAGGCGGTGAACGCCCCGCGCCTGCTTGCGCGCTGAATTCGGCGGCCGACCGTTCTCAGGCGGCGCGCGGCCCGAACAGAGGATGCAAGAGCCCGCAAAGCTTGCTCGACGCTCACAGACGGACGGATCGTGTCCGTAACCGCCTCCAAACACCTATCGAAACCCGCCAATCCAGTCCTCCACCTGCGCGCGTGAACCCGCTGCGGCGCGTTCGAGGCCGACCTTGCCCAAGATCGCCAGATGCGAGCTCGCGGTGGACGGATGGCGGGACATATCCATGCAGATCGAGAGCACGGCCTCGTGGAGATCTCCCTTTTGGCACAGCGCGAGCGCCCGCGCCTTGGCCTCGCTGACATGCCCAGCGCCTGCATGAGGCAATGGAACGTCCTCGCGCTGCGCGACCGCATTGCCCGGCCGGATAAGATGGTTCGCCCACAACTCCAGCGCCGCCCGCTTCTCCGGCACATAGGTGTGCCGGTCATAGACGCTGGTGACCGCCGCGCCTTCATTGGGCGTATGCCCGAGCACCAGTCCGACCACGAACCGGCTGACGCCATAGCGCCCCGTCAACGTTGTCGCGCCAGACCGCCGGACGTCGTGAGGCGACCCCACCGCCAGCTTTCTGCGCGTGCAGGTCCGGGCGAAGGCGCGGGTGATGGCGTGCGGGTCCAGATGCTGGCCGGGAGAACGGGCAGATGGAAAGAGGTAGGGGCTGCCGGGATCAAGCGCCCAGGCGACCTCCAGCACCTCGAGCGCGTCGGGCCCCATGGGGACGACGTGCTGATGTTTGGCCTTGGCCCGCTCCGACGGGATGGTCCAGATCTTCGCGGCGCGATCGAACTCCGTCTTTCGGGCGCCGGCGACCTCGTTGCGGCGGGTCAGCGTCAGCATCAACAGCTGGATGGCCAAGCCCATCGCGGGCTCGAGACGGGCATGAATCCCGGCGGTCTTCTCGCCCGGCGCCCGCGGCACGGACGCCTCGGACGCTGCGTCCCAGAGCGTCTTCAAGGCCGCGTCATCGAACATGCGCTCGCGCGAAGTAAGGGCCAGCGGTCTGGCCAGCCCGAGCGCGGGGTTCGCCTCCAACCGCTCCTCGAGCACGGCGAACCCCAGGACAGCGTGCAGCACCGAGCCGATCGAGGCCACGCTGGCCGCCGCCAGCCCGCTGTCGGTCACTAGCGTCCGCATGAAGACCTTGATGTCGGCGCGCCGCAGTTCCGTGAACGGTCGCGCGCCCAGCCGAGGTTGAATGTGGTTGCGCCACATCTGACGTTCGTTGCTGAGAGTGACCTCGCGCTTCGGCCGCCGGCGGCCTCCGTGAAGTCCCACCGTCGCCGCCTGCCAGTAGGCCTCAGCGAGTTCGTCGAGGGATTCCCCGGTTCGCGCCCGTTCACGGGCGGCGGTCTTTTCCGCGACGGGATCTCCGCCGTCCACCACCGCGATCCGCAATCCCGCGACCTTCGCCCGGGCCTCGGCGAGAGACAGGTCGGGATAGGCGCCAAGGCACAGACGTCGCCTCGTTCCGTTCGCCGCGACATAGCGGAACTCGAACTGCCTCAGCCCGGTGGGGAAGACACGAACTCCCAGTCCCCGGCTACCGCCGATCCCAATCTCGTAGACTTTGTCAGCGGGTTTCAGACCCGAGATCTGACGATCTGTGGTAAGCAGAAGGCGGGCCACAATGCGCTCTCCTCGCGCCTGCGCTGCAAATCAAGCGCCTCCCAAACTAGCATTTCCTGGGGCGCTGGTGGGGCGCCAAATGCAGAATTCTGTGAAAAAGCAAGAAAAGCGCTGAAATCTTAAAATGCATAATTTCAGCAAGTTATCGAGTTATGCACAGTCCTGAAATGCCCTGAAATTGCCTTTGAGGCCCTTCACACCGAGGGGGTCACAGGTTCAATCCCTGTCGCATCCACCATTCCTGTCCGGCGCCAGACGCCGATGGTTCAGGTTTCGCCTTACAGATTGCGGCCAGGCCGCAGGTCGTCAGACCGGCGTGGCGCTGGCGTCGCCGACCAGATGCCAGCCGCCGGGCGGCAGCATATTGGCGAGGAACGACGGGCGGTGTCCGCGCAGCACGACCCGCAGCGCCGGCCCGCCGGCCTGGTCGACAATCTCGTATTTCGCCTCAAAGGCCGGGGCGTTCGGCCACCGGCGCATTTCGGCGGCGACAAAGGCGGCGGCGCGCGTGCGGGCGGCGGCGAGGTCTGCGGCAGGATCCAGCGCCTCCGCCCCTGCCGCGGCGGCGCCGTCGGCGATGGTCTGCAGCCGGTCCTGCGAGCGGTTGACCGCCAGAAGATCGATTCCGCCAACGGCCAGCAGGAAGACCGCGGGACCGACAAAGGCGAATTTCAGCGCGATCGATCCACCCGTGGCGCGCAGGAAGCCATCAGTAGTCGGGATAGGGGCGAAGCGGCTCACAACATTGTTCCTATTGGGCCGGACACGGCCCGCAGGTGCGTCGAACGAGCCGGAAGTTTACTCGCAGGAGCCTTAATCGACCGTGTCGGCGACCGGGGTTCGGCGTCCTACAGTTCCGCGAGGGCGACGCCCTTGTCCGACAGGTATTTGGAGCCGATGTAGGCGGTCGCGAGCCACAGGGCGGACCAGAGAGTCCATGCCACCGTCGCCGATTCCAGGCTGATGTTGACGTCCTGCGCCGTCCGGAACTGGCTGATCGCTCCCACCGCTGCGGCGGCGGCGGCGGACGCCAGCACCACGACCCGAGACCACGGCTGCGCCAGAAGCAGGGCGAATCCGCCGATCGTCAGCAGCACGGCCGAGATCAACCACGGCAGCTCCTGCCGGTTCAGGCCGAAGGCAGCGTTGAACAGGGCGTAGATCAGAAGGGTTGAGCCGGCGGCGCGAAGGACGAACATGGGATATGCCTGCGTGAACCCGCCCAGTATCTGCCCCGGAGGCTCTCCAATTGGTAAAGCCCTCGATCGTCCTGTAAGGGGCGCAGCCTCAATTCGGCGGCTTTCACCATTCCGCCGTTATTTCCCCTCATACGCCGCCGTCCGCCGCCTTCCGCGCCGACCGTTCGCGCGCTGAATCGTGCTATTGGACCGCCCCATGCCCTTCCCCGCCAGTCATCCCGCGCTCGATCGCGCCCTTTCCGAACGCGGCTATGCCGAGCCCACGCCGGTGCAATCCGCCGTGCTGGAGGCCGAACAGGGCCGCGACCTGCTGGTTTCCGCCCAGACCGGTTCCGGCAAGACCGTCGCCTTCGGTCTGGCCCTCGCCCCCACCCTGCTGGGCGAGGCGGAGAAATTCGCCGAGTTCGGCGCGCCGGTGGCCCTGGTCATCGCGCCCACCCGCGAGCTGGCCCTTCAGGTCTCCAACGAACTGCAGTGGCTCTACGCCCAGACCGGCGCGCGCATCGTCTCCTGCGTCGGCGGCATGGACCCCAAGGTCGAGCGCCGCGCGCTGGAACGCGGCTGCCACATCGTCGTCGGCACGCCCGGCCGTCTGCGTGACCACCTCGAGCGCGGCTCGCTGGACCTGACGACCCTGCAGGCCGTCGTGCTCGATGAAGCCGACGAAATGCTGGACATGGGCTTCCACGAGGACCTGACCTTCATCCTCGAGACCGCCCCGGCCGAGCGCCGCACCCTGATGTTCTCGGCCACCCTGGCGCGCGACATCGTGCAGCTGGCCAAGACCTACCAGAAGGACGCCCTTCGCATCGATACCGTGGCGGGCAACGCCTCTCACGCCGACATCGAATACAAGGCCATCCGCGTCGCCCCGAACGAGGTCGAACTGGCCGTCGTCAATGTGCTTCGCTATTTCGAGGCCCCCGGGGCGCTGGTGTTCGCCAACACGCGTGAGCGGGTGAAACACCTGACCTCGTCCCTGCGCGAACGCGGCTTCTCGGTCGTCGGCCTGTCCGGCGAACTGACCCAGAGCCAGCGGTCCGAGGCCCTGCAGGCTCTGCGCGACGGCCATGCCCGCGTCTGCGTCGCCACCGACGTCGCCGCCCGCGGCCTCGACCTGCCGGATCTCGGTCTGGTCATCCACGCCGAGATTCCGGTGAACAAGGCCGGTCTGCTGCACCGTTCGGGCCGCACGGGCCGAGCCGGCAAGAAGGGCGTCTCCGTCCTGCTGGTCAGCTACACGCGCCGCCGCAAGGTCGAGCTGATGCTGCAGTCGGCCTCAATCAAGGCCGAATGGTCGGGCCCGCCCTCGGCTGAGATGATCCTGGCCAACGACCACATCCGCATGCTGGCCGATCCCGTGTTGATCGCGCCGGTCGAGGACGAAGCGGTCCTCGCGCTCGGCAAGCAGTTGCTCGAGAAGAGCACGCCCGAACAGGTCGCTGCCGCCCTGATCCGCCTGTACCAGCAGAAGCTGCCCGCGCCGGAAGATGTCTATGACGACGACCGGATGAAGCGTCAGCAGGAGACCGGCAAGAACGACAAGGGCCAGGCCGACGTCCCGTACACCGACTTCGCCCGCGGCGGCGACATGACCTGGTACCGGATCAACATCGGCCGCGACAAGAACGCCGATCCGAAATGGCTCATGCCGACCATCTGCCGTCTGGGCCATGTGACCAAGCGCGACATCGGCTCGATCAAGATCTTCGAGCGCGAGACCAAGTTCGAGATCACCCAGGAAATGCAGGCCAAATTCGAGGCCGCCATCGCCCTGGGCCTTGAGGACGGCGTCAAGATCGATCCGGCCGTCAAGCCGGGCCCCTCCGAAAAGCCCGTCAGCCGCTGGGACAAGAAACCCGCGAGCGGCGACCGTCCCGACAAAAAGCCATGGAAGGCCCGCGAGGAAGGCGGCGACAAGCCGGCCTGGAAGCCGCGCGAGGATCGTCCCGAAGGCGCGAAAAAGCCCTGGGTCAAGCGTGAGGACACCGCTCCGGCGGAGAAGAAGCCGTGGGTGAAGCGGGACGATGCGGGCCCGACCACCGAGAAGAAACCTTGGGTGAAGCGTGAGGACGGCCCCGACAGGCCGGCGTGGAAGGCCCGCGAGGACCGTCCGCAGGGCGACAAGAAGCCTTGGGTGAAACGCGACGACGCCCCTGCCCCGGCCGCCGAAGGCAAGAAACTTTGGGTCAAACGCACGCCCAACGATCCGACGCCCGAAGGCAAGAAGCCCTGGGTCAAGAAGCCTCCGGTCGAGGGCAAGACGCCCTGGGCCCCGCGCTCCGACGCCGAGGCGGCTCCGGCCGCCGCAGGCGACAAGCCGTGGAAGGGCAAGCCCAAGGGCGGCGATCGTCCGTGGGCAGCCAAGGATGCTCGCGGCAAGCCCGCAGCGCCCCGCGCGCCGTACAAGGCCAAGGGGCCTCGCTAGCCCCTTCCCTGCTCTCACATCGCGAGGATTGATCGCGCACTGTAACCGTTTACGGTGCCCTCAGTTCAGGTAGTTGCGGGCAGGCAATCATGGCGGACGTCCGGCTGACCGGCGTGACCAAGAGCTTCGGGACCACCCAGGTTCTGAAAGGCGTCGATCTGGAGATCGCCGACGGCGAGTTCGTGGTCTTCGTCGGCCCGTCGGGATGCGGCAAGTCCACCCTGCTGCGCACCATCGCCGGTCTGGAAGAGGCGACCGGCGGCGACATCGCCATCGGCGGCCGTTCGGTCAACGATCTGTCGCCGTCCGACCGGGGTATCGCCATGGTGTTCCAGTCCTACGCCCTCTATCCGCACATGAGCGTCTACGAGAACATGGCCTTCGGCCTGAAGCTGGCCAAGGCGGACAAGGCCGAGATCGACCGGCGGGTGCGCGGCGCAGCCGAGACGCTGAACATCACCGACTATCTGGACCGCAAGCCCAAGGCCCTGTCCGGCGGCCAGCGCCAGCGCGTCGCCATCGGCCGGGCTATCGTCCGCGAGCCGCAGGTCTTCCTGTTCGACGAGCCCCTGTCCAACCTCGACGCCGCCCTGCGGGTGCGGATGCGCTACGAATTCGCCAGCCTGCATGAGCGGCTGAAGACGACCATGGTCTATGTCACCCATGACCAGGTCGAGGCCATGACCCTGGCGGACCGGATCGTGGTGCTGAACGCCGGACAGATCGAACAGGTCGGAAAGCCGATGGAGCTGTACGAACGGCCGCGCAATCTGTTCGTGGCCGAGTTCATCGGCAGTCCGAAGATGAACCTCCTGCCCGCCGAAATTGTCTCCGCCACGGCCAGGGGCGCGACCGTGCGCACCGCGGCGGGCGAGAGCCTGAAGGTGGCCGTCCACGCCGCCCGGGCCAAGGCCGGCGACAAGGTCACGCTGGGCGTCCGTCCCGAGCACCTGACGACCGGGGGCAAGGGCGATGCGGTCTCCGCAAAGGTCGTCTTCGTCGAGACCCTGGGGCATGCCACCTATGCCTATCTGACGGCGGGTGATGAGCCGGTGACCGTGTTGCTGCCCGGCGATGTGCGGCCCTCGGCCGGCGAGACCCTGAGCCTGCGGGTTCCGGCGGATCAGGCGCATCTGTTCGACGCCGGCGGCGAGGCTTTCGACCGTCTGTAAACGGCGCTTGTTGCATCGCACAACACAACGCTTCTAGATGGCCGGATGCCCGCCCCGGCCACGCTCACCGTCGACCTGAACGCCCTCGCCGCGAACTTCCGCACGCTGGAAGCGGTCGGCGGCGTGCCGGTGCATCCGGTGGTCAAGGCCGACAGCTATGGCCTCGGAGCCGCCGCCTGCGCGCAGCGGCTGATGGCCGAGGGCGCGCGGACCTTCTTTGTAGCCCGGACCAGCGAGGGCGAACGGCTGCGAGAGGCGCTCGGCGCGGGACCGGCCATCTATGTGCTGGACGGCTGCCTGGCGGGCCGCGCCGCCCGGCTCCGCGCGGCGAGCTTGCGACCCGTGCTGAACGCCGAAGCCCAGCTGGCGGAATGGCGAGCCACCGGCGGCGGGGCCTGCGGCGTCCAGATCGACACCGGCATGAATCGTCTTGGCTTTCGCGCCGACGCGGCGCCGGAGCCGTTCGAGGGGCTGGATCTGGTGCTGAGCCATCTGGCCTGTGCGGACGACCCGACAGAGCCGATGAACGCCCGGCAGCGCGACGCCTTCGCCGCGGCCTCGGCCCGGTATCCCGGCGCGCTGCGGTCTTTCGCCAATTCCGGCGGCGTCTTCCTCGGCGCCGACTACGCCTTCGACGCGACCCGGCCCGGCATCTGCCTGTACGGCGGCGGGCCGGAAGGCCGGCCGGACCCCCGCATCCGGCCCGTCGCGACGCTGGCGGCCGAGGTGCTGCAGCTGCACGATGTGCCGCTCAGTGAGACGGTCGGCTATTCCCGGACCTTCACAGCGCAAGGCCCGACCCGGATCGCCACCTGTGCGGCAGGCTATGCCGACGGCGTGCTGCGCAGCTACAGCCCGCGAGGACAGGTCTTCGTGGCCGGCGAGCTTCGCCCGATCGTCGGGCGGGTGTCGATGGACGCCTGCGCCGTCGATGTCACCGGGCTGGACGTCGCCGTCGGCGACCGGGTCGAGCTGTTCGGCGCCAACCGGATGCTGGACGACGCCGGCGCGGCGGCCGGCACCATTGGCTATGAACTGATCGCCGCGATCAACGCCCGGGTGCCGCGCGTCTACGTCGGCTGAAGCGCCTCAGCGCGCGTCCCGCACCACCGCCCCGCCCTTGATCACCACCGGCACGGTCTCGAGCATCCGTACATCCGCCAGCGGGTCGCCCGAGACCGCGATCAGGTCACCGTAGCGACCCGTCACGATGGCGCCGACGTCGCCCTCCCGGCCCAGGGCCTGGGCGGCGTTCCAGGTGGCGGCGCGGATCGCCTCGGCCGGGGTCATGCCGTATTCGACCATGACCGCGAACTGCCGGGCGTTCTGGCCGTGCGGATAGATGGCGGCGTCGCTGCCGAAGACCATCCGGGCTCCGGCGCGGTGGGCGGCGCGGAAATTGTCCCGCTGCAGCTGGCCGATCTCCCGGTCCTTGCGCAGATTGTCCTCGGTCGTGCCGAACCGCGTCCCGGTCTCCTGGGTGAAGTCGGTGTTGTAGATGTCCATCGACAACCAGGTCCCGTGCTCGACCGCCAGCCGGATGCCCTCGGCGTCGATCAGGGAGGCGTGTTCGATGGTGTCGATGCCGGCGCGGATGGCGTCGCGGATGCCCGAGGCGCCGTGGGCATGGGCGGCGACCTTGAGACCCCACATATGGGCCTCGTCCGCCACGGCGGTGAGCTCGGCCAGGGTCATCTGCTGCTGGCCGGGCTCGGTGTTGCGCGAGAAGACGCCGCCGGTGGCGCAGACCTTGATCACCTGGGCGCCGTATTTGCGCACCTCGCGCACGGCGTGGCGGGCGGCCTCGACGCCGTCGGTGTTGAAGGGATTGGCGCGGGCGAAGGAGCGCGGCAGGCCGTTCTCGTCACAATGGCCGCCGGTGGCGCCGAACGACGCGCCGGCCGGAATGACCCGCGGCCCCTCGACGAAGCCGCCGTCGATGGCCTGACGCAGGGCAACGTCGGCGAAGTCCGGGCCGCCCAGGTTCCGCACCGTGGTGAAGCCCGCCATGAGATTGGCGCGGGCGTGGCCGACCTGCAGGATGGTTCCGAAGTCGTCGGCGTAGTCCAGCTCGTTCCAGCCGGAGACATAGGGCGTGGAGGCCAGGTGGACGTGCATGTCGATCAGGCCGGGCAGCAGGGTCAGGCCCGGCAGGTCGAGCCGGCGCGCATCGGCGGGGAGACCGGCAGGGACGGCGGTCCCGACCGAGGTGATCCGGCCGTCGGTGACCACGACCACGGGATTGTCGACATAGCGGCCGCGCTCGACATCGACCATGCGGGCGGCGGTGACGACGAGAGTGTCGGCGAAGGCGGGCGTCGCGAGCGCGAGCGCGGCGACGACGGCGGCCAGACGATGCAGCATGATGGTTCTCCCCTGTGGTGGCGAAGCTGGCATGGCAGGCGCGGCGGGACAACCAAGGCAGATCAGACCCTTCCCCCGAAATGGGGAAAGGCGTTCTGCTGGACTACCCGCCCCGACCGCCGTGTTTCGCATACTCCAGCCGCGCCACCGTCCGGTTGTGGACCTCGTCGGGGCCGTCGGCGATGCGCAGGGTGCGCACCATGGCGTACATCTCGGCCAGCGGCGTGTCGGCCGAGACGCCGGCGCCGCCATAGGCCTGGATGGCGTCGTCGATGACCTGAAGCGCCATGCGCGGGGCGGCGACCTTGATCTGGGCGATCTCGGACTTGGCGTTCTTGGCGCCGGCCTCGTCCATCATCCAGGCGGCCTTGAGCACGAGCAGGCGGCACATTTCGATATTGGTGCGGGCCTCGCCGACGCGCTGCTCCCAGACCGAATGCTCGGCCAGGGACTTGCGGAAAGCTGTGCGCGACAGCAGGCGCTGGACCATCAACTCCAGCGCGCGCTCGGTCATGCCGATGACGCGCATGCAGTGATGGATGCGGCCGGGCCCGAGGCGCCCCTGGGCGATCTCGAAGCCCCTGCCCTCGCCGGCGATCAGGTTCTCGACGGGAACGCGGACGTTCTCCAGCACCACCTCGGCGTGGCCGATCGGCAGTTCGTCATAGCCGAACACCGACAGCATCCGCTCGACGCGGAAGCCGGGGGTGTCGACGGGGACGATGATCTGGGACTGCTGGGTGTGGACCGAGGCGTCGGGGTCGGTCTTGCCCATGACGATGGTCACCGCGACGTTGGGGTGCGCCATATTGGTCGACCACCATTTGCGGCCGTTGATCACATAGTGATCGCCGTCGCGCTCGATCCGGGTCTGGATGTTGGTGGCGTCCGAGGAGGCGACCTCGGGCTCGGTCATCAGGAAGGCCGAGCGGATCTCGCCGGCCATCAGAGGCTTGAGCCATTTCGCCTGCTGGGCCTCGTTCCCGTACATATGGAGCACTTCCATATTGCCGGTGTCGGGGGCGTTGCAGTTGAACACCTCGGCCGACCACAGATGGCGGCCCATCAGCTCGGCCAGCGGAGCGTATTCCAGATTTGTCAGGCCGGCGCCGTGATCGCCGGGCAGGAACATGTTCCACAGCCCGGCCTCGCGGGCCTTCGCCTTCATCTCCTCCATGGCCGGCGGCTGGCGCCGCGGGTTCTCGCGAACCTGGGCGCGGTATTCTTCCTCACGCGGCAGGACGTGATCGTCGAGGAAGCGCTTCAACCGCTCCTGCCAGTGCAGGGCCCTGTCGCTGTGGCGGAATTCCATGGTCGTGCTCCCGGGAAAGAAAACGGCGCGACCCCTCTGCGGGACCGCGCCGTGGAATGCCTTGCTTCAGATCACACTCAGCGCTTCAGCAGCGGGGCCAGCTTCTGGGCGATCATCATGTCGCCGGCGATCTTCAGCTTGCCCTGCATGAAGGCCATCATCGGATCCAGCGTGCCGGCCGACAGGGCCATGAAGTCGTCCCAGTTGATCGAGACGGTCGCGTCGGCGGGCTTGTCCTCATTGGTCACCGAGTTCGGGACCGAGGCGCCGTCGATGAAAATCTTGCCGACATCGCCCAGGTCGATCTTCACGGTCTTGCCCAGACCGGAGTTGTCGCCGACGGCGCCGCGGATGTGTTCGGTGACTTGAGCCAGATCGGCCATGAGCGCTTCTCCCGTAAAGTTCGTCCCCGATCGACCGGGCAACGGATTGAGGCATCGACCTAGACCGCGTCCGGGCGGATGCCAAGGTCACGCCGGGTCAAGTTGGCGAGACAAACTGTGGCGCAAGTCGCACTGCGGGGCGAAATATCGCGGTGGTCAGCCCGATTTTTCTCCCGAAAAGCGAATAACTCGCTCCACCGGGGCAAGAGGCATGACAGACGCCACAATCCAGCCAACCTCGCGGAACCGTCGCCTTGCCAACCGGTTAAGGTTACCATAACGATGATACTTCGGTCCCGGGCTATGGGGTTGTTCAGGGCCTCGTCGACGACTGGATTTTTGGGGAGCTTCAAGTGAAACACATAGTCATCGCCGCCGCCGGCGCTCTGCTGGCCCTGGCCGCAAGCGCCGGATCGTCAGCCGCCCAGGACCGGGGCTACGGACCGCCGCCTCCGCCGCCTCCGCCGCCGCCGACCTATTGCTGCGACAATCCCCCGCCTCCGTGCCGCGACGGCGGCCCGCGCGACCAGTACGGCGTCTGCCTGTGCGACTATGAGGTGAATTGGTACAATACCCCGCGGCCGTGGCACGTCGTCCGCGCCGGCGGGCCGGGTGTCCGCATCCGGGGTCGGCCGGTCGTTATCGACTCGGGCCGGATCGATATCCAGGGTCCGCCGATCTATGTCGAGGCCCCGCCCATTCGTATCCGGGCTCCGCAGATCTATCTGCGCGCGCCTGAAGTTCACGTCCGCCCGTCCGACGTCACTGTCGAGCCGCCGGAAATCCACTTCTCCGGCTGCGAAGGCCTGATCGAGTGCGAGCCGGTCGAGCACGGCGGCAGCAACACTGCCCCCCGCAGCTACGACGGCGAGCGCGGATAATAAAAAGGCCAGGACCCGACCGGACTCCGTCCGGTCGGTCTTCCCTGCCTCATCGAAAAGAGAGGCCCGCGCCGCAAGGCGTCGGGCCTCTTCTGCATCTGGTGGCGGATTTCACGTCAGTTGGTGTCGGCGGGCGCCTCAGCGGTGGCCGGGCCCGGTGCGCAGACATTCAGATCCCGAACCTCACGGATCAGCGCCATGTCGGCGCTGGCCAGAGCCGTCCGCATGGCGTCGTCACATCTGTTTTCGCTCAACATTTGATAGACTTCACGTCGCAGCGCCGCGCGGACGACGGCGGCGTCGCGCAGAGCTCTGGCCTCGCGACGGTCATCCGGCAAGCACAGGGATAGCCAGGAGGCGTCGGCGCAGCGGGCGATCAACCGCGCCTGGCGGTCTGCCTCCGCCGTGTTCATCTCAACCGGCGCGGCCAGGGTCGGGACCGAGGGCGGCACAGGAGCGGAATTGGCCGGCGCGTCGGTCGCGACCCCCGGTCCGGGCGGGGATGGTCGCAGGACTACCGGCGGCATCCTGCAGACCCAGCCCGCTGGCGTCGACTGGCACGGCACCCGGACCTCCTGCGGATCCGGCGAGACCGGAGCGGCGTCGGGGACCTGGCTAAGACCGAGCGCGAGCAATAGTGAAATCATGACCCAATCCGACGTCTGTCGTCACACCCGTACACCATACTCCTGAACGGACGTCGTGTATCCCTGTTCCGCAAGTTCCC
Source organism: Brevundimonas sp. UBA2416 (assembly GCF_002343105.1). Taxonomy (NCBI): domain Bacteria; kingdom Pseudomonadati; phylum Pseudomonadota; class Alphaproteobacteria; order Caulobacterales; family Caulobacteraceae; genus Brevundimonas; species Brevundimonas sp. UBA2416. Next base: position 127,676 of record NZ_DDRM01000015.1, read on the forward strand.
TGTCGGGTCGCGATCGGCGCGGTCAGCCCCGGAGGTCGCCGGGGTCCTCGTGCGGTTGACGGCGGTCATCCCGACCGTCATCGCCGACGGGTTCGCCGTCTGACCGATACCATCGCACGTCGCGACGATCGCGCTCCCTCTCCCGCTCCATCCGCGCGTCGATCCGGGCGCGGCGGGCCTCGCGTTCGGCGCGATAGTCCCGGTCCGGCGCGTCGAAGCCGAACCAGCGGTCGGCGCGTCCGTCCCGACGGCCTTCAGGCGGCGCTTCGAACGTGGACGGCGCGGAGGTCATTTCCGAATTGTCGTCACGCCGCGCGACAGGACGGGGCGCAGGGGCCTCGACCGCCTCGTCGTCCCAGCGCGCATAGTCGGCGGCTTCGATCACGGCAGGCGCAGGCCGCCTGTATTCAAAACCCTCGACCAGATCGCCGACCTCCATCACCGACCCCGGCGTGATCGCCGGCTCGACCGGCGCGACCACGTGAATGTGCATCCGGTCGTCGTCGCGGATCGGCTCTGGTCCCGGCAGCGCCATGGTGCGGGCCGCAACAACCCCGAGGCCCACCGCCGACAGGACGGCGACCACGGCTATGTGATGCGGCCGGATGTTCGCCGCGAACCGGCGCACGCGTCGTTTCAGCCGGTCGAGGTCGGAAGGCGCTTCGATCATTCAGGCTACCGGAGAAGATGGGACCTCCCCGCAACCCGCCAGACCCGATCCGGTTCACGAACGCCGATCGGCGGATCAACCGCCTGCCTGGCGCGCCAGGGCGCCCTCGACCTGAAGGGTGGCGTCGGTGTTCTCGACGACGCCCAGGCTGACGACCGCGATACCGTGGTCGTGCTCCAGGGCGGACATCCAGCCGAACAGGGCCGCGCTGGAGGCGTCGGGAATGCGGAAGGCCAGGCGTCCGGAAGCGTCCATGCCCGTCGTCAGGTTCAGACCCGCCGCCTCGGCTGTGCGGGTCACGAGCGGCCCAAATCCCTCCACGTCGATGACCGGGCGGGCGGCGGCCGTCGGCGCCGTCAGCCGGAGCCCGGCCTGCACCCAGGCCAGATCCGTCTCGGCCCGGGCCCTGTCAGCGGCGGCCTGCTCACGCCAGTCCAGCGCCGGCCGCACGACGGCCAGCCAGACGAACACCGCCGCCAGAAGGACCGCCATCACGATCAGCATCCAGCGCTCGCGAACGGTGCGCCCCTCCCACCATGGATACAGCCGGTCTGTCAGCCGCCTCATCGCCCGGCCCCTATGGTGATGTCGGTGACGATCCGCCCGCCGTCCTCCAGCGTGCCGGTCTCGGTCACGGACATGCCGGCCTTGGCCATGAACCGCCGGATCACCGCCATGTCGCCGTGAGCCGGATGGCTGACCGTAGCCTTCACCCCGTCGTCCGGGTCGGCGATCAGAATGTCGAGTTCCGCCCCTTCGACGGCCTCGACGGCGGTGAACAGGGCCGCCGCCGCCGCCGTGACTCCGCCCGGAGGCGGCGCCACGGCGACCCGCCGGCGCAGGGCCTCGACCGGGTCGGCTTCGCGAGCCAGATCGGGCGCGGCCGCCGTGATGGCCGCGATCGCCTCGGTACGGGCGTCGCGCGCCGCCCGGTCGTCGCGGACCGCGCCGGCGAGGATCAGGACCAGCGGCGACAGGACCACCAGCGCCGCGAGGATCGCCGCCCGCCTCCAGCTGCCGGCGGCCTTCGCCTCGCGGTCCCCCGTGTCCAGCAGATTGATCGCCGGCGCCAGGGCCGCCGCGACCAGCGCACGCTCGACGGCGGCGGGATACTGCACCGGCTCGACCCGCCGGCCCGCGGCGATCAGTTCGACCAGATCGGGCTGGACCGTGGCGGCGAAGCGGCGGCCGCGCAGCGCCATGCCTTCGCCGAAGGACACGGCCGACAGGACGTCTTCGGCGTCGGGCTCACCCAGGGTCAGGACGTCGGGCACGAACACATCGGCGCGCACGCCCAGCGCCGCGAGATAGTCGGTCCAGGCCTCCATCAGCGAGCGGCTGACGACCGCGACCAGCCGCGGCTCGCCGGGCGGTGTCGGGGCCCCCAGCACGGTCGCCAGCCGGTCCGGCGTCGCCGCCATCTCGTCCCGCAGCATCCAAGCCGCCGCCGCACGGCCCTGGACCGTGCTGCCCGGCGGCAGATCAAGCCAGCGGATCAGCACGTCACCGCCCGGCGTCACCGCCACGGTCCGCATCGGCTCGGGCGTGGCGCCGCCGTCCAGCGTCAGTTCGCCCCGTTCGAGCACATAGCCATCGGCCCCGACGATCAGGAAGGGCGCGGGCTGGCTGCCGGTCGCGGGAATGAGGATCAGTCTGACGGGCTTCACTGGCGCGTCCTCGATCGGAACAGGGTGCGTTCCGCGGCCTGGCCCTCGGCGTCGCGGACCTTGATGTCGATGCGCAGCAGGTCGGGCTCGTCCGTTGTGGTCACGGTGCGGGTCCACACCCAGGGACGGCCGGCGAGCGGGGTTTGGCCGCTTGTGGTTCCCTCGCTGATCGTGGGGGCGATCATGGTCTCGACGGCGAGGTTTTCTGCGACGATACCGCCCAGGGTGCGGGTCTCGACGCGCGCGGCCGAGCGGGTGTTCTCGCCGGACAGGTTCAGCAGCGCCAGCGCCGCCAGGCTGAACACCGCCAGGGCCACCAGCAGCTCGATCAGCGTAAAGCCCTCTTTGTTGAGGCCGCGGTCACAGGGCTCCGCCCTGTCGACCCGACGCGGCCTGGCGCTTTGCGCATGCCCAAGGGCCCAACCCGCGCTCAAGCAGGGAGCCGCCGCGCGGCGAGCGTTAGCGCGCAACATCATGTCAGCCATTGAGGGTCACCTCTCCGGCGCCGTCGACGGTGATGGTGCGGCTGTTGCGCTCGCGGGTCAGGGTCATCGAGGCGGGTTCGGCCACGCCGGTGGGGTCGAACACGATGCGGACGGACCCCGCTGCGGGTGCGACCGTCGTGCCCGCGGTCCAGGTCTCCGGGCCGAACGGGCCATCCGTCAAGGGCGACCATGCGGCGCCGTCGAACACCATGAAGGCGTAGCCGGCAGGGGTCGTCTCGACCGCCACCGGGCGGTTGGACAGAACGGCTTCCTCGCGGGCGCGGCTCAGCCGGGCGGCGAACCGCTCGGCGTCCTCGGCCACTGACGGGCGCGGGTCGGGCACGGACAGCACCACAGCGCCGGCGGCCATTCCGATGATGGCCACCACCATCAGAAGTTCCACCAGCGTGAACCCCGAGCGGGTTCGGTGAGGTCTAGCGCCTCCAGTTGCCGAGGTCGGCGTCATCGCCCTCGCCCCCTTCCTTGCGGTCGGCGCCGTACGAGTAGATGTCGAACTGTCCGCCGTGGGCGCTCGGGCGGCGGTATTGATAGGGCTGTCCCCAGGGGTCCTCGGGCAGGCGGCGGACATAGCCGCCCTGACGATAGCGGTCCGGATTGGACAGGCCGGCCGGCGCCGTGACCAGCGACTGCAGGTCGGCGGGGAAGTCCAGATTGTCGAGCCTGTAGGTCTCGACCGCCTGCTCCAGGGTGGCGATGTCGGCCTGTGCCTTGGTCACCATGGCCTGGTCCCGGCTGGGCAGGACGTTGATCGCCACCACGGTCGCCAGCAGGCCCAGGATGACCACCACGACCATCATCTCGACGAGGGTAAAGCCAGCCTTGTTGGAGGCGCTAACGCTTGCGACGCGGTCGCTCGCTGCTTGGGCGCGGGCTATGCGCGAGACGCCAGACCGTCTCGCGTCGACAAGGCGACGCCTTGTAACTGCGGCCCAATCAGCAATGCGCTCCGCGGCGCGGCGAACGAGGGACATCTTCTTCATCTCACTCAACTTCCTCACCCCATGGCCAGGGTGTTGATCTGCAGGATGGGCAGGAGGATGGACAGGATGATCACGACCACCACCCCGCCCATGACCACGATGATGGCCGGCTCGATCAGGCTGAGCATCACCGCCGTGAACGTGGAGAACTCCCGCTCCAGATATTCCGCGGCGCGTTCGAGCATCGGCTCCAGCCGGCCGCCGGCCTCGCCAGAGGCGGTCATGGTCACCAGAATCGGTGGAAAGACGTCGGCCCGACGCATGGCGGCGGACAGACCCCCACCCTCACGCACGGCATCGGCCATCATCTCGGTCGCCAGCCGCAGGCGGCGGTTGGAAACCGTGCGGGCCGTGATCGTCAGACCCTCGAGCACCGGCAGACCGGCCGTGATCATCGTCGACAGGGTCCGCGCCATCCTTGCCCCGTGCAGATCGCGGGTCAGCCGCCCGATCAGGGGCAGGCGCAGGATCGCCGTGTCGACCTGCAGACGGATGGCCGGATTGCGGAGAGCGAAGACCCCGGCGACAGCGGCCGCCGCCAGCAGCAGGGCCGCCAGCCAGCCCCAGTCCTGCATTCCGTTCGACAGGCCGATCACCAGCCGCGTCAGCAACGGCAGGGTCTGGTTCATGCTGTCGAACTGGTCCACCACCCTGGGCACAACGAAGGTCATCAGGGCGATCACCACCCCGATGGCCACTACGGCCAGCACCGCCGGATAGACCAGGGCGGTGATCACCTTGCCGCGCACCACCTGATCGCGCTCCAGCCCATCGGCCAGCCGCTCCAGGATCGGCGCCAGCGCGCCCGAGGTCTCGCCCGCCGACACCATGGCCCGGTACAGCGGCGGAAAGGCGGAACCCTGCAGCGCCATGGCGTCCGAAAGCCGACGTCCCTCCATCACCCCGCCATGCACGCCCTCCAGCACCGCCCGAACCGCGGGCCGGTCGGCCTGTAGCGCAATGGCCCGAAGCGCTTCCTCGACCGGCGACACCGTAACGAGCGTGGCCAGCTGGCGCGTGACCAGCGCCAGAGTCCGGGCGTTCAACTTGCCGCCGCCCTTGGCGACTGAAGCGGCGACCCGCACCGGGGCCGCGCCGCGCGAGGCGGCGATCTCCAGCGGCATCAATTTGCGGCGCGCCAGCAGGGCCCGCGCCGCGCCGTCGTCATCCGCGGTCAGGGTTCCGCTGACCGTCCGCCCGCCCGCGTCCACCGCCACATAGTCGAACACCGCCATCAGGCAGCATCCTCGCGTCCGGTCGCGGCGGGAACGGTGATGACGAGCGCGGGCTCATCGTGGGCTTCCGCCGTCTCCTGACGCGTCACCCGCACTGCCTCCTCGACCGAGGTGACGCCCTCCAGCACGAGGGCCCGCGCGCGCTGCGTCAGCGTCTCCGCGCCGGCGAAGGCGACCGCATTGATCGCCTCCTCACCGGCCTCGGCGGCGATCAACCGGCGCACCCGGTCATCGACCCGGATCACCTCATACAGACCCACCCGACCCACATAGCCGGTCTGGCCGCAGTGGGCGCAGCCCTGCGGCCGCCACACCGTCTGGCCGACCTTGACCCCCGCCAGCCGGGCGGTCGCCTTGTCCGCCGCTTCGGGCCGCCGGCAGTCGCCGCACAGCCGGCGCACCAGCCGCTGGGCCACGATCAGCCGCAGGGTCGAGGCCAGCAGGAAGGGCTCGACGCCCATGTCCCTCAGCCGGGTGACCGCGCCGGCCGCGTCATTGGTGTGCACCGTCGACAGGACGAGGTGGCCGGTCAGAGCCGCCTGGACCGCAGTCCGGGCCGTCTCCACATCGCGGATCTCCCCGACCATGACCACGTCCGGGTCCTGACGCAGGATGGCCCGCAGGCCCGCCGCGAAGGTCATGCCGACCTTGGGATTGACCTGGGTCTGGCCGACGCCGTCGATGGCGTATTCGACCGGGTCCTCGACCGTCAGGATGTTGCGCGTGGCGTCGTTGAGCAGCGACAGACCGGCGTAAAGGCTGGTGGTCTTGCCAGAGCCCGTCGGGCCGGTGACCAGAATGATGCCGTTGGGTTCGCGCAAGGCCGAGCGGAAGGCCTCCAGCGCATCGGGCGCCATGCCCAGCCGGTCCAGCGTCAGCCCGGCCTGGTCGCGGTCCAGAATGCGCAGAACCACCCGCTCGCCCATCCGCGACGGCAGGGTCGAGACGCGCACGTCCAGCGTCTTGCCGCCCAGCGCCAGCGGGATGCGCCCGTCCTGCGGCACCCGCTTCTCGGCGATGTCCAGCCGCGCCATCACCTTGATCCGCGACACCAGCAGCGGCGTGATACGGGGGTTCAGCGACAGGGTCTCGCGCAACACCCCGTCGATCCGCATCCGCACCGTCAGCGCCGCCTCGAAAGGCTCAAGGTGGATGTCCGAGGCCCCTGCCCGCACGGCTTCCGCGATGATACCGTTGATCAGCCGGATCACCGGCGCGTCGTCGGCCGTGTCCAGCAGGTCGGCGGCGGCCGGGATGTCGTCGATCAGGCTCTCCAGCCCCGAGGGCATCGACAGGTCGTCCCCGTCCGTCGCATTCAGGTGATCGCCGGCATAGACCTGCGACAGCCGCCGGTCGAAGGTCGCCTGATCCAGGGGCTCGACCCTGAGCGGTCGGCCAAGCGCCCGGCGCGTCTCGATCAGGGCGCCGGGATCAGCTCCCTCGCGCAGCCCCACCACGGCGATGTCCCCTGCTTCCAGCAGGATCACCCCGTGCCGTTTGGCGAAGCCGTAAGGCAGGGTCGGATTGATCAGGGTGATCACGGCCGCCTCACTCGCCCGACGAGGCCGGCGGCAGGGGCGCGGCGGTGACCTCGCCGACGGGCGCGGTGATCACAGGGTCCGGCGCGACGGGCGGCTGCGTCCGCATATAGTCGCGCAGCATCTCGTCCAGGCTCGGCTCGACGCCTGGCGCATTGTTGAGCTGCTGCTGTCGCATATAGCCCCAGCGGTCGGCAGCCAGCGTCTGGGCGTCGGCGGGGCTGCGGATGATGGTCGGGCGGATGAACACCATCAGATTGGTCCGCCCGCGCTGGCGGCTGGTCGAGCGGAACAGATTGCCGATCACCGGCAGATTGCCCAGCCCCGGCACGCTGTCGACCGACAGCCTGTCGTTCTGGTCCAGCAGGCCGCCGGCCACAGCGATGTCGCCGTCATCGACCACCAGCGTGGTCTCCAGCTCGCGCTTGTTGAGCACCAGATCATTGGCGCTGTCGGTCAGCACGCCGTTGATGCTGGACACCTCCTGACGCAGGAACAGGGTGATCGAGCCGCCCGCATTGATCTGCGGCCGCACCACCAGCTTGACCCCGATGTCCTGACGCTGGGTCGTGCGGAAGGGATTGGAGTTGCCGTCCAGCAGGGTCTCGCCGGTCGTGATCGGCACTTCCTGACCCACCAGTATGGTCGCTTCCTCATTGTCCAGCGTCATCAGCGACGGCGTCTGCAGCAGGTTGGAGCCCGCATCCGTCTTGGCCGCATTGATGATGAAGCCGAACAGGCCGTCGCCGATCCGCCCCCCGCCCCCGCCAATGAACCCATTGGCCCCCAGCAGGGTGTTCAGCGCCAGTTCCTGCAGCTGCTCACGCAGCGGATCGTCCTCATCCAGCTGGCCCGCCGCCGCCCCGCCGGCGATCGGGACCAGCGCCCCGGCCCGGTCCGAATAGTTGGTCAGGCCGACCGGATTGCCGTCCTCGCCGGCCAGAAGCCACTGGACGCCCAGCTCGCGCACGGCGTTGTCCGACAGCTCCACGACGATGGCCTCGATCAGCACCTGCTGGCGCCGCTGGTCCAGCTGGCGGATGACCTCGGCCAGCATCCGCTGCGTATCGGCCGACGCCGAAATCACCAGGGCGTTGGCGCCGGGGAAGCGGGCGATGACCGCGCTCTGCCCCGCTACCGGGGGCGCCGGAACAGCGGCCGGCGAGGCTGCGGGAGCGGCAGCGTCGCCCGCGCCGCTGCGACCCGGGGCCGGGGCGTTGGCGCTCGCCGCCGTCACCGGCTGGCTCACCACCTGTTGCAGCACCGGCAGCAATGCCTCGGCGTCGGCGTGCTGCAGGAAGACCACCCGCACGTCGTCGGCGCTCTCGGCCCGACGATCCAGATCCTCGATCAACGGCCGGATGCGCGCCATCGCCGCCGGATCGCCGCGCAGAACGAGGGAGTTGGAGCTCTCCACCGGCGTCACGCTAACCATACCGGAGCCCGGCTGGCCGCCCGGGGGGGCCAGCACTGTCTGCAGAACAGCAGCGATCTCGCGCGCCGAGGAGTTCTGGAGAGTCACCACCTCGAACCCGGTCCGGTCCACGTCGATCCGGCCGATCAGGGCGCGGATGCGCGCCAGATTGTCGGAGAAGTCGGCCACCACGACGCTGTTGGCGCCGGGATTGGCCAGCACCTGCCCCTGCGCGCCCACCAACGGCCGGATCGTCTCCGCCGCCGAGGTCGCGTCGATGTTCCTCAGCTGGAACACCTCGGTCGAGAATCGCTCCGACCCCACGGTCGCGGGCCCCTGGGCCGCGCCCTGCGCCGGGCTGATCCGGTAGGCCCCTGAGGCCGTCGGCGTCACCACCAGCCCATTGGCCCGCAGCGTCGACAGGAACACCTCGAACAACTGGGTCCGGCTCAGCGGCCGGTCGCTGGTCACCGTCACCGTGCCGGTCACCCCCGGGTCGACAATGAAGGTCCGGCCCGTCGAGCGGGCCACGTCCTGGATGAAGGCGCGGATGTCGGCGCCCTGCACGTTCAGCGTCTGCGATTGGGCCAAGACGGGCCCCGCAGCCAGCGGCCCCTGGGCGGCCAGCACGGCCGCCATCACTGCGCCGATCACATTGGATCGCTTCATCGGCCGGTCCCTATGGTGGCGGTCTGCACCTGTCCGTCCCGCTCGTAGCGAATCTCTGCGACAGAACTGTTGGCCAACCGTCCGCGTAAGGCCGAAATCTGCTCCAGACTGTCCAGCGCCTGGCCGTTCACCGCCAGGATCACGTCGCCGGCCTGAAGCCCCGCCGCCCCAAGCACGGCAGGATCACCCGCACCCGATACGGTGAACCCGTCCAGCCGCGCGCCCCGCATCCGCGGCCGCAGCCCCGCCTGGGCGATCAGCCGCGCCGGATCGACGCTCGCGCCGACCGACGCAGCCGGCGCAGGCGCGGGTGTTGGCGTCACTGTCTGAGGTCCCGGCGGCGGCGGCGGAACCGGCGCGACGCCCAACGGCACATCCGAGAAGATCAGCCGGCTCAGGGACGTCCCTCGCGCCAGCGTAACGTGGTCATCGCCGACGCCGCGCAGCACCAGCCCCGGCTCCACCTCTTCGCCCACGCCGACGGACACCTGACGCCCATCCGCCAGCCCGATGATCGCCGAGCCGCCCCCTGCCCCGTCCGAGCGCAGACCGTACAGCCGCATCTGCCCGCTTCCGGCCGCGCTGGCTTCGGCCAGGCTGCTCACTCCGCCCGTGCGGAAGAAGGCGTCGAAGCGCTGGAAAACGGAAAAGTCGACCGGCCTGGCCGGCGCCGAGGCCGCCGTCGCCTCGGGCGCGGCGCTCTGCGGCTCGGCCACAATCCACACCAGCCGGCCCAGCTGAACCGCCAGCACAAGCGCCAGGGATATCTCCACGATCGCCCGCGCGCGGTCTGGCCGGCGCGCCAGAACCTGACGCGCTTCCATGCTTAAATTACGCGCTGCGGCGATCACTTTGGCTCCCCCCGGCAGGCCCCCGACGCCCCCCCACATTCCTAGCCCAATCGCCCGGTCCGGGCTACACGGGCGCGGTCGAAGGGCCGCAGGGGCGCAATACCTTCCTCATGAGACGCGACCGTGACGCCAACGATCCTCGCAATCCTTTTGGGCGGTTCGGGCGTCATCGTCGGAGGCCTTTTCGTGCAGCTGAGCCTGCGCCTGCCCCACGCCGAAACCAGGATGCGCCCGAGTTTCCGCCGATATGCCCTCATGACTCCGGCCGCCGCCGCGATCGGCGTCTGGGCCGCCCTGGCCCAGGCCACGCCGCTCGCCGCCGTCCTGACCGCCTTGCTGGGCTGGCAGTTGCTCCTGATCGCGGTGATCGACGCCGAACATTTCAGCCTTCCGGATCTGCTGACCCTGCCCCTGCTCGCGACCGGCGGACTCGCCGCCGGCGTGCTGGACCAGACAGCCCCGCTCGACGCCGTGATCGGCGGCGCCGTCGGCTTCGCGGGTCTGTGGGGACTGGCCTTCGTCTATCACCTGGCTCGCGGCCGCCAGGGTCTCGGCGACGGAGACCCTATCCTGCTCGCCGCCGGCGGGACCTGGGTCGGCTGGATCGGCCTGCCCAGCGTGCTGCTCTGGGCCTCCGCTGCGGGGCTCAGTTTCGTGGCGGCGAAATTCCTCGTCGGAAAGCCGATGTCGGCGACGGATCGTCTGCCGTTCGGGCCGTGCCTCGCGGCAGGCATCTGGCTGACCTGGATGCTGGGACCGTTGGGCTTCCCGGCCTGACGCCACAGACGGATCGCGGATGAGCCTCGGCCCGGCGATCCGTCTCCTCGGTCAAGCGGAATACCGGCCGCGCGGCAGCCCCGCAGACTCCTCAGCGAACGGCGGCGAAGGTCGTCGCGGCGTCCCGGTAACGCGCGTGTTCCCGCGCGGTCATGCAACGAGGCGTGCTCCAGGCCGGGTCCGAGGTCCTAACCGACAGCGCCTCGCGGGCGGTGACGAATACGGGGGCCGCGCCATGCTCGCGGGCAAAGGCCCGGCGGGTCGCGGCGTCCGTGCCGCAGATCATGACGGCGCGCGCCTGGGGTCGAGCCGACGGCTGCCCGTTGTCGCCCGCGCTCGCCAGTCCGGCGGGAAGGGTCGCCGCAGCGAGGGCGGCAAGGCCGATAAAGGCGGTGAAAGTGCGCATCCGATCTCTCCCGAACGCCTGAAACAATCAGGACCCGGAGGAATAATGCGCTCTTTTCGCCTATTGTAAAGATTATGCGACAGATGAAAGTATGAAATTTGACATTTGCCCCGCCGGCTGACGTTTAAAATCCCGGAAGCCCGCACAATCCGCCCTTCGCGCTCAACGGAACGGGTCAGTCTGGTCGCGGCGGCCCGGGAGCAGGTGCGGCGGGCCGGGCTCAGTCCTCGGGGGTCCAGCGCTGGATCACGGTGCGGACGCGCCCGTCGGATCCGGCTTCCAGCAGGGCGGTGCGGACGGCGCGGGAGCCACCCAGTTCGACATCGACCCGCAGGTCGAAGAAGCGGGTCAGGACCGTGATCTGGTCGCGGGCCTCCGGGTCGACCTCAATCGTGGCAAGGGCCGGCTGGGCCCAGAAGGCGGCGGCGTCCGGCCAGCCGTCGCGCGGCCGCGCCGCGATCACCGTACGCGCCTGCTGCGGTCCGACCGCGCCGTCCGTCAGCATGGTCAGCAGCGGCGCCTGCTCCGGCGTCAGGGTGTTCACATTCAGGGGCGACAGGCGCGAGGTCGGCAGGGCGCAAAGGTAGGGCCGCAGTCGGCGGTAGGTTTCGGCGTCCACGCCCCGGACCGCCCGGAGTTCGCTGACCTCGGCCAGCATGACGCCGCCCGTGCGATAGGGACTGCTCAGGCCCGCATAGGCCCCGTCCTCGGCGCCGAGTGGCAGCGCCGTCGTGTCGGCGTCGAGCCAGTCGGTCAGGGCGTCGGCGATGGCCCGCATGCGGCTGTCCGGCGCCCCGACAGCCCGGCCCAGCGCCCGGAACTGCGCCGCTCCCAGCGGGCGCGCCGTCAGATCCTCGCCCACGCCGAGGGCAAGGCTGTTGAGGTTGAAACAGGCCTGGCCGTCGGTGACCCTGGCGGTGATCGATCCACCGTCGATCGGGAAACTCATCTCCCGGCCATTCCACGCCGGCTCCAGCGGCGTGCGCGCCGGTCCGGCGGCCAGCAGGTTCGCGATCTGGCCCCGCGCCAGATTCTCAACGCCGGCCGCATACCACTGGGCCTGGCTCTGGAACTCGACATTGGCGGTGCGCCGGACCGAGAAGCGCACATCATCAAGGATCGCCACCGCCACCACGGACATGACCGCGACCAGCAGCAGCACGGTCAGCAGGGCCATGCCCTCGCGCTGCTTGCCGCGCTTCATCGGCCGCTCCCGACGATGAAGAGTTGTTCGACGCGCCCGTAGCCCTCGATCGTCATCCCGATCCGCACCGCGTCCGGCAGGGGTCGGTCGATGCTGGAGGTGAAGGCGGGCGCCGATTCTCCATCCCGCACGAACGCCACGGTGACGTCGCGCACGCCGCGGAACAGCACCTGGGGCGGACCCGGACGCGCACCGTCCAGATGACTGGAGGCGCGCCGTTCGAGTCGGTCCTCGACCAGCCGGTACTCCACCCGTTGCAGGGAGGGCCGCGCCTGTTCGCCGGGATTGCTCCAGCCCGCGCGGTTCAGCACCAGGATCGGATCGCCGGGCGCGACGGCGCCGAGGATGGGCTGGGGCGTCGGACGGCCCGTGGGACCGCGCGAGCGGCGCGCGGCGGCCTGCCCCAGATCGGCGCGCAGCAGGCCCTGCATCCGCTGCAGGTCGCCCACCCGATCACTGGCGGCCTTGACTGCGAACCGGTTGTCGATGGCCCCGCTCAACACGGTGGCGCCCGCCGCCGCCAGAATGGCGAAGATCATCAGCGAGATCATGACCTCGACCAGCGTAAAGCCTTGCCTGCGGAGGCTGCGGCCGTCGCCGCCTGCAGCGCCATCGGCGGGGCCGCTCACGCGCCCCGGACCTGTGTGCTGAACCCGTGAACTGCGCCGATCACCCTGGCGTGCCTCAATAGGCCCTGACGGCCCGGTCGCCTTCCTAGACCCATCGCCCGTGTCACGGCTTCATGGGATCATGACGGCCCGGCGAACTTGCCGTGACAGTTGGGCCGCGTTCGGACGAACCGCCGGAAATCTGTCTCGTTGTCCGGACCGGGAGGCGGTCGGGCGACCGCCTCCCCCACCGTCGTCTAGAAGCGCGCGGACAGGCTGACCGAGGCGCTGGATCCCAGCTCGTAGTTGTTGATCAGGATCTTGTTGCCCAGCTCCTGGAACTCGTCGAAATCCGTGTTCAGCAGGTTGCGCAGTTCGAGGGAGAAACCGTAGTCGCGGCCCCCGACCTCGAAATCCTTGCGGTAGACGAAATCGACGAAGATGCCGGGATCCTGGATGTAGTCAGGCTCGCGGTTGCCCGCGCCGCCCGCGCCGCGGGCGCTGACGCGCTCGCTGACATAGTTGACGATGATCGTCGCCTGGGACCGGGCCGTGTCGTCTTCCCAACCCAGTTGCAGGTTGGCGACGTGCTCCGACTGGCCCTGCAGACGGCTGCCGTCCTCGATGAAGAAGGTCGCGTCCTCATCGGCGCCGCCGCCGCCCGGGGTCCGGACGAAGTCGCCCGGCTCGACGTTCACCTCGGAGTCGGACCAGGTGTAGTTGGCCTGCACCAGCCAGCGCTTGTCGGCGATGAAGGACCAGCTGTTGTCCGGAAACTCGAAGAATTTCTTGGCTTCGATTTCCGCGCCGTAAACGGTCGCCTGCGGCGAGTTCAGATAGGACTGCTGGCGCGCATTGCCCGAGGTGACGATGGTCGCCTCAACCGGCCGGTCGAGATCCTTGTAGAAGACGCCGGCCGTCAGATACTGCTGGCGGGCGAAAAACCACTCATATCGGGCGTCGAGGTTCAGGATCTCGGTATCGACGAGGAACGGGTTGCCGGTGAACTCGCGATCGGTTTCGGGGTCCGTATAGGACTGGGGCGCCAGTTCGCGGAACTGGGGCCGGCCGATCGTCTGTGAAGCGCCGACCCGGAACTGCTGGTCCTCGGCGAAATTCCACGTCGCCGTGAACGAAGGCAGGAAATACTGTTCCTCGATCTCGGTCGGTGCGAAGGGCGCCGCGCCGCCGAACAGATCGCGTGTGGTGACCGACTGGTAGCCATCCTCATAGCGCACGCCGAAGGTGGTGCGGACCAGCGGGATGAACTCGGCGTCGACCTGCAGATAGGCCGCCGCGACCTCGAGCTGGGCCGAGTAGGCCGCCGCCCCGCTGCCCGCGCTGCCAGTGACTTCCGACAGGACAATGCCGGTCGGCCCGATGTTGGCGTCCGAATAGAGGTAGTCGACCCGCGACCGACGCTGTTCGTCCGTCAGGGTGCTCGCGGGAACGAACCGAAGGTCGCGGCGCTCGGCGTCGCGGTTGTTGTCGAAATACGCGACCCCGCCGGTGAAGATGGCCTCACGATAGTCCGACAGCGGCAGGGTGTAGCTCAGGTCAGCGCCGCCCGAGACGATGTCGTCGTCCAGCTCGCTGAACGAGATCCGGTTGCCGCCGATCTGGTGGATGAAGTTGCCGTTGCCGTCGACCCCGTATTCGAAGCGGGTCTCATAGGGGGCGTTCCGCTCGGTCAGGGCATAGGCGCCGCGCCATGCGAACTCCAGGGCGCCGTCCATGAACTCGTGCTCGCCGGACAGCTGGCTCGAGAAGAGCTGACGCTCATACCATTCGGTGTAGTCCGTCCGCTGCACGGAGCCGCCGGCGTCGAAGTCGGGGCCGACGCTGATCCGCGCTTCCTTGGTCACGTTGCGAACGAAGAAATTGGTCCACCGGTAGGTGCTGTTCTCGTTGACCAGCGAAAGGCCGCCGAGGAAGTTCAGCTGGATGTCGTTCTGGTTCGATTCATATGCCTTGCTGGTGACCGGCACGAGGACGTCGCCGGAGAACTGCGCCTCCTCCTGCACGCCGCTCCGGCTCGACCAGCTGTTGCTGTAGCCGGCGACGCCGATCACGCCGAAGGTGCCGAGGCTGCTGTCGGACTTGAAACCGCCGGCGAAATCGAAACCGAAATTCACCGGGGTCGTGTCCCGCTGAAGGAGACGCAGCGGCGAATTGACCAGGGAGTGGCCGATCCGCTCCAGCTCCAGATCGCTGAAATTGGCGCCGTTGACCGGAACCCCCTGGGCGAAAGCCAGGGCGAGTTCGTTGGGGACGTCGCGCGTGCCGTCGTCAAAGCTGGTGAAGTCGGTGCGCGAGCCGAAATAGATCAGGCCTTCCTCGCCGGTCGTCTCGGTGTTGCCGCCGATCGACGCGGACATCGAGAAGAAGGGATCATTGGGCGCATCCACGGTCCGAAGGTCGATCACGCCGCCGCCGAACTCGCCCGGAAAATCGACCGAATAGGACTTCTGGACGGTGACGCTCTCGAGGATGCTGGATGGGAACAGGTCCAGCGGCACCACGCGTTGCAGAGGCTCCGGGCTGGGCAGGGGCGAGCCGTTCAGCAGGGCCGAGGAGTAGCGCTCGCCGAGGCCGCGGACATAGACGAACCGTCCCTCGACCACGGTCAGACCCGTTACGCGGGCCAGGGCGCCGGCAGCGCTGCTGTCGCCGGTCCGTTCCAGATCCTCGGATGTCAGGAAGGCCGCGACCTCCGCGCTTTCGCGGTTCGGTTCCGGAATGAAACGGCCGAGAACGATGACCTCGTCCAGTTCGCCGGCCGCTTCGGGTTCATCCTGGGCGACCGGGTCCTGCGAGGCGGGGGCCTGCGAGGGGGCCGGCGGCGTTTGAGCGTAGGCGAACCCGGGCGCGATCAGCGCGCTGGTGGCCAGGAGGACCCCGCTCAGGGTCAAGGTAACGGTCTTCATGATCTGCGCCTTGAAGGAGTTCAACGGACTGGGCGAAAGCCGGAGGCGGCCCGGGTGGGCCGCCTCCGCATCCGTCGTCAGCAGGTCGCGCCGGCCGTCAGGCCGCAGGTCCAGCCCTGCCACCAGGTGTCGGCGGCGTTCTGGACGGCGCCGATGTAGGTGGTGTTCTGGAAGAACGGATAGACCGTGGCCGCGGCGACCGGGGTCACGGCGTTCTCGTTGGCGCCGTTGATGAAGGTCAGCACCTGGTTGGTCAGGGTCGTCCCCGCCGCCGGAGCGGTCAGGGTCGAGGTCCCGTTCGCCGTGTTGTTCGTGCCGGCGGTGAAGGCCGCCGCCGACAGGACGGCGTTGGCCGGACGGTACGGCAGGGTGCAGGACATGAAGACCGACCGGAAGGTCACGCCGCTGGTGGCGGTGTCCGCGTCGTTGATCGCCATACAGCCGGCCAGCGAACCCGCAACGGAGGTGAAGACCGAGTTGATGATCGTGGCGTCGGTGCCGGAGTCGAAGTGCGCCACCGTGTGGGCGTCGGACGGCGAGTTGCGGCCGACCAGCGTCCAGTTGGCGATCTGGGGACGGGAGACATAGCGCGAGGCCAGCGGCACCGAGGTGGGGGCCGCGGAGAACTCGAAGCCGGCGCTGCGGCTGGTCGAGCCCGGCGCGCGTTGGGTGACGATGCCGAACTGGGCGCCGCCGCGCCAGCCCGTGTCGGTGTCGAAGCCATCGTCGTCGGCGCCGGTGATGACGATGCGGCGCAGGTTGACGTTGCCGCCAAAGATTTCGATGCCGTCGTCCGAGCTGTTGTGAACCTGGATGAACTCGACCGTGGTGCCCGAACCGACGCCGGCCATGGTCAGACCCTGGAGTTCGTTGCCGGTCGAGATCTCGAAGCCGGAGAACTTGATCTGGACGTAGCGCAGGCGGCCCGAATTATCGGCCGGGGTGTTGCCGCCGTAGAAGGCGCTGGTGCCCTCGACGGTGCCGGTGCAGGTGACCGGAGCGGTCAGCTGGCAGTTGGCCTGCGGAGCGCGGCCGGCAAGGACGATGCCGCCCCACTGACCCTGCGAGTCAATGGTGGTCGCGCCATCGATATTCTGGCGGCTGGTGAAGATGATCGGGCTGGCCGCCGTGCCTTCGGCGAACAGCTGCGAGCCGCGGTTGACCAGCAGATAGTCCGAGCCGCCGGACGCGAAGAGGCGAACGCCGGCCTCGATGGTCAGGATGCCCTGGGCGCTGCCGGCGATCGGGGCCGCCGGGTCGACGCCCATGTCCGTGCCGACCGCGGTGCGGCCGTTGATGGAGTAGACGGTGCCCGCGCGCAGCGGCACCGTCAGGGCGCCGGTGATCTGTTGCGGCAGCTGGCAGGCGCGGAGCGTGCCGCCCGCTACCGTGCCGACGTTGGCGAAGCCGGCGGGGCAGTCGGCGGCCGGCGTTCCCGGGGGCGGGGTGGTCGGCGGCGTCGTGCCGCCACCGCCCGAGCCACCGCCGAAATCGCCTTCTCCGGGCGAGGCGACTTCAGCCGCGCCGCAGGCGGCGAGTGTCAGGGCGCTGGCGGAGAGCGCCAGCAGGGTGGTCAGTCGAATGCCGGTCATCGTTTTCACCGTGTCTATCCAAAATGGAATTCACGGCAGATGGCGCCTGGGCACTCAGCCCTGGCCGCGACGACGCATAAGCCCCACCTGCCCGGTGGTCTCGATAGAAGTCCGATGTGACAGGGCTGACGCCGAACGGTGACGGTTCGGACGCCCTTGTGTGAAGTTGTTTTCGCCGTTCGATGAAACACCGTCCCGATACGGCGCGATTGTCTTCAAGCGCTCGCATGAGCGTCGCCCAACTCACGCCGACGCGACACAAAACTGCAGTACGGGGCGCGGGCAGTCGGGAAATTCAGGCGTCCGGGATGTTGAGCCGCCCGCAGCGTGCCGGACACAAGGATCTGGTCGATGTTCGCCCGGCGGGCTTTGCGGGAAGGTTCTGGCGGAGACGCAGGGATTCGAACCCTGGGTACCCCTTACAGGGTACGACGATTTAGCAAACCGTTGCCTTCAGCCACTCGGCCACGTCTCCGGCAGGCGGCGTGATTAGCCGAGCAAACGGACCGGCGCAACGGTCAACACGCGAGGCTCACGCGAAACACCCTGCGTTAACGGGACAGTGAGGGCGGGCGTGCATGGTGGGCGGGAACTCCCCTGCTGCGAGCCCCATGACCGAAGCCGTCCGCCGCCATTCGTTCGACGCCGCCCCGTTGGATGCGGGCGTCATGGACGCGTCAGGCCTCCAGGCCTTGGCCGCCGCGGCTGTGGCGGCGCCGACGGAGGCCGTCGCCGGGGGTGCGGCCCGGCGCGGTCCGTTTCGGCCCGAGGTCTGGCTGAACGCGCGTCAGAGGCACGCCTCGCGCCTTGCGGCCCATTATTTCCGGGCCTTCGACACCCTCGCCGTGGTCGCGGTCAGCCTGTTGTGCGCCTGGGCGGCGGCGCCCGGAGCCCTGATCCATACCGAAGTGTCGCGGCTGATACCCTTCGTGCTCGGCGCGGCCGCGGTCCTGGGCCTGATGCGGTCGCTGGGACGATACCGTTTCGCGCGCGGCCAGAAGACGGCGCGGCATCTGGCCTCCGTCGCCGGGATGGTGGCGGCGGGCGCGATCACGGCGCTGGTCGCCGGCTGGGTCCTGCGCGGTTCAGAGGCGCAGGAGTCGGCCTATCTGGTCTGGGCCGGACTGGTGCTGATCACGCTCAACGCCCTGCATATCGGCTGGAGCGACATGGTCGGCCGGTGGCGCGCCTCCGGGGCCCTGACGCCCAATATCGTGCTGGTCGGGGCGACACGGCACGCCGAGTCCCTCATCCGCGAGGCCCTGAAGCGGCGCGATCTCAATGTGCTGGGCATTTTCGACGACCGGATGGCGCGCAGCCCGCGGGCCATAGAGGGCGTGCCGGTTCTGGGCACGGCGGCCGATCTGCTGACCCACAAAATGACCCCCTATGTCGACCGCATCGTTCTGGCGATCGACCCCCGGGCCGAGGCGCGGGTGCGAGAGCTCAACGCCACCCTGCGGACCCTGCCGCATGAGGTCACCCTGCTGGTCGAACCCGATGGCGCGGACGAGACCCGGTCGGCGCTGGACCGGCTGGCGGCGGCGCCTCTGGCCGATGTGCAGGGGCCGGTAGACGACGACCGCCGCGCCTTCAACAAGCGGCTGCAGGACCTGGTTCTGGGCCTGATCGCCCTGATCCTGCTGGCCATCCCCATGGCCCTCGTGGCCCTCGCCATCCGGCTGGACAGCCCCGGGCCGATCTTCTTCCGTCAGCGCCGTCACGGCTTCAACCACGAGGAAATCGTGGTCTGGAAATTCCGCTCTATGAAGCAGGAGTCCGCCGACGCCACCGCCAGCCGCCAGGTGACCCATGACGACGACCGCGTCACCCGCATCGGCCGCTTCATCCGCAAGACCAGCCTCGACGAACTGCCGCAACTGCTGAATGTCATCGCCGGCGAGATGTCGCTGGTCGGACCCCGGCCGCACGCCATCGGCATGAAGACGGGCCATATCGAGAGCGCGCGCCTCGTCGCCGACTACGCCCACCGCCACCGCATCAAGCCCGGGATGACCGGCTGGGCCGCCGTCAACGGGTCGCGGGGACCGCTGCACACCGCCCAGGACGTGCGCCGCCGGGTACAGCTCGACATCGACTATATCGAGCGTCAGTCCCTGTGGATGGATCTGTGGATCATGGCCATCACCGTGCCGGTGCTGCTGGGCGACCGCGCGGCGATCCGTTGACCGGGGGTCGCTGATGTTCTGGCGCGGCGTCTGGGGATATCTGCCGGCGAATATCGTTCAGGGCGTGGTCGGATTCCTGGCCATCATCCTGTTCACCCGGCTGTTGAGTCCGACCGATTTCGGCCGCTACGCCCTCGCCTTCTCGGTGCTGACCCTCGCCCACGTCGCCGTCTTCACCTGGCTGGAGGCGGCCATGGCGCGCTTCTGGGCCTCGGGCAAACCGGGCAGCGATCTCGCTGGACATTTCGCCAGCCTGTATCGCGCCGCGACCTGGCTGAGCGTCGCCTTCATCCCGGTCGTCGGTCTGGTGTTGTGGCTCTGGCCCGCCGATCCGCTGTTGAAATTCGCGCTCGCCGCCGGTCTGGCCGGCTGCCCTGTACGGTCTTTCGTCAAACTGGCGCAGGAACGCTACCGCGCCGCCGGCGAGGTGGCGAAAGCCGCCAATCTGGATATGTCGGTGGCGGTCGGCGGACTGCTGATCGGCGTCGCCTTCGCCCTCGGCGGAGCCGGAGGCGCGGCGCCCCTGCTCGGCCTGGCGCTGGCCCCGCTGGCGGCCCTGCCCTTCGTCCTTCCGGGTGAGCTCAAACATGCGCGGGGCGGGACGGCGGAGCGCGGGCGACTGCGGTCCTATGCGGTGTACGGCTATCCGATCGCGGCCTCGCTGGCCCTGACCGTCGTGCTGGCCTCGACCGACCGGTTCCTGCTGGCGGTCTATATGGATGAGGCGGCCGTGGGCGCCTATCACGCCAGCTATTCGATCGCGAACCGGACGCTCGACGTCCTGTTCCTGTGGCTGGGCACGGCAGGGCAACCGGCTCTGGTCATGGCGCTCGAGCGCGGCGGCCTGGACCGGCTGAAGGTGGCCGCGCGTGAACAGCTGTCGACCTTCCTGCTGCTCGGCCTGCCGGCGGCGGCGGGGGTCGCCTTGGTGGCGCGCCCGCTGTCCGAGGTGCTGATCGGCGAGGAACTGCGGACGGCCGCGGCCAGCGTGACACCGTGGATTGCCCTGTCGGCCCTGCTGTTCGGCCTGACCGCCTACTATTTCGGCCAGGCCTTCACCCTCGGCAAGAAGACCAGACGCCTGCTGATCGCCATGGCCATTCCGGCGGGCCTGAATGTCGTCCTCAACCTGATCCTCGTGCCGCGTTTCGGCCTGATGGGCGCGGCCTGGTCCACGGCGGCGAGCTTCGGCATCGGCATGGTCGCGACCTGGCTGATCGGCCGCCGTGTCGTCGCCCTGCCCATCCCCTGGGAAAGTCTGGCGAGATGCGGCGTGGCGACGGGCCTGATGGCTCTCGCCGTATCCCGCCTGCCCCCCATCGGCGGTTTCGGCGAGCTGATGCTCGACGCCGGCGTCGGCGGACTGGTCTATGCCGCCGCCGCCCTGACCCTGAATGCGGCGGGCGTACGTGACGTGGCGCTGAGCCTGCTGGCCAGGCGCCGGCTTCGTGGAACGACGGCATGAGCGTCCGGGCGAAAATGATCGACAGCCCCGCCTGGAAGGCCGCCAAGCCTGCCGTCTCGGTGTTGATCCCCTTCCTGCGCGACGATCCCGCCGAGTTGCTCAGCCTGCTCGACGAGGAAGCCGCCTCCGTGGATGGCGCGGTCGAAATCGTGGTGCTCGATGACGGCACCCGCGACGCCGCCCTGACGGCGCGGCTGGCCGGCCAGGTCAAGGCCATGGCCCTCCCCGTGCGCCTCATCACCCTGCCCTCCAACGAAGGGCGATCGATCGGGCGCAACCGTCTGGCCTCGGCCGCGCGGGGCGGCAGCCTGCTGTTTCTCGACAGCGATATGCGGCCTGATCATCGGCGCTTCCTGCGGGACTGGGCCGATCTGGCCGCGCGAGAGGATCCGGCCGTGGCCTTCGGCGGCTTCTCCCTGCTGCAGGCCCCGACCGACGCCCGCTTCGCCGTCCACCGCGCCATGGCCGCGAAATCAGAGTGCGTGCCCTACACGGAGCGGGCCAAGCAGCCGGAGAAATACGTCTACACCTCCAACCTGCTGGTCCGTCGCGACGTCTTCGAGTCCGAGGCCTTCGACCCCGGCTTCACCGGCTGGGGCTGGGAGGATGTGGAATGGGCCATGCGCGTGTCGCGCCGGTTCCGGGTCGTCCACCTCGACAACGCCGCCACCCATATGGGACTCGACACCGTTGCCTCCCTCGCCGGCAAATATGAGCAGTCGGCCCCGAACTTTGGCCGTATGGCCCGCCGACATCCCGAAATCGTCGCCGCCTATCCCAGTTACAAGGCGGCCCGGCTGCTCAAGCGGCTGCCCGGCCTGCCCGGCCTCCGGCGGATGATGCGTCGAGGCGCGGATACGGACTGGCTGCCGGTCGGCGCCCGGGCGTTTTCGCTGCGTCTGTATCGCGCCGCCCTCTATGCGGACGCCGTGTGATGGCCGACGTCGCCGTCATCGTCCCGACCCTGAGGCGGCCGGAGAGCCTTGAGCGGGCCCTGCGCTCGCTGTTCACCCAGACCGGCGTCGCCGACCGGGTGTCCGCCATCGTCGTGGTCGACAATGATCCGGTCGGATCCGCGGCGGCGACCGTCGAGGCCCTGCTCCCGCGGTCGCCCTGGCCCCTGACCTATGTCCATGCGCCCCGACCCGGCGTCGCCACGGCCCGTAACGCCGGACTGGCCGCGACGGATGCGCCCTTGATCGCCTTCCTCGATGACGATGAAGCGGCCTCGCCGGGCTGGCTCGCGGCCCTGCTGAAGGCCCGGGAGACCACGGGCGCCGACGCTGTCTTCGGCCCGATCACCGGACAGGCGCCCGACGCCGCGGCCTGGCTGAAGCCCTGGCTGGAGCGGTTCTTCGGCCGCGAAGGTCCCGATCGGACACAGTTGATCGACTACCCCTTCGGCTGCGGCAACTCCCTGATGGTCCGGGCGACCGCCCTGCCCGGCCCGGCGCCGTTCGACGCGGGCACGGATCAGGCCGGCGGCGAGGACGACGCCCTGTTCGCGGCGCTGGCGGCGCGCGGCGGCCGGTTCGGCTGGGCCGCGGACGCCCGGGTGGAGGAGTTCGCGCCGGCCCATCGCGCCACCCTGAACTACGCCCTCGCCCGCGCCTTCGCCTATGGCCAGGGCCCCAGCCAGACGGCGGCGGCGGCGAAGGACTGGCCCGGCGTGGCGCGCTGGATGGTCATCGGCGCGGGCCAGACCGCCATTTGGGGCATGGCGTCGGCCGCCCTGACCCTGATCGCCAGTCCGAAGCGAGCCGAGATGTATGACCGCACCGCGCGCGGCGTCGGGAAACTGTTCTGGATGAAGGGGTTCGAACCGCGCTTCTACGGCGCGCGGGAAGTGGCCCGGCTGGACCGGGCCGCCGCCTGAAACCGGATAACGGGTCCGATCAGTTGCCCCGGCGAAGGCTCTGATCGACGGCGGTGTTCAGATTCGTCCTCGCCGCATTGGTCAGTCCCGGCGCACCCACCATCGCTTCGCGGCAGATATAATCGGTCTGGGGGCGCCCCGTTTCCGAGCCGGTGGGCTGCAGTATGCCGCCGCGCTGTTCGCAGCGTTGCTCGAGTTCGGCCAGGCTAAGGGTGACCGGCTCGCC
The DNA here is from genome assembly GCF_002343105.1 of Brevundimonas sp. UBA2416. Lineage (NCBI taxonomy): Bacteria > Pseudomonadati > Pseudomonadota > Alphaproteobacteria > Caulobacterales > Caulobacteraceae > Brevundimonas > Brevundimonas sp. UBA2416. The sequence continues at coordinate 150,476 of NZ_DDRM01000015.1, forward strand.
GAGGGTCGCGCAGGCGCCGAGGGTCAGAAGGCCGGCCGCCAGGCCGGAAGCGATGAGCAAGCGACGCATGATCAGTCTCCGTGAGGCATAAGCCGCGGTCAGCGGCCTGGAGCAGGAGCGTTCCGTCGCAATCAGGTCACTTTTCGATCAACGCGTCAAGGTTGTCGGAATACACACGCGCTCGCTACGCGTCAGCCGGTCAGCCGCTTGAGAAACGCCGGCGGATTGTAGGTCGAGCGGTTGACCACCACTCCCGCGATCTTGCCGCCCACCGCCTCGATCTCATCGCGCAGCATCAACGGCTCATTGGCCGCCCCGCTCTCGGCCGCGACCACAAGCACGGTCGCATCGACATAGGGGGCCAGGGTGATGGCCATGTCGTTGCGGTCGGCGGCGGGGGCGTCGATCACCACCGTGTCGGCGTGTTTGCGCAGGGCGTCCCAGTAGCGGGCGTCGCTGACCGCCTCGGCGCGCTGGCCCGAGCGCAGATGCTCCGCCGCGAACCGCGTGACCCAAAGCCGTCCGCCCAGACAGGGCCGCGCGCTCATCAGCCGGGCCGGGTGCACCGGTTTGCCCGCCCGGTCCATGATCCGCGGGGTGATGGCGAAGAAGATGGAGCCGTCGGGGGTGGCGATGGCCGCCTTGCCGATACGGCCGAAACGATCAGGTTCGGAGGCCACGGCGTCCATCTGACCCTGCTGGGCCAGGTCGGCGTCGATCAGCCAGACGGGGCGGCGCGCCCGCACAGCGGCCAGACGGGCGTACTCGCGCGCGACCGTCGACACGCCCTCGCCCGTGGTGGCGGCGGCGATCTGGACCACGCGGCCGCGATGACCCGGCGACGGTCCCAGCGCGGCCCAGAGAGCCGCCATTTCGGATGTCAGATCGACCATCGAATCGCTACGCGCCCGGTTACAGGCTCCTACGCTAACACGGGCACGCTCATCGGGCCTTCATCGGGGCGACGGCCAGAACGGGCATGTCGAGGGTGCGCCCGGTCGAGGCCGGAGTGACATAGCCCCGCCGCGTGAACACCCGCAGCAGGCCGACGCACAGGGCGGTGAAGGCGGCGAACAGGAAGACCACCGCCAGCAGGGGCGCCTTCAGGCTGGAGCCCCTGGTGGGCGCTTCCGCGCGCTCGATGACATTGACGTTGTCCGCCCCGGCGGCGACCAGGGCGCTGTTGGCGCGGGCCGCGCTCTCGCGCTGCTGGAAGTCGCGCACCAGGGTCGTCAGGGTTTCGCGATTGCCCGCCAGATTGGCGTTGGTGGATTCCAGCCGGGTCATTTCCGCCAGACGCGAGCGCAGCTGGTTCAGCTGGCTCTCGGCGACCGCCAGCCGGGCCGCCAGACCGTCCCGGTCGGCGGCGGCGGTGATCCGGGCGGTCTCGATCTCGGTGAAGATGGTGCTCGGGCCGGTACGGACCTCCCTGGGTCCGACCGTGGTGCCGGTGGCCACATAGGCCTGCAGGTCGGCGATCTGCTGGTCGATGTCCCGCACGGGCTGGGCCTCGGGCGTATAGCGCGACAGCAGGGCCTCGCGCTGGGTGCGCAGCTGCAGGATCTGGTCCTGGGCCGAGACGTTCAGATCCTGCTGCAGCACCACCTCGGCGGGCTGTTGCGCCAGCTGGGCCTCGAGCGTCGCCAGCCGCTGGCTGGCCTGGTTCAGCTGGGCCCGCAGCGACAGGGCCTCGGCCTGGGTGGTCTGATAGCTGGCCGCGAGGCTGGCCTTGGCCGTGGCGAAGTCGCCGATGTCGTTGGACGCGAGGAAGGCGTTATAGGCCTCGTCGGCGGTGCTGAGGTCGGTCTCGAACGCCTCGCGCTGCGCGGCATAGGCCGGGGTGGTCGAGCCCTGGAAGACCTGCCGCCGCCGGACCAGATACTGATCGACGACGGCGTTCAGAACCTGTGCGGCCCGGACAGGATCATCGGCCTCATAGGACACGGCGATGATCGCACTGCCCGGCGTTACCCCCACGCCGAGGTTGGCGTCCAGCGCCTTGAGCGCGGCAGCTTCCTTCTCCGCCGGCGTGCCGGTCGCGTCCGGTCCCAGCACCGTATCGGCGCCGACGGCGCGGACAGCCCGGCGCTTGACTTCGAGACTGCCCAGAATGGTCGCCTCCGCCCCGGCCACGGCGTCGGCTTCCAGCGGCTGGCTGGGATCGATCTGCCCGACCCGGGACTGATACACATATTCCTGCCCGGCCCCGGCATAGACGCTGGCGGTGGCGGTGTAGGTTTTCTTGAGCGTCAGCACCGCCGCCGTGCCGATGGCGAACACCACCAGGAAGATCACGACCATCAGCAGGGTTTCACGGAACAGCAGGCCGACGACATCAGAGAAGCCGTAGCGCGGGCGGACTGTCGTGTAGGCCGACGTGCGCATGGGGGGCGGACTGATTCCATCATACTGGACTTGAATGGTCAGCCTTGGGCCAGCGGCGTTAACCACTGGTTACCCATAAGCGCCGACCCTGCCCTCGACGCTGTTTTTGCGGAGTGAGTCCCCATGTCCATCGACCGTCGCCTGTTGCTGCTCGGCCTTGTCGGCGCCGGGGCGATGGTCAGCGGCTGCGGCGGCATGCCGGCACTCCCCCGCGTCCCGGGCCTCGGCGGCGAAGATGACTACGGCTCGCGCATGCCGATGCCGCAGGGCGGGCGCGGCGGAGACAACCGCATCCTGGCCGGGGGTCGAACCTCCTTCCCCGAGATCGGCTTCGCTGACTGGTCCGAGGCCGAGCCCGAATACGTCCTCTATCCCGGCGACGAGATCGAGATCGCCACCCCGACCGCCTCGGAACTGACCCGCACCCAGAGGATCGGCCCGGACGGCCGCATTTCCCTGCCGCTGGTCGGCCAGATCATGGCCGCCGACCGGACCATCGCGGAGGTCGAGCGCGACGCCTCGGAGGCGTTCGCCACCCAGCTGCGCCGCCCGATCGTCGAGGTCACCCTGAAGACGGCCGGACCCATTCGCGTCTGGGTCGGCGGCGAGGTGCGCACCCCGGGCATGATCGAGATGAACGGCGACCTCGACGCCTATCAGGCCATCATCCAGGCCGGCGACTTCCTGCCGACCGCCAGACAGGGCGAGGTTGCCCTGATCCGGCGTGGCCGGGGCGGCGTGCGCATGATGCGGGCGGCCGACCTGCGACCCCGGCGCGGCGAAGTCATCGCCCTCCGCCGCGGCGACATCATCTTCGTGCCGCGCTCGAATCTCGGCGAAGTGGCCAACTTCATAAGCCTGTTCCGCAACGCCCTGCCCGTCGGCTTCAGCTACGCCATCGGCGGGCAGTATCAGCAGTTCTGAGTGGCTAGTGGCTAGTGGCT
>NZ_DDRM01000015.1:153977-154423 GCF_002343105.1 Brevundimonas sp. UBA2416
GGCTAGTGGCTAGTGGCTAGTGGAACACTTCCACAGGTTGTATAAATGCAACCTTTGGGGGATAAGTTATCGAACACATCGTCAATCACTATCGGGACCTCAAGGTCTGGCAGAAGGCGCTGGACTGGGCAGAGGCTGTCTATATCGCAACTGCTGCCTGGCCTCGCGATGAACGTTTCGGGCTGATCAGTCAGATCAGACGCTCCGCCGTCTCCGTCGCTTCCAACATCGCCGAGGGAGCCGCACGCCGAACAACCGGCGAGTTCCTGCAGTTCGTTGGAATTGCGCAGGGATCGCTCGCCGAAGCCGAGACTCAACTGCTTCTCGCTCAACGGCTTGGCTACGCAACAGGGAAAGACGGCAGCCGACTTCTCCTCGCGTCCGATGAGATCAGTCGAATGTTGGCGGGGCTTGCCAGTTCTCTCCGTCGGCGCAGGGGGCCATGA
>NZ_DDRM01000015.1:154591-154828 GCF_002343105.1 Brevundimonas sp. UBA2416
AGCCACTAGCCACTAGCCACTCAGGGGACCCACGCCGGCCCCTCACCCCACCACCACCCCCGGCGGCGGCACGCTGTCCGCCGGGACGAAGAAGTCGGGCATCAACGGCTTGCCGGGTTCGACGCTGTAGCGGTCGAAGTCGCGCTCGCCCCGCTCGTACAGGAAGCTGTCGTCGATCAGGAACCGGCCGGTCAGCTCACGCGACGGGCTGATGAAGATGGCGTGTGCGGCGTCGGC
>NZ_DDRM01000015.1:154963-226119 GCF_002343105.1 Brevundimonas sp. UBA2416
GAAGATGGCGTGTGCGGCGTCGGCCATGATCTCCGGCGTGCGGCAATAGGCCAGTCCCGCCTTGCCGGTCAGGGCGAATTCGATGGCCGCCGTGGCGATGCCGGTGCGGGGCCACAGGGCGTTGCAGGCGATGCCGTCCCCCTTGAACTCTTCCGCCATGCCCAGCATGGCCAGGCTCATGCTGTATTTGGCCATGGTGTAGGCCACGTGCGGCCCGAACCATTTCGGCGACAGGTCCAGCGGCGGCGACAGGGCCAGGATGTGGGGGTTCGCCGCCTGCTTCAGGTGCGGGATACAGGCCTTCGACACCAGAAAGGTCCCGCGGGCGTTGACCTGATGCATCAGGTCATAGCGCTTCATGTCCGTGGCCAGGGTGCCGGTCAGCTGGATGGCCGAGGCGTTGTTGACGCAGATGTCGATGCCGCCGAACCGGGCGACCGCCGCCTCCACCGCCGCCAGCACCGAGGCCTCATCCCGCACATCCACGATCAACGGCAGCGCCTGTCCGCCGGCCGCCTCGATCTCGGCGGCCGCGGAATAAATGGTGCCCGGCAGGTGCTTGTGCGCCTCGGCCGTCTTGGCGGCGATAACCACATTGGCCCCGTCCCGCGCGGCTCTCAGGCCAATGGCCAGTCCGATGCCGCGGCTGGCGCCCGTGATGAACAGCGTCTTGCCCTGAAGTGACATGAGGCTTGGCTCCCGGTTGGTTTCAATAGAAAACGCTTGGATCGCCACAGACGCAGATTCCGCACAGGAGCGAAAGACCCATGTCGGCCTTCGAGATCACCCGCGACGGCGCCGTCGCCCATCTGCGCCTGTCCCGCCCGGAAGCGTCCAACGCGCTGGACCTGTCGTTCTGGCGGGAATTCGGCCCGGCCCTGAAGGCTCTGGATGCGACGGGCGAGGTCCGTGCGCTGGTCATTTCGGGCGAGGGCCGCAATTTCTGCGCGGGCATGGACATCTCGGTCTTCTCGGGCGGCGCCATCCTGCAGACGGACACGCCCGCCGAGCGGCAGGCCTTCCATCAGGCCGCGCGGGAGCTGCAGGAGACCCTGACCGCGATCGAACGGGTGCGGTTCCCGGTGATCGCCGCCGTCCAGGGGGCCTGCGTCGGGGCCGGGCTGGACATGGTGGCGGCCTGCGACCTGCGGCTGGCCGCCACCGGAGCTTATTTCCGCATCGAGGAGATCAATATCGGCATGATGGCTGATGTGGGCAGCCTCCAGCGCCTGCCGCACGTCCTGCCCGAGGCGGTGGTTCGCGAACTGGCCTATCTGGGCACGTCGCTGACGGCGGACCGGGCCGAGCGTCTGGGCTTCGTCAACGCCGTCCTCCCGGACCCCGAGGCCTTGGCGGCCGCCGCGCTGGAAATGGCCCGGGCCATCGCCGCCAAGGCGCCGCTAGCCATCTCGGGATCCAAGGCCGCCGTCACCTATGCGCGCGACCATTCGGTCGCCGAGGGACTGGAATGGGCGGCGGTGATGCAGGGCTCGATCTGGAACTCGGCGGACATTCTGGCCGCCATCCAGGCCCGGATGACCCGGACGCCCGCCGGGTTCGCGTCCCTCTCGCCCCATGCAGGGATCGGCAAAGGCTGAACCTCGGTATGCGACAAGATGGACGGGGGCGAAGGGTCGCGACCGTCCCCATATGGGGTTTGCCCCTGAACCCCTGGACCGCACGATCATGAAATCGAAACTCGCCGCCGTGGCCGCGGCCCTGCTGACCACGGCCTGTTCGACCGTCGGCGTCCGCTCCGGCACTGAAGAGCCGGCCTTCACGGAGGTGGAGCGCGTCGGCGCCGTCGAAATCCGCACCTATGGCGAGCGGATCGCCGCCCAGACCGTGGTGACAGGCTCCAGCGAGGCGGCCCGCAATCGCGGCTTCCAGCGGCTGGCGGGCTATATTTTCGGGGGAAATACGGCCCGGACCAGCATCGCCATGACGGCGCCGGTCGCCCAAGCCGGCGAAGGTCCGTCGCAAAGCATCGCCATGACCGCGCCCGTGGCCCAGGGCGCCGTGGGTCAGGATCGCTGGACGATCCAGTTCTTCATGCCGTCGGAATATACGATGGCCAGCCTGCCCGTGCCGCGGGACCCGGCGGTCGTTCTGGCCGTGGTTCCGGCCGAGACCTATGCGGTGCTGCGCTTTTCCGGACTGGGTTCGGCCAGGGCCGTCGCCGAAAAAGAGGCCGAACTGGACGCCGCCCTGACCGGCAGCGGCTGGACCAGCGCAGGCGATCCGGTCGTCTGGTTCTATGACCCGCCCTGGACCCTGCCGCCGCTCCGCCGCAACGAGGTGGCGGTGCGGGTGACCCGTCAGGGCCGCTGACCGCGGCCCCTGACGACAATCCTCAGGCGGCCAGCGAGACCACGCCCGCGTCGATCCAGCGGCGCGCCGCCTTCTGGGCTTCGGCGATCTCGTCCTGCTCCATCTCCTGGCTCATCTCGCGGCGATAGACGCGCGCTTCGATCGAGCCCTTCATGGCGGCGAGGTTGAAGATCATGTGGGCCGAGACGCGGTCCATGGGGCAACCGCCCTGGCCGCTCGAGTACATCATGCCCAGTCGGAACAGATCGTCGCCGCTCATGTCGGCGGTCGGCAGGGGCAGGCCCTGCTCTTGATCGACTTGCGGCGCGGTTTCTTGCGCGTTCATCACCGTATCTCCCGAACCGGCGCCGTTCTGGCCCCGTCCTCTGAGACGCGATCAAATACCCGCGGTTTGAAGGTAAAGTTAACAGCGCAGGCTCCGAACGGCCTTTTCAGTACAGGAACGGCGATTACTGCACCCTTGTTCAGACCTCTGAAATAACTCGGAAATCCCTGATTCACACCTGCTAACAGGGCATGACCGGGAGCCTTACGAACGGTTACCGCGCCCGTTGTCCGAACAGCACCTTGCGCGCCGCCTCGGCCGCCTTGCCCGACGCCGCGAGGCTGCGGCGCATCTCATCTCCAAGCGCCCGGCCCGCGATCACGGCGGGGCGCGCACCCACCCGCGCCATCCAGGCCTTCAGGTTCGGGAACTCCGCCAGGTCCTGTCCCTGCAGTTCCGGCAGCACCCACGGCCAGGCCGCCATGTCGGCGATGGAATAATCGCCCGCCAGATAGTCCCGGTCGGCCAGCCGCCGGTCCATCACGCCATACAGGCGGTGCGTCTCGTCCGTGTAGCGCCGGACGCCATAGGCGATCTGGCGCTGGTCCCTGACGATGGCCGGAGCGTACTGGCGGAAATGGTGCGTCTGGCCGGCCATCGGCCCCAGCCCGCCGACCTGCCAGAACAGCCACTGATCCACCTCGGCCTTCCCGCGCGGATCCTGCGGATAGAATTGGCCGGACTTGACCCCGAGGTACTGCAGGATCGCGCCGGATTCGAAGATCGACAGCGGTTGTCCGTCCGGACCGTCCAGATCGACGATGGCCGGCATACGGCCGTTCGGGCTGATCGCCTGGAAGGCCGGGCTGAACTGTTCGCCCGCGCCGATATTCACCGGCTTCATCTCATACGGCAGGCCCATCTCCTCCAGGGCGATCGAGACCTTCCAGCCGTTGGGCGTGGGCCAGTACCAGAGTTCGATCGGCGCGGTCATGGGGGGTCCTGGGAGTGGCTAGTGGCTAGTGGTCAGGGTTGCTGCTTGGAGTGCGCAAAGGCGGCCCAGTGGATACCTTCGCCGAAGCGCCAGCTAATCACTAGCCACTAGCCACCCATTCCTGACATTCGCGTTCAGGGAGAGTTCATCCGCCCGCAGAGACGCTGGCGCATGATTAACGGGCCGGACCCGGTTTTCCGTCGCCGTCCCCCAGCTGGAGAGTGATCATGAACCGCTTGACCAGGGCCGCCGTGCTCGGACTGGTGCTGGCCACCGCCGCCCCCCTGGCAGCCCAGGCCCAGGACCGGGGCGACCGCCGCGAAAACCGCCGCGACTATCGGGAAGACCGCCGCGACGACCGCCGTGAGTTCCGGCAGGAACGCCGCGATGACCGCCGCGACTGGCGCAACGGCGAATACGACAACCGCCGCGACTTCCGTCAGGACCGTCGCGACGATCGCCGCGATTTCCGCCAGGAACGCCGTGAGGACCGCCGGGACTTCCGTCGCGACCAGCGCTGGGACCGCAACAATCGCGACTGGTGGCGCGGACGCGACGACTTCCGCGACTACCGCGGCGCCCGAAATGGCTACTGGTACGCGCCGAGCTACGGCTACTACCGCGTCGAGCCGCGCTACTACGGCTACCGCTGGCAGCGCGGACACTACCTGCCCCATAGCTACCGCAACTACTATGTGCGCGATCCCTACGCCTATGGCCTGCGCCCCGCGCCGCGCGGCTATCGCTATGTTCACGCCGGCAATGACATCGTCCTGATCGCCATTGCGACCGGCCTGATCGCCAGCGTTCTGGCGGGCGTCTACTAGGCTCCGATCGAGGATCGAAAATGCGCCCCGCGGGCTCTGGCTCGCGGGGCGTTTTCGTTTCTGGCGCGCCGCTTAAAATGGCGCCGCCTGTTCAGTCACGGTTCATGATGAAAGCGCGACCGTAACATCAAGCCGTCTGACAGGGACGTGCGGGGAAAAGACGAGAATGAAACGCTCATTGATGATGGCCGCCGCGATCGCGGCCTTCGCCGTGCCGGCGATGGCTCCCTTGACCGTCCTGGCCCAGGATGGAGAACGCGGCGGCGGCCGTCGCGGCGCCTCCAACCAGAACGGGGACGAGGCACGCGAAACTCGACCCGACCGCCCGAGCCGTCCGGATCGGCCGGCCCGCGACAGCGGTGACGGCGGCGGACAGCGCCCTGAACGCCCGACAGGTCCCGGCCTCAGGGGCGGCGGCGATCGCCCTGACCGACCCGACCGGCCTGATCGTCCCGACCGGCCCAACCCGGGCGGTGGCGGTGGCGGCGGCGGCCGTCCGGATCGCCCCGACAGACCCGATCGCCCTGACAGGCCTGATCGTCCCGACCGACCCAACCCGGGCGGTGGCGGCGGCGGCGGTGGCCGTCCGGATCGCCCCGACAGACCCGACCGTCCTGACAGGCCCGATCGTCCCGACCGTCCCAATTCAGGCGGCGGCGGCAGGCCCGACCGTCCTGACAGGCCTGACAGGCCGCAGGATCCTCGCGGTGGCCGGGATGATCGGCGTGATGATCGCTGGGATCGACGGGATGACCGTCGCGACGACCGCTGGGATCGCCGCGATGACCGTCGCGACCGTCGTGAGGACCGTTCCGAACGGCGTCAGGATCGCCGCGAGTACCGGGAGTTCCGCAACCGCTTCAACAGCGACCAATGGCGGCGCAACTGGAACCGGAACAACCGCAGCGACTGGTGGCGCAACGATCGGCGGTTCCGCGGCTACAGCGGCCTTCGCATCGGCTTCTATTTCGCGCCCGGCTACGGCTACTACAGCGTGCCGCGCAACTACTGGGGCCAGCGCTATCATGTCGGCGACTATCTGCCGTCGATCTTCTGGCGCTATCAGCTGAACGACTGGCGCACCTATGGCCTCGGCTATCCGCCCGAGGGCACACGCTGGGTGCTGGTCGACAACCACATCTATCTGATCGACGAGTACGACGGCTACATCATCGACGTCATCTTCGACGCCTGGCGCTGGTAAGCCGTCAGGACACGGAGGAAACGCCGTCCGATCGCGAGATCGGGCGGCGTTTCCCATTTTCAGAGCAAGGTTGCGGCCATCGCCGCGCCGGGCCAGAACCGGCGACATGAGCGATCCGGCGATCAGCGACACGACCACCGGCGAAGAGGTCCCTTCCTCGCGCGCGCCGCAACTCGAGCTGTCCGAGGCCCTGATGGCCTCTCCGACCCGCTTCTTCAACCGCGAGATCTCCTGGCTGGCTTTCAACGGCCGCGTGCTTGAAGAAGCCGCCAACCCGGCCCACCCGCTGCTCGAGCGGCTGCGCTTCCTGTCGATCTCGGCCAACAACCTCGATGAGTTCTTCATGACCCGCGTCGCCGGCCTCAAGGGCCAGGTGCGCGAGCGGGTGCGGGTTCTGTCCGCCGACGGCCTGACCCCGGCGGAACAGCTGGACAAGGTCAATGTCGCGGCCGGCGCCCTGATGGCCGAACAGCAGCGCCGCTGGCGCAAGCTGCGCAAGGAATTGGCAGGCGTCGGCATCGAGGTCGTGGACGCCGGCCGGATCACCAAGACCGAACGCGAGCGGCTCGAACCCGAGTTCCTCAACCAGTTGTTCGCCGTGCTGACGCCGATGGCGATCGACCCGGCGCATCCCTTCCCCTTCCTGCCCAACCTCGGCTTCTCCCTGGCGCTGAAGCTGAAGCGCCGCTCGGACAACCGCACCCTCTATGCGCTGGTGCCGGTGCCGACCCAGGTGAAGCGGTTCTGGCCGCTGGCGACCGACGGGCGTTCGACGCCGGGCCGCAAGCGTTTCCTGACCCTCGAAAGCCTGCTGACCCTCTTCATCGACCACCTGTTCCCCGGCTGCGACGTGCTGGAGCGCGGCGTCTTCCGCCTGATCCGCGACTCGGACATCGAGATCGAGGAAGAGGCCGAAGACCTGGTCATGGAGTTCGAGGAGGCGCTGAAGCAGCGGCGCATGGGCTCGGTCGTGCGCATCAAGATCGAGTCGTCCATGCCCGACGACCTGCGCACCTTCATCACCAATGAGCTGGACGCCGCGCCGCAGGATATCGTCATGGTGCCCGGCATGCTGGGCCTCGCCCAGCTGGCTGACCTGATACCGGCGGGCCATCCGGACCTGAAGTTCAAGGGCTATGAGCCGCGCTATCCCGAGCGGGTCCGCGACAACGGCGGCGACATCTTCGCGGCGATCCGCGAGAAGGACATGCTGATCCACCATCCGTTCGAGAGCTTCGACGTGGTGGTCCAGTTCCTGCGTCAGGCGGCCCGCGACCCCAACGTCCTGGCCATCAAACAGACCCTGTACCGGACCTCCAAGGACAGCCCGATCGTCGCCGCCCTGATCGAGGCGGCCGAGAACGGCAAGAACGTGACCGCCCTGGTCGAGATCAAGGCGCGCTTCGACGAGGAGGCCAACCTGCGCTGGGCCCGGGCCATGGAGCGGGCCGGCGTCCATGTCGTCTTCGGCTTCGTCGAGTGGAAGACCCACGCCAAGCTCAGCGTCGTCGTGCGCCGCGAGAGCGAGGGACTGAAAACCTACTGCCATTTCGGCACCGGCAACTATCACCCGGTGACCGCGCGCATCTACACCGACCTCAGCCTGTTCAGCTGCGACCCCGTGCTGGCCCGCGACGCCTCGCGGGTGTTCAACTACATCACCGGCTATGCCCAGCCCGACGAGCTGGAGGCGCTGGTCGTCTCGCCGCTCAATATGAAGACCACCCTGCTCGACCTGATCGGCAAGGAGATGGCGGCGGCGGCCAAGGGCAAACCGGCGGCGATCTGGGCCAAGATGAACTCGCTGGTCGACCCCCAGATCATCGACGCCCTCTACCGCGCCAGCCAGTGGGGCGTCCGTATCGAGCTGGTGATCCGCGGCATCTGCTGTCTGCGCCCCGGCGTTCCGGGCCTGTCGGAAAACATCCGGGTCAAGTCCATCGTCGGCCGCTTCCTTGAGCACAGCCGCATCGTCGCCTTCGCCAATGGTCGCGACCTGCCTCACGACAAGGCGAAACTGTACATTTCGTCAGCCGACTGGATGAACCGGAACCTCGACCGCCGCGTCGAGCTTATGACCCCTGTGTTGAACGCCACCGTCCATGATCAGGTGCTGGACCAGATCATGGTCGCCAACCTCAAGGACGACGCCCAGAGCTGGGTGCTGGCCGCGGACGGCAGCTATCACCGGGTCACGCCCGCCGACCCCGAACGGCCGTTCTCGGCGCACAAATACTTCATGACCAACCCCAGCCTTTCGGGTCGGGGCCGCAAGGTGAAGACCCTGCCGGGCCACCTCAGCTACGAGCCGTCCCGGAAGAAGCGCTGATGCCGACCGCCCTGCTTTCGGCCCTCGGCGCGCCGCGCGACGTCGCCGCGATCGACATCGGCTCCAACTCGGTCCGTCTGGTGCTGTACCGGCTGGAAGGCCGCGCGATCTGGACGGTGTTCAATGAGAAGGTGCTGGCCGGCCTCGGCCGGGACCTCGCCTCGACCGGCCGGCTGTCGGTCGAGGGCGCGGCCCAGGCCCTGACCGCGCTGAAACGCTTCGCCGCCGTGATTGAGGGTGTGCAGCCTGCCCACACCTTTGTCGCCGCCACGGCGGCCGTGCGCGAGGCCGAGGACGGCCGCGACTTCTGCGACCGGGTGGCCGCCGAAACCGGCCTGAGGATCCGGGTCCTGTCGGGCGAGGAAGAGGCGCGTTACGCCGCCCTCGGCGTCCTCGCGGGCATTCCCCACGCCGATGGCGTGGTCGGCGACCTCGGCGGGTCCAGCCTCGAGCTGGTGCGACTGACGAAGGGCGAGGTCGGGCGCGGCGCCACCCTGCCCCTCGGCCCGTTCGCCCTGGCGGATGCAAGCGGCTTCGACGCCGACCGGCTGCGGGGAACCATCGCCGACCGGCTCAGGACGGCCGGAGACTTCAAGGCCGACACCCTCTACGCCGTCGGCGGCGCCTGGCGGACGCTGGCCCAGGTGCATATGGAGATCACCGGCTATCCCCTGCGGATCGTGCACCAGTACGAGATGGAGGCCGCCGACCTGATGGACACGGCCCGGCTGGTCGCGCGGTCATCGAGGGCCTCGCTCGAAAAATGGCCCGGGCTGTCGCGCAAGCGCGCCGACACCCTGCCCCACGGCGCGCTCGTGCTGGAGGGCCTGATCGACTGTCTGGGGCTGAAGCGCATCGTCCTGTCGGCCTGGGGTGTTCGCGAAGGTCTGCTGTATGAGGCTCTGGAGCCCGATATCGCCACCGCCGACCCGCTGCTGGCGGGTTGCACGGCGCTCGGCGCCCGCCAGGGCATTTCACCGGCCTTGCCCGGCGCCCTGAACGGCTGGATCGCGCCCTTGATGGCCGCCCTGCCGCCGGTGTTCGATCGCGAGCGCGACGCCGTTCTGGCTGACGCCGCCTGCCGGCTCGCCGATCTCGGCGCCCGCCTGCATCCCGATCACCGCGTCGAACTGGCCTTCGATCAGGTTCTGCGTGCACCGGTGCCGGGCCAGAACCACGCCGAACGGGCCTACCTCGCCGTGGCGGTGAACGCCCGCTACGGCGGCGGCGGCTCGACGCCCGAGCCCCGGACCGTGACCCGCCTGCTGAACGAGGAACAGCGTCAGGGCGCCCGCGCGCTCGGCCTTGCGATCCGGCTGGCCTGCGACCTGTCCGGCCGCTCCCCCCAGCTGCTGGTCAACGCCCGCGCCGGGGTCAAGGACGGCGCCCTCGTCCTGACAGCCTCCGACGGCTACGCCGACGTCCTGCTCGGCGAACAGACCCGGCGTCGCGGCAAGGCCCTGGCCGAGGCCATGAGCCTGAAGCTGGATATCAGAAGCGGCGATTAGGGTCTGTTCCAATATTCCGCTCATCCCCGCGAAAGCGGGGACCCAGTGCTGTCCAGCGTGAAGGCGGCGTTTCAGGACTAGCGAAAGAGCGCGACAGGAATGATCTGTCGCCCAAAGAACTGGGTCCCCGCTTTCGCGGGGATGAGCGGATCAAGGTTCGAATTCAGTCCCCCGCCCACCAACGCAGCTGGACGGACTGCGCCGCCGCGTCGCCTACCGTCAGCCGGCCCGTGACCACCACGCCTTCATCCCCGAGATTGCGCCGCGAGCTCGCCAGGGCGCCGGGATCGAGGTCGCCCTCGAACCGGACGGCGCCCAGTTCAGCTGAACGGCCCTCGAAGGTGATGCGGGTGTCGGTGACCGAATAGGCCGTCGGCAACACGCGGGCGGTGATGCTTCGCGCCTCGCCGATCTCGGTCTGGACCATCGGGCTGGTCACATCGTCGAACTGCAACATGACCGGGCCGAACGTCGCGCTGCGCGTTCCGCCTTCCCAGGCCTGGAACTCCGGCGCCTGGCCGACGAAGACATGGTCGAACGACCATTTCCCGATCCGCACCTCGCTGGCCGGCATATAGTAGCCGGACAGGTCCGAGCTCATGCTGTGGCTGAACGCCGTAGCGGCGGGGGCCGGGGCTTCGGCAGGCGCCTCCGGCCGGTCGCAGGACGCCAGAATCAGCAGACTGGCCGCCAGACCGATCAAATTACGCATGACGAGACTCCCTGAACGTGCGGCTCCAACCGGACCACGGAGCCGCCCGCCTGTCCACCTTCAGGGCAGGTGGGCGATGACCCGCAGCCAGCCTGTCGCCTGACCGGCGTCGATCAGTTCAAACACCGGGATCGCCAGAAGGAAGACCAGTCCGTCGCGGATCGTCGTCACAAACAGGGTCGGCCGGATGGTCAGATCATCCTCGTCCCGCCACAGCGAAAAGCGCGGCCAGAAACGCGGCGTGCGGGCCTTGTAGGCAAGGTAGACGGCCCCGAACTCCCGTTCCAGAAACGCCTCCTCACGCCGCACCGTCAGATAGAAGACGGCCATGGCCGCCAATACGAAGCCGAGGCCTGTCGTGACGCTGCCGCTCTGCGCCCCGATCCCGAAGGCGCCGATGTAGCTGAAGACATAGAGCGGGTTCCGCGTGATCGAATAGGGACCGCGATCAACGATCTCGGCCTTCTTGCGCCCGCCGATGTACAGCGAGCACCAGGCCCGGCCGACAATCGACAGGATCATGGCGACGAAGCCCGCCGATTCGACATGCTCATGCCATTCGCCGTCGACCCCGCCGTACGACTGGGTGACCAGGGCGAGCCCGACCAATGCCAGGAGAGCCGCGAGCACGGCAGCCTTGCGGATTTTCTGAACCGCGCCGAGATCCAGCGCGGGCCGGTGAATGGTGGTCATGGGGTCGCCTCCGATCATCAAACCAGACGACCGAAGCGTGACCCTTTCAAGCCCGTATCATTACGAGCGCGGGCCGCCCCCGATCAGCGGCTCAGCCCTTGGTCAAGCGCCCGGAACGAGGCGATCGAGAGCTCGGTCGCGCTGATGAAGACCGAGGGGGTGATCTTCTCGAAATCGTCCGACGGACGGTGATAGTCGGCGTGGTAGTTCACGCCCAGATACAGGAACGGCACCTGGGCCCTGTAGAAGGCGCCGTGGTCCGACGCCTCCACCCAGTTGTCGGCGCCGGTGTCCTGCGGCGTGTCCTTGCCGAAGGCGAGGGCGACCGCGCCGTTGGCTGGAATGCCCTCCAGGATCGGACGGAAGGTCGGGTGCTGATAGGTGCCCGTGACCCACAGCTTGCCGTCGGTCTCGGCGCGGGCCGTCATGTCGAAATTCAGGTTCATGGCGATGGATTCGAGCGGCATCGGCGGGGCCTCCACGAAATGCTTCGCCCCCAGCAGTCCGTGCTCCTCGCCGTCCAGAGCCACGATCAGCACGCTGTGCTCCGGGGCCTGCCGCTTCAGATCGGCGGCAAGGGCCAGCATGGTCGCGACGCCCGAGGCGTTGTCGTCCGCGCCGTTGAACACCTGGCCCTCGGCATTGACGCCGACATGGTCGTAGTGGGCGGTGACGACGATGTAGCGATCCGTCACGCGCGTACCGGGGATCATCCCGATGACGTTGACGCCATTGTACGTCCGCGGGCCCGCACGGGTCCGGCCCTGCATCTCCCACGGCTGCAGCCGGCCCATGGGCGGGGCGACAACGCCCAGCCCCTCCAGCCGGCCGACGATATAGTTGCGCGCCATCTCGCCACCCGGTGCGCCGGTGTCGCGTCCCTGCATGGCGTCGGCGGACAGGATGCGGACGTCTTCCAGCAGCTGGGTGTGCATCGCCGAGGGCGCCGGCGCCGCCGCGACCGGCGGCGTCGCTTCCGGCCCGAACAGGCTTCCGCAGGCCGAAAGCAGCAGGGCTCCGCCGAGGGCGGTGGACAGGGCGAGAAGACGGGCGTGACGCATTGGAACTCCTTGGAATCGCCAGACGCTAGCGGACAGCCGGGACGGTGTCAGTTTAACTCCGTGTCATCCGGAATTCTCCGACCGTAATCCGACGGCGGACCTCGAAACCCGGCCGGGCGATGCTAGAACAGCCTCGAGATTCCTTCCGGCGAGCCCTTCATGTCCGACACCCCCGTCGATCAGCTGTCCGAGTCCGCCGCGCGCGAGGAACTCGACCGGCTGACCGTCGAACTGGCCCGGCATGACGCCCTCTATCACGCCGAGGACGCCCCCGAGATCAGCGACGCCGACTACGACGCCCTCAAGCGCCGCGCGCTCGAGATCGAGGACCTGTTCCCCGACCTGACCAGCGCCGCCTCGCCGTCCCAGGTGGTCGGCGCCGCAGCCTCCAGCCAGTTCGCCCCGGTGCGCCACGGCGTGCCCATGCTGTCGCTCGACAACGCCTTCTCGGCGGAAGAGGTGACCGATTTCGTCGCCCGCATCCGTCGCTTCCTGAAACTACCCGTGGACGAGGCCGTCGCCTTCGTCGGCGAGCCCAAGATCGACGGCCTGTCCGCCAGCCTGCGCTACGAAAACGGCGTGCTGGTCACGGGCGCCACGCGCGGCGACGGCCGCACGGGCGAGGACGTCACGGCCAACCTGCGTACCATCGCCGACATCCCCCAGACCCTGTCCAGCGCGGGCTGGCCCGACGTCATCGAGGTGCGCGGCGAGGTCTATGCCCCCAATGACGCCTTCGACGCCTTCAACGCCGCCGCCGAGGCGGAGGGCCAGCGCACCTACGCCAACCCGCGCAATTTCGCCGCCGGCTCCCTGCGCCAGAAGGACCCCGCGATCACGGCGAAACGGCCCCTGCGCTTCTTCGCCTACGCCTGGGGCGAGACCTCGGCCGCCTTCTCCGATACACAAGCTGACGCCCTGAAAGCACTGGAAAGTTGGGGCTTTCAGGTCAACGCCCGCTCCCGCAAG
Organism: Brevundimonas sp. UBA2416; assembly: GCF_002343105.1. Classification (NCBI taxonomy): domain Bacteria; kingdom Pseudomonadati; phylum Pseudomonadota; class Alphaproteobacteria; order Caulobacterales; family Caulobacteraceae; genus Brevundimonas; species Brevundimonas sp. UBA2416. The sequence continues at coordinate 167,857 of NZ_DDRM01000015.1, forward strand.
GTCGAGGACGCCGCCGGCCTGCAGGGGCTGTACGGCGAGCTCGAACGCGACCGTGCCGGCCTCGGCTATGACATCGACGGCGTGGTCTACAAGGTCGACCGGCTGGACTGGCAGTCCCGCCTCGGCTTCGTCGCCCGCACCCCCCGCTGGGCCATCGCCCACAAATTCCCGGCCCAGCAGGCGACGACCGTGCTGGAGGATATCGACATCCAGGTCGGGCGGACGGGGTCGCACACGCCCGTCGCCCGGCTGCATCCCGTCACCGTCGGCGGCGTCGTCGTCCGCAACGCCACCCTGCACAACGCCGATGAGATCGCCCGGCTCGACGTCCGCCTCGGCGACACTGTCACCCTGCAACGCGCGGGGGATGTCATTCCCCAGATCCTTGGCGTGGTCGATCCCGACCGCCCCGGCCGCGGCGAACCGTGGGAATTCCCGCACGCCTGCATCTGCCCGCTGAAGACCGCGCTGGTGAAGGAAACCAACGCCTCGGGCGTCGAGAGCGTCGTGCGCCGCTGCACCGGCGAACTGGCCTGCCCGTTCCAGCGGATCGAACACCTCAAGCATTTCTGCAGCCGGCGCGCCTTCGACATCGAGGGTCTCGGCGAGAAGCAGCTGATCGCCTTCCACGAACGCGGCTGGATCAGCCAGCCGGCGGACATCTTCCGCCTCGCCCGCGACGCGGAGAAACTCGACGCCCTGCGCGCCGAGGACGGCTATGGCGAGACCAGCGTGCGCAACCTCGTGGCCGGCATCGACGCTCGCCGCACCATCGCCCTGGACCGTTTCATCTACGGCCTCGGCGTGCGCGACATCGGCGAACAGACATCCATCGTCCTGGCCCGCGCCTTCGAGACCTGGCCCGCGTTCAAGGCCGCCTGCCTCGCCGCCGCCGACGGCATTCCGAGCGAGAACTGGATGCGGCTGAACGAGACCCACGCCGTCTCCCCGCGCGTCGTGGCGACCCTCGCCGAAGCGACGCCGCCCGCCGCCGATCCCTGGCCCGAGGCCCCGATCGACCAGAAGATCGCCCTCGCCTTCCCCGGCCTCGCCGCTCCGGCCCGCCGCGGCCTGGCGACCCTCGCCGATGACTGGGCCGGTCTGGTCCGGCTGGCGGCCGTGGCTCGCGACGAAGGCCCCTCAGAAGGCCTCGGCCAGATCGCCGGCGTCTCGGGCGTCGGCCCGGTCGCCGCCCGGGCGCTGGCCCTGTTCTTCCGCGAGACCCACAACCGCGCCATGGTCGACGCCCTCGTCGCCGAGATGGAGCAGATCGAGGACGCCGAAAAGCCGAAGTCCGACACCCCCGTCGCCGGCAAGACCGTGGTCTTCACCGGCGCCCTCGAACGCTTTACGCGCGACGAGGCCAAGGCCCGCGCCGAAAGCCTCGGCGCCAAGGTGTCCGGATCGGTGTCAAAGAAGACCGACTATCTCGTCGCCGGCCCCGGCGCCGGCTCCAAGATGGCCGACGCGCTGAAGCACGGCGTCACGGTCCTGACCGAGGACCAGTGGCTGGCGTTGATCGGCGGCTGAAAGCCTAGCGGTTCAGCGCGGCCCGCGCCGCCTCGGCATAGCGGTGGCCCGACGCCGCCCCCCTGGGAAATACCGCCTCGATCCGGGCCAGATCGTCGGCGGTCAGCACCAGATCGGCGGCCGCGGCATTCTCCTCCAGCGTCCGGATGCGGCGCGTTCCGGGGATCGGCACCAGCGTCTCGCCCTGGGCCAGCACCCAGGCCAGGGCCAGCTGCGCCGCGGTCACGCCCTTGTCCGCCGCGATGGCCGCGACGGCGTGGACGAGGTCGATGTTCTTCCGGAAATTCTCGCCCTGGAAGCGCGGGTTGGAGCGGCGGAAGTCGTCGGCGGCCAGGTCCTCGACCGATTTGATCTCCCCCGATAGAAAGCCCCGGCCCAGCGGGCTGTAGGGCACAAAGCCGATGCCCAGCGCGTCGCAGGTGGCGAACAGTTCGTCCTCCGGCTCGCGGCTCCACAGGGAATACTCGGTCTGCAGCGCCGTGATCGGATGCTCGGCATGGCCCCGGCGCAGCGTCTCCGGCGAGGCCTCCGACAGGCCGAGGAAGCGCACCTTGCCCTCGGTCACCAGCTCGCCCATCGCCCCGACCGTCTCCTCGATCGGCGTGTTCGCATCGACCCGGTGCAGATAGTAGAGGTCGACGTGGTCCATCCCCAGCCGCTTCAGGCTGCCCTCGATGGCGCGGCGCACATTGGCCGGTGAGCCGTCGACGGTCAGGGCCGTCCGCTCGGCATTGTAGCCGATGCCGAATTTGGTCGCCACGAAGGCGCGGTCCCGCCGGTCCGCCAGCGCCTTGCCGATCTGGATCTCATTGGTGTGCGGGCCGTACATCTCGGCGGTGTCGAGAAAGGTGACGCCGAGATCGAGCGCGCGATGGATCACCGCCGTCGCCTGCGCCTCGTCCGACGCCTGGCCGTAGAAGGCCGCCATGCCCATACAGCCTAGGCCGATGGCCGAGACTTCGGGACCGGCCTTGCCGAGACGACGGGTTTTCATGGAGCGCTCCTGCGATGCAGAGCCTCAGGTCGGCGCCGCCGCCTCGTTTCGCAAGGTCAGAGCGGCGCTGTCTGCGCCTTCAGCCAGTCGAGCACCTCGCCGTCCAGCAACGGCCCGACCTTGGCCAGCACCTCGGCGTGATAGGCGTCGACATAGGCGCGTTCGTCCGGGGTCAGCAGCTCGACGTCGATCAGCTTGCGGTCCAGCGGCGCGAGCGTCAGTTGTTCGAACCCATGCATCGGTCGCTCGCCGCCCGGGATCGGCGTCGGCGGGGTCACCACCTGCAGCGTCTCGATGCGGATGCCCCAGTGGCCCTCGCGGTAATAGCCGGGCTCGTTCGACAGGATCATCCCGGTCAGCAGCGGCTGGCTGTTGACCGCCTTGGCGATCCGTTGCGGCCCCTCATGGACGCCCAGATAAGACCCGACGCCATGGCCCGTGCCGTGGTCATAGTCGTGACCCGCCATCCACAGCGGCAGCCGCGCCATCGCGTCCAGCTGATGCCCCGTGGTCCCGGCCGGGAAGCGCACCACGGCCATGGCGATATGGCCCTTCAGCACGAGGGTGAACATGCGCCGCTGGTCCGGCGTCGGCTCCCCCACGGCCATCGTCCGCGTCACATCCGTGGTGCCGTCCAGATACTGGCCGCCGCCGTCCACCAGCAGCAGACTGCCCTTCTCCATCCGCCGGATCGTGCGGGTCACGGGCTTGTAGTGCGGCAGGGCGCCGTTCGGCCCGCAGCCGGCGATGGTGTCGAAGCTCAGGTCCTTCAGCGCGCCCGTCGCCTCGCGGAAACCCTCCAGCGCCTCGGCGATCTGACGCTCGTCCGGCAGGGTCTCCTGCCCCACCGTATCGACCCAGTGGAGGAACCGGGTCAGGGCCGCACCGTCGCGGATATGGGCCTGGCGCGTGCCCTCGATCTCGACCGGATTCTTGCAGGCCCGCGGGAGGGTGCAGGGGTCCATGCCGCGCACCACAGTCGCGCCCGTCGCTTCCAGCCGGTCGAAATACCACGCCGGCGACTGGCCCGGATCGACCAGCACCTTCTGACCCGACAGGGCGTCGAGCGCGGCGTCCAGCGCAGCCGGAGCCTCCAGCGTCACCGCATCGCCCAACCAGCCGGGCAGTTCATTGGTCACCTTGCGCGGGTCGAGGAACAGCTGCGCCGTCCCGTCCGCCCTCACAACCGCCTGCCCGAGCGGGAGCGGCGTGCGGATCACGTCGCCACCCCTGATGTTGAACAGCCAGGCCAGCGACGCCGGCGCGGTCAGCACCGCCGCATCCGCCCCGGCCTTCGCCACCGCCTGGCCGATGCGGGCGCGCTTCGAGGCGCTGCTCTCGCCACTGTAGCGGTCCTCGTGCGGAACCACCGGCGCGGTCGGCTGCTCGGGACGTTCCTCGGCCCAGGCCAGATCCAGCGGATTGGGCTCGACCGGCCTGAGCTCGGCCCCGGCCTTCTTCGCCGCCCGCTTCAGGGTCGCCAGCGCATCGGGGCTGTGCAGTCGCGGATCGTAGCCGATCACGGCCCCTTTCGGCGCGCGCTCCAGCCAGGCCGGAACGCCGCCTTCGACGAGGTCCAGAATCTCGAACTGCGCCGGATCGACCTGGGCCCGGACCTGCACCGTATAGCGCCCGTCCGCGAACACAGCGGCGCGGTCCATCAGTACGGCGCCCGCCCCGGCCGACCCGGTGAAGCCGGTCAGCCAGGCCAGCCGGTCGTTGGCGGCGGGCAGATATTCGTTCTGATGCTCGTCCTCATGCGGGACCAGCAGGCCGTCGAGCCCCTGTTCGGCCATCTTCGCGCGCACGCGCGGCAGGTGTTTCGCCCCGAAGGACGGATCGGTGGTTTCATCGAAGGACTGGCGCATGGCGGCGAAACTAGCGTCCCGCCGCCATGTCGCAAGCCGTCAGTTCTGCGGCAACGTCGGCGTGACCACAGCCACCCCGCCGCTGGGCGCCGGAACCTGCACCTCACGCTCGATCACCACCGGCGTCGCGGCGCGAGCTTCCGCGGCCCGAGCCTCGCTGGCGGCGCGGATGGCGTCGGCCTGCGATCGGGCGGCGTCGGCGCGGGCGAGGTCGACGCTGGCCTGCGCCCCGGCGACCTGGCCCTGGATCAGCGCGGAGTCTGCCTGGGCCTGGGCGGTGGCGGCGTCCATCCGGGCTTCCAGCAGCGCCTCGTCGGTCTGAGGCTCCCCGCCGCGTGCGAACAGAATCCAGAACACGGCGATCAGAACGACCCCGCCCAGGATGCCGGCGATCCACCAGCCGGTGTTGGACTCGCGAACCACGACGGTCTCGACGGTCTCGGTCACATGAGCCGGCGAGACGACAGTCTCGGTGATGATCGTCTCGCGGCGCTCGGGATCGTTGTTCGGATCATAGTGGGTCATGGGCAGTCCTCCATTGAACTGCCGCAACGGTTGCCTGGTGCGCCTGTTCCGCCGTTAACCCACCCGCCTCAAAACCAGCGCGCTCCACGCGTCCCGATGGATGCGCCGTTCGAGCACGAAGCCGCGCGAAAGATAGGCCGCCGACACCCGCCGCTCCTGCGTCCGCAGCAGGCCGGACAGGATGGCCACCCCGCCGAGGCTCAGCGCGTTCTTGATGTCCTGCGACAGCGAAACCAGCGGCGGCGCCAGGATGTTGGCGAAGACCAGATCATAGGGGCCGTGCTGGCGGACCTTGCGGTCGTTCAGGCCGAAGGCGTGGACGAAGCGCGCGTCGGCCATGTTCAGCTTCGCGTTCTCGTTGGCGATCCGGACGGACGGCTGGTCGATGTCGGTGCCGACCGCGACCTTCGATCCGGTCTTCGCTGCCGCTATGGCCAGCACCCCCGTCCCGCAGCCGACGTCGAGCACGCGCTCGAACCGCTCCTTCTTCAGCAGTTCGTCGAAGGCGATCAGGCAGCCGACCGTGGTGCCGTGGTGGCCGGTGCCGAAGGCGGCGCCGGCGTCGATCTTCAGATTGACGGTGTTGTTCGGAACGATGCCCTCATCGTGGGCACCGTAGACGAAGAACCGTCCGGCGCGCACCGGCGGCAGGCCGGACAGCGACATGGCCAGCCAGTCGGCGTCGGCCAGCTTCTCGACCTTCACGGTCAGCCCGTCGTGCGCCTTCAGCCGCGCCTCGATGCCGCGCGCGTCGTCGGCGTCATTGGGAAAGGCGTCGATGCGCCAGATCCCCTTGTCCTCGTCTTCCTCGAGAATCGAATAGGTCGCGCCCTCCAGCAATGGATCAGAATCCAGCGAGACGGCGGCGGCCTCGGCGACGGCGCGCGGGCCGCGGGCGATTATTTGAACTGCGGACTCGGACATTTCTCAAACACCGCTATCATTGCGAATCGAGACACGCGCTGGCGTGCTCTCCTGCGCCAGCATCAACCAACTGAACCGAGGGGTCGGGGTATTCATGGCTAAAGCACCATCCAAGCCTAAGGCGGCCGCCAAACCGAAGGCGGCGCCCGCCGCTTCCAAGCCGAAACCGGCGGCAAAGTCGAGCGCCGCGCCGAAGGCCGCTGCGAAACCTGCCGCCAAGCCCGCCGCTCCGAAGGCCGCCGCCAAGCCCGCCGTGAAGGCTGCGCCGAAGCCCGCAGCGAAGAAGCCCGCCGCGAAACCTGCCGCCAAGCCTGCGCCGAAAGCGGCTCCGAAGGCCGCCGCCAAGCCGGCTCCCAAGGCTGCCGCGAAACCCGCTGCTGCGAAGCCCGCTGCGAAGAAGCCGGCCGCAAAGGCTGCGCCGAAAGCCGCTGCGAAGCCTGCCGCCGCGCCCAAGCCCGCTGCCGCCGTGCCGGCGCCCGCTCCGAAGCCCGCCGCTCCGGCTCCGGCTCCGGCTCCGGCCGCTGCCCCCGCTCCCGCCCCGGCCAGGCCCGCCGAGGACAAGGGCTTCTTCGCGACGCTCGGCCGGATCATCTTCGGCAAGAACTGACCGCTCCGGCCTGAAACGACGAAGCGCCGGAGGATCGCTCCTCCGGCGCTTTTTCGTGCGCGGTCTTTGCCGGGCGATCAGTCCTGCGGCAGGTCCTCCGCCAGGATGGCCATTTCGAACATGAAGCTGCCGGCCTCGTCCTCGTCCTCGAAGACGACGCCGATGAACTCGTCGCCGACATAGACCTCGCAGGAGTCATTGGGCTTGCCGCGCGGCTTCAGGATGATTCCGCCCGTGTTGAAGGTGCGCTTCAGGTGCGTCTCGACGCGCTTCATGTCGGCGGTGTTCATGGTCGGCCTCAGGTCTGTCGTGAAGGCGCGGACCCTAGAGAAACCGCCGCGCGAGGGGAAGGTCAGATCACGAAGTCGTAGACGATGTCCGCCAGCGTATGATCCATGGTCCGCGCTGGCATGGCCTCGGTCGGGCAGTTGACCAGCCGCGCGGGCACGCCCGCCACGGTGCAGCCCGCGGGCACAGGCTTCAGCACCACAGACCCCGAGGCCACCTTGGCGTAGTCGCCGACGGTGATGTTCCCCAGCACCTTGGCGCCGGCGCCCAGCAGCACGCCCTTGCCAATCTTCGGATGGCGGTCGCCGCGCTCGGCCCCCGTGCCGCCCAGGGTCACGGCGTGCAGCATCGAGACTTCGTCGCCGACCACCGCCGTCTCGCCGATGACGATGCCGGTGCCGTGGTCAAGGAACAGGCCGGACCCCAGCTTCGCCGCCGGATGGATGTCGACCTGGAACAGTTCGGAGATGCGGCTCTGGAAATGGAAAGCCAGCGTCTCCCGCCCCTGATTCCACAGCCAGTGCGACACCCGGTGCGCCTGCAGGGCCTGAAATCCCTTGAAGTAGAGGAAGGGCTGCAACAGCGTCTTGATCGCCGGATCGCGCTCGGACACGGCACGCAGGTCGGCCTCGGCGGCGGACACGATGGACGGATCGGCGGCGAAGGCGTCGCGGCACACTTCGCGCACCGACATCGGCCCCAGTTCGCTGTCGCCCAGCTTGCGCCCGATCTGGAAGCTCAGGGCGCTGGCCAGGTCGTCGTGCGACAGGATGACGGCGCTCATCTGTGACGCCAGATGCGGCTCGTCCCGCACCGCCGCCTCGGCGGAGGCGCGCAGGGCCGACCATATCTCATGCTGGACGGCGACGACTTCGAGCTTGGGCATCGAGGGCTCCTTCGCGACTATCATACGCCCGCCAGCATGGCCTTCGCCAGTTCAGGCGGCAGTTCGCCTTCCCGCGCCATATGGTAGGCCCTCAGCGCCGTCGCCAGCGTGAACATGTCCCGGATCGCACCGGTCCCGATCTCGCGCAGCAGATCGCCGAATGGCACGCGAACCACGCGGATGATCTCGGTCGGGTCCGGCGCGACCGGCACGGGCGTCAGCCCCCAGGCAATCCAGGCCATGGCGCGCTCGTCGGTGACGGAATTGCTCATTTCGGCCTTGTAGGCGGGCAGCCAGTGCGCCGCCTCCAGCCCGGCCTCCTCCATCAGTTCGCGCCGAGCGCCTTCGATCGGATCCTCGTCGAACGGCGCCCCGCCCTCGGGCATCTCCCACGACCAGTTCATCAGGGCGAAGCGCTGCTGGCCGACCAGGGTGACCGTGCCGTCCTCATGAACGGGCAGCACCCCGACGGACAGGTTCTTCGGCCGCATCACCACATAGTCGGCCTTCACGCCCGTCGGCGCCGTCGCATCGTGCCGCGTCATTCGCAGCCACGGGTTCTCGAAGGCGAGGCTCGAACCCGCGTCGCGCCAGGGCGGGGGGCGGTCGCTTCCGTCATCCCAGCCGGGCAGCCGCCGGTCGTCGTCAAAGGTCTTGTGGGAGTCGCTCATGGCCGTGGGTATGGCGCCGACGGCCTTGCACGCCTAGTTCAGACCCATGACCGATGCCGATCTGGGAGCGCCCCTCCCCCTCCCCATCCCGTCCGCCGAGATGCAGGACCGTCTCGCCCGCCGCCGCTCGGCCCCGGCCCAGGCCCTCACCGCGCCCGGTCCGTCGCAGGCCGAGGTCGAGCGCATCCTGATGCTCGGCGCCCGCACCCCAGACCATGGCAAGCTCTTCCCCTGGCGGTTCGTGGTCATGGGCCCGCAGAGCCGTGCGGCCCTCGCCGCCGCCCTGACCCCGCTGGCCGCCCGTCAGGCCGATCCCGGCAAGGCGGCCAAGGTCCTGTCCAAGCTGACCGCCCCGCCCCTGTCCATTCTGGTGCTCTCTGTCCCCATCCCCGGCCACAAGGTGCCGGAATGGGAGCAGCAGCTGTCCGCCGGCGCCGTCTGCATGAATCTCGAACACGCCGCCAACGCCCTGGGCTTCGCCGCCAGCTGGATCACCGACTGGTACAGCTACGACCCCGACGCCCTGGCCCTGTACGACGTCCGCGCGGGCGAGCGGGTGGCCGGCTTCATCCATATCGGCACCCTGGCCGAGCCGCCGCTCGAACGCCCCCGTCCGGACGTGGCGGCACTCACAACCTGGCGCGACTAGGCTTCAGGGACGGAACAGGCCGAGGCTCACAAGCGTCGCCACGGCCATCAGGGCGGTGACCACGACCAACAAGGCCGTCAGCAGGTTTTCAGTCCGGTCAGGGCGGCTGCGCATGCGGCCATCCTGCCGCGATTCGGCCTCGTCTAGGCGTCCCAGACGCCGCCGATCATCCGCCGCGTCAGCAGGGGCTTGCCCAGCCAGTAGGCCAGTTCCGCCGGGCGTTCGATGTCCCAGACCGCCAGATCGGCGGACTTGCCCGCCTCCAGCGTGCCGATCTCGTCTTGCAGCCCCAGCGCCCGCGCGGCGATCCGTGTCGCCCCCGCCAGCGCCTCTTCCGGCGTCAGCCGGAACTGCACGCAGGCCAGGTTGATTGCCGCCGTCATCGAGGCGACCGGCGACGTCCCCGGATTGCAGTCCGTGGCCACCGCCATGGCCACACCATGCCGCCGGAACAGGTCCATCGGCGGAAGCACCGTCTCGCGCAGCATCAGCCAGGCCCCCGGCAACAGCACGGCGACGACGCCGGCCTCCGCCATCGCCCGCACCCCGGCCTCGGTCGTGTGCTCCACATGATCCGCGGACAGGGCCCCGTAGCGCGCCGCCAGCGCCGCGCCGCCGCCGTCCGACAGCTGGTCGGCGTGCAGCTTCACCGGCAACCCCAGCGCCTTCGCCCTGTCGAACAGCCGCCCGACCTCGTCCGTCGAGAAGGCGATCGGCTCGCAATAGGCGTCGACCGCATCGACCAGCCCCTCGGCATGCGCCGCCGGCAGGATGTCGTCCACGGCCAGATCGACATAGCGCCCGCGCGCCGTCCTCCACTCCGGCGGCACCGCGTGCAGGCCCAGATAGCTGGTGCGCACCCGCACCCCCGCCTCCCGCCCGATCCGCCGCGCCACGCGCAGCATCTTCAGCTCGCTGTCGTGGTCGAGGCCGTAACCCGACTTGATCTCGATGGTCGTGACCCCGGTCGCCTTCAGGCCCGCCAGCCGCCCGAGCGCCGAGGCGTAAAGCTCATCCTCCGACGCCGCCCGCGTCGCCGCGACGGACGAAACGATGCCGCCGCCCGCCCGCGCGATCTCCTCATAGGTCGCCCCGCCAAGCCGCTGTTCGAACTCGCCCGATCGGTCGCCGCCGAACACCAGATGCGTATGGCAGTCGACCAGCCCCGGCGTGACCCAGCGCCCGTCCAGCCGGTCGGTCCGCGCCGCCTCATGGACCGGCAGTTCGGCCCGCGCCCCGGCCCAGACGATCCGCCCGTCCCGGACCAGCAGCGCCCCGTCCTCGACGGCGCCGTAGGCCGCGCCGCCCTCAGCCATCGTCGCCAGACGGCAATCCGTGATGAGCCTGTCAGCACGGATCATCGCGACGCGAACCCCGCCAGCAGCTCGCAGAACCACCGCCCCGCCGTCAGCGAGCCGAGGTCCCCGATCTCCAGCGACGGATCGTACTCCGTCAGGTCCACCGCCCGCACCTTCGGATGCGCCCCGATCACCCGCGTCGCGTCGAAGAAGTCCTGCACCGACACCCCGCCCGGCCGCGCACCCGGCGAGGCCGGCCACTGGCCGCGGTCGATCACATCGATATCGAAATCGACATAGATGACCTCGCACAGCCCCGACAGCCGCTCCAGTTCCTGCGCCACCACCACCGCCATACCCAGCTCACGACAGGCCCGCGCTGTCCTCACCGAGATGCCCGCGGCCTTCGCCTTGTCATGCGCCCGCTTCGTATTGGCGAAGGGCGCCAGGCCGATCTGGCTGATCCGCTCCCCGTCCAGCCCGTCCTCGAGCAGCGCCTGCACCGGATTGCCGTTGGTCAGCCCCTGATCGGTGTCCCTCAGGTCGAAATGGGCGTCCAGCGTCAACAGGCCCGTCCGCGCCAGGCCCAGTCCGTGCACACCCGGCCGCGTGATCGCATTGTTGCCGCCGATCAGCACCGTCAGCCCGCGCGCCTCCTGCGCCGCCACAGCGTCACGCACGGGCTCGAACCCGTTGGCCGGCGTCACAGCCTTCAGCGCCAGATCGCCCGCGTCGTGGACCTTCACATCCAGCGTCTCACCGGTTTCGACGTCATAGGTCGAAAACCGCGGCAGGACGGCCCGGAACGCCTTCGGCCCCAGATCGCACCGCCCCGGCGTCAGCGACCGCTCGTTCAGCCCGGCGCCGATCAGGGCGACCGGCGCGTCCGGATGGTGTCCGACGAGGTCGGCGATGCTCGTCCAGCGAAGGGCTTCGGATTCGGTCATCTGCCCATCTAAGCCCTTCTCCCCTTCAGGGAGAAGGACCTCGCGGGCCGGATCGCGTTACGCCCGGCCGCGCGGCTTGTCCTCGGTCTGATACATCGAAAGGACGTGGCCGTCGGGGTCGGCGAACTCGGCCGAAAACCCGCCCGGCGCCTCGCTGACCGGAGTCACGATGGTCGCCCCCTTTTCGGCCAGGGCGGTGACGATGTCGTCGATGCCGCCGTCCGCGATGTCGAAGACCACGATCGGCGTATTGCCGGGCCTCGAGTCCTGTTTGAAGAAGATGAGATCGACGCCCCCCGCCGTATTGGCCATGAGCCAGTCGTTTCCCGACCCGTCATCGCCCATGTTCATGACCTCAAGCCCGAGCACCTCGCGATAGAAGGTTTCGGTACGGACCGTGTCCTTCACATAATAGCAGATGGTGCCGATCCGCGTTTTTCCGAACATCGCAATCTCCTTTTCAGCTGTCAGATGACCCTTGTTGCCGCTGCAGGGGAATTCGTGACGACACGACGAAGAGATTTCCGTCGGGGTCGTGCGAGCCGAACGCCCGGCCTCGATCACCAACCCGGCCCAGCAGCGCGCGCCGCATCAGCCCGAACGGCAGATCGCCCCGCAATTCCATGTCCGCGACACCGTCTCCGGCTCCGACCAGTCGACGCCGGATTTCGCTGATCCGCTTGCGCAGGGCGACATCGGAAAGCCGCAGCAGCCAGGCGATCTCGGCCCGGGTATGTCCGGTGAGCGCCAGAAGCGCCGTGGTCCGGAGCGCAGGCGGCAGGTCGGGAATCCGCCCGGCGCCCGGGAAATCCGGCAAGACCATATCCGGCACGGTCGCCTGGAAGTCAGCCTCGCGTCGCCGACGGCGCGCGGCGCTCCTCGCATCCAGCAGCCCGCGGTTTCGCATCACGCCGGCCAGCCAGCGTCGGTTCTCGGCCCGCGTCAGGTCTCCGCGCCCGGCTTCCAGGGCGATCAGCAGCGCGTCCTGCAACAGGTCCTCGGCCTCCGCCAGGCGCCGGACGCGCCTGCGGGCCTGGCCCAGCAACAGCATATATGTCCTGCGATCCATCGAACCCCCGACGCCCGGGGGAAGTCTACAGACCGGCGACAGGAGACGGCAACGCCCGGCCGCAGCCGGCTTTCGTCCCGCCTTCTCGCCCGCCGGGAGACGGGCTAGAGAGGCCGCCATGACGATTCAAACCCCGAACACCCGCGTCATCCGCAGCCCGCGCGGCATGGAGATGACGGCGAAGACCTGGGCCGCCGAGGCCGCCCTGCGCATGCTGATGAACAACCTCGATCCCGAGGTGGCCGAACGGCCCGAGGACCTCGTGGTCTACGGCGGCATCGGCAAGGCCGCGCGCGACTGGCCGTCGTTCGACCGCATTGTGACCGAGCTCCGCAACCTCGAGGCCGACCAGACCCTGCTGGTGCAATCCGGCAAGCCCGTCGGCGTCTTCCGCACCCATGCGGACGCTCCCCGAGTCCTGATCGCCAACTCCAACCTCGTGCCCAAATGGGCGACCTGGGAGCATTTCAACGAGCTCGATCGCAAGGGCCTCATGATGTACGGCCAGATGACGGCCGGCTCGTGGATCTACATCGGCACCCAGGGCATCGTTCAGGGCACCTACGAGACCTTCATGGAGGCCGGACGCCAGCACTATGGCGGCGACTGGTCCGGCAAATGGATCCTGACCGCCGGCCTCGGCGGCATGGGCGGGGCCCAGCCCCTGGCGGCGACCATGGCGGGGGCCTCCTGCCTCGCCGTCGAATGCCAGCGCAGCCGGATCGAGATGCGACTGCGCACCCGCTACCTCGACGTCATGGCCGAGACCCTCGACGAGGCCCTCGCCCTGCTCGAACAGGCGAAGTCCGACGGAAAAACCATATCCGTCGGCCTGTTGGGTAACGCAGCTGATGTTCTGCCTGAACTCGTCCGTCGCGGCGTCCGGCCCGATCTGGTCACCGACCAGACCAGCGCCCACGACCTCGTCAACGGCTATCTGCCGCAGGGCTGGACCGTGGCGGAATGGGAGGACAAACGCGTCTCCGATCCCGAGGCCGTAAGGGCCGCGGCCGCCGCCTCCTGCGCCGTCCACGTCAAGGCCATGCTGGACTTCCAGGCCGCCGGCATCCCCACCACCGACTACGGCAACAACATCCGTCAGGTGGCCTTCGACGAGGGTGTCAGCAACGCCTTCGACTTCCCCGGCTTCGTCCCCGCCTACATCCGCCCGCTGTTCTGCCGCGGCATCGGCCCCTTCCGCTGGGCCGCCCTGACCGGCGATCCTGAGGACATCCGCAAGACCGACGCAGCGATGAAAAGGCTGTTCCCCGACAACGCCGGCCTGCACCGCTGGCTCGACATGGCGGGCGAGCGCATCGCCTTCCAGGGCCTGCCCGCCCGCATCTGCTGGATCGGCCTCGGCGACCGCCACCGCGCGGGCCTGATGTTCAACGACATGGTCGCCTCGGGCGAATTGAGCGGCCCGATCGTCATCGGCCGCGACCATCTGGACAGCGGCTCGGTCGCCAGCCCGAACCGCGAGACGGAATCAATGATTGACGGGTCGGACGCCGTGTCCGACTGGCCCCTGCTGAACGCCCTGTTGAACACCGCCTCGGGCGCCAGCTGGGTCTCGCTGCATCACGGCGGCGGCGTCGGCATGGGCTACAGCCAGCATTCGGGCGTGGTCATTGTCGCCGACGGCACCCCGGAGGCCGCCAAACGCCTCGAACGCGTCCTCTGGAACGACCCGGCCACCGGCGTCATGCGCCACGCCGATGCGGGCTATGAGATCGCCAGGGAAGCCGCCCGCGAGAATGGCCTTAACCTGCCCGGTCTGACCTGATCTGACCCGGCCGCCCCCCGCCTCCTGAGGAACACCGCATGGAATTCGCCGCCATCGCCCTGCCCCTCGCCCTCGGGGTCATCATGTTCGGCCTCGGGCTGGACCTGACGCCCGCCGATTTCGTCCGGGTGGTGAAACAGCCGAAGGCCGCCGCCGTCGCCCTCGCCTGCCAGCTGCTGCTGCTGCCGGCGATCTGTTTCGGCCTGGTGCTGCTGTTCCGGCTGCCGCCGATCCTCGCGGTCGGGATGATGCTGCTGGCGGCCTCGCCCGGCGGTACGACCGCCAACCTCTACAGCCACCTGTTCCGGGGCGATGTGGCGCTGAACATCTCGCTGACCGCGATCAACTCGGTCATCGCCGTGGTCACCCTGCCCGTCCTCACCAACCTGGCCATCGCCTATTTCCAGCCGGGCGACCTCAGTGTCGGCCTGCAGTTCCGGAAGACACTGGAGGTTTTCCTGATCGTCCTCGGCCCGGTGGCGCTGGGCATGACCGTGCGGGCCATGAAACCGGGCTTCGCCACCGCCATGGACAAGCCCGTCCGCATCGCCTCGATCGCCATTCTGGTGCTGGTGATCGCCGGCTCCGTCGCGAGCAGTTTCGACCTGCTGGCCGCCAACTTCCTCCTGCTGGGCGGGATCGCTACCGCCTTCTGCGTGCTGAGCCTGACGGTCGGCTATCTGGTTCCGCGCCTGCTGAAGGTCGAGAAGTCCCAGGCGGTGGCCAGCGCCTTCGAGGTCGGCATCCACAACGCCACCCTCGCCATCGTTATCGCCCAGGGCGTGCTGGGCCGGTCGGACATGTCACTGCCGGCCGCCATCTATGGCGTGCTGATGTTCCCGATCGCGGCCTTGTTCGGGCTATGGGTCACCCGGCGGCGGCCCGGCTGAGCCGCTGACCAATTTTCCGTACCTTCCGCAACGGGACAAGCAGAAGCAGATATGACCCTCACCATCGGCCACGCCCCTCTCACTCTCGCCCAGCTGCGCGCCGTGCTGGACGCCCCCTGCACTGTCGCCCTGGCCCCCACGGCGTGGACCGCCGTCGAGCGCGGCGCGGCCGTGGTCGCCGCCATCGTCGCCGAGGGGCGCACCGTCTATGGCGTCAACACCGGTTTCGGCCTGCTGGCCAACACCTCCATCGCCACGGACGATCTGGAGACCTTGCAGAAGAACCTCGTCCTCAGCCACGCCTGCGGCGTCGGCGCCCTGCTGCCCGACGAGGTCGTGCGCCTGCTGATGGTGCTGAAGATCGCCAGCCTGTCGAAGGGCGCCTCGGGTATTCGCCGCGAGACGCTCGAGGCCCTGATCGCCCTCGTCAACGCCGACATCCTGCCCTGCATCCCCTCCAAGGGCTCGGTCGGCGCCTCGGGCGACCTCGCGCCGCTGGCCCATATGTCCTGCGTCCTGATCGGCGTCGGCGAGGCCCGGCACAACGGCGAGACCCTTTCCGCCGAGGCCGCCCTCGCCCGCGCCGGCCTCAAGCCTCTGGTGCTCGGCCCCAAGGAAGGCCTCGCCCTCCTCAACGGCACCCAGTGCTCG
The DNA here is from genome assembly GCF_002343105.1 of Brevundimonas sp. UBA2416. Classification (NCBI taxonomy): domain Bacteria; kingdom Pseudomonadati; phylum Pseudomonadota; class Alphaproteobacteria; order Caulobacterales; family Caulobacteraceae; genus Brevundimonas; species Brevundimonas sp. UBA2416. Next base: position 183,440 of record NZ_DDRM01000015.1, read on the forward strand.
ACGGCCCTCGCTCTCGCCGGCCTTTTCGCGGCCGAGGCCGCCTTCGCCGCTGGGATCGCCGCCGGGGCCCTGTCGGTCGATGCGCTGAAGGGCTCCGACGCCCCGTTCGACGCCCGGATCCACGCCCTGCGCGGCCAGCCCGGCCAGATCGCCGTCGCCGCCCGCCTGCGCGCCCTGATGGCCGGCTCGGCCATTCGCGACAGCCACCGTGAGGGTTGCCACAAGGTGCAGGATCCCTACTCCCTGCGCTGCCAGCCCCAGGTCATGGGCGCCGTGCTCGACGTCCTGCGCAACGCAGCCGCTACCCTCGAGCTCGAAGCGAACGCGGTCACCGACAATCCGCTGGTCTTCATCGAGGAAGGCGACGTGATCTCCGGCGGAAACTTCCACGCAGAACCCGTTGCTTTTGCAGCTGATATGATCGCCATGGCCCTGTGCGAAATCGGCAATATCTCCGAACGCCGCACCTCCATCCTCGTCGACCCCAAGATGAGCGAACTGCCCGCCTTCCTCGTCAAGGAATCCGGGCTGAACTCCGGATTCATGATCGCCCAGGTCACCGCCGCCGCCCTCGTGGCCGAGAACCGGATGGTAGCCCATCCCTGCAGCATCGACACGGTGCCCACCTCGGCCAATCAGGAAGACCACGTCTCCATGGCCACCCACGGCGCCCGCCGCCTGCTGGAAATGGCCGAGAACACCGCCGCCGTGGTCGGCATCGAGCTTCTGGCCGCCGCCCAGGGTCTGGAATTCCACCGCCCGCTGACGTCGTCGCCCGATCTGGAAAAGGTCTGGGCCATCGTGCGAGAGGCCGCCGCCGCCTACGGCTCTGACCACTATTTCGCGCCGGATATCGCCCGCGCGACCGACGGCGTCCGTGCGGGCCGCTACCGGGTGTTCGCGGGGGATCTGCTGCCGTCGGCGTAGCCTCTCCCGCTATCGTCATCCTCCGGCGAGCGCAGCGAGACCGGGGGACCCAGCGGCGCGCGATAGCGCGAACCTGCCGAGAGCGCGGATGGACAGATCGCCTTCGGCGCCGCTGGGTCCCCCGGTCTGCGCCGCGAAGGCGCGGCTTGCCGGAGGATGACGAAAGTGACGGGAGCAACAGTGTAATCTCGCCCCCCATCTTCCCGCCCCTTTGAACCCCGAAACCACCCTTTCGACCCCTCAGGGCCGACCGGATACGCGCCGTTTCCTCCCCCACGACCGAATCCGACGCACCCGCGTGCATCAATGCTTCCACGCCCACGGGCGCGGTCATTGACACGCTGAATTCTCCCGACAGGACCGCACCCAGGCCTGCCGATCCCCGCGCAAGGCCCCCCCCCTGCCGACGCCGCGAAATGCGACGCAATTTTTCGGCTGAAACAGTGTCTTTCCGCCCCTCGCGGGCGTCCGGCGTCAGCCCTGCAGCGGCGCCTTGCGCAGGGCCGCCAGATTTGCGGAGCCGGTGCAGAAACAGACGGTGCGCATCTGGCGCAGCACGGTATGGAAATGCTCCACCACCGCCTCCGTCGAGACCGTCGCGGCGCCCAGAACCCCGGCCGCCTGACCAACCATATCCGCGCCCAGCCGGATCGCCTTGGCCGCCTCGACCCCGTCGTGGATGCCGCCGGAACCGATGATCAGACCCTTGGGACAGGCCGCACGGATTTCGGCGATAGCCGTCGCCGTGGGTATGCCCCAGTCGGCGAAGGCGGCGGCATGGGCCTTGTCGCCCTCGCCCTCGGCCCGCTCGCCCTCGACCGTAGCCCAGTTCGAGCCCCCCGCGCCGGCCACGTCGACCGCCGCCACGCCCATGGCGAACAGCCGCTTTGCGGTAGCCGCCGAAATCCCGGCCCCCGTCTCCTTGACCACCACCGGCGCGTCAATCGCCTTCACCAGCGCCTCCAGCGCCGCGCCGACGCCCCACCAGTCGCGGTCGCCCTCGGGCTGGCAGGCCTCCTGCAACGGGTTCAGGTGCACGATCAGTGCGTCGGCGGCGATCATGTCCAGCACGCGCCGGGCCTCGTCGACGCCGAAGCCGCGCGTCAGCTGGGCCGCGCCGATATTGGCCAGGATCGGCGTGTCGGGAGCCCGAAGCCGCAGGGCCATATCCAGCCCCGGCGTCGCGCCCTCTGCGTCCAGCGCCGCCCGCTGCGATCCGACGGCCAGGGCGATGCCCAGATGCTGCGCCGCCTCGGCCAGCCGGGCGTTGATCGCCTCGGCCCGCGCCGGCCCGCCCGTCATCGAACTGATCAACAGGGGCGCTTTCAGGCGTCGGCCTAGGAAATCTGTCCCGAGGTCGATCTTGCCGTGATCCAGATCCGGCAGCGCCTCGTGCACGAAGCGAACCTCGCCGAAGCCGTTGTCCAGCCCATGGACCGCCATCCCCGCAAGGATGACATCGAGATGCTGATCCTTGCGGTTCACGATATCGGACACGCCGTCACTCTACGCGTCCGGCATGCCCGGGGCGATACCCCTAGGGCTGCTTCTCGACGTTCAGCGCATAGGCTCCGGTCTGCCCCTGCTGGAAGGTGCCGGCCCGGACCTCGTAGATTCCGTCCGCGGGCGCGGTCCATTCCAGCTTGGCATGGGTGTCCGACAGACTGTCATCGTCCGAACCCAGCACCTCGAAGCCGCCGCCGTCCTGCTCGCGTCCGACCACCAGGAAGCTGTCGACCTCGTTGGAGACCATGGTGATCAGCAGCTTCTCGTCTTCCTTCAGGGTCACGCGATAGGCGTCATAGAAGCTGTTGTCCTGGGCGGTCGCGTCGGTTTCGGTCAGGATGCCTCTCGCCGTGGCGCCGACCAGAACGCTGCCTGGCTGAGGCTGCGGCCCGCGGTCGATCAGCTCAAGGGCGTAAAGACCCTTTCCTTCCGATCCCAGCGGCGAGACCCGGAGCACATAGTCGCCGTCTTCCGGCAGGGTGTAGTTGAGCCGGGAATCGGTGCCCTCGCCCAGACCGTCGTCGTCAGAGGCCAGGGGCTCGAACTCCGCCCCGGCGCGCCCGATCTGCAGATAGGTGTCGAAGTCGCCGGACCGCATGATCGCCTGGACCCGCTGGCCCGCCGCGCCGCTGAAGGAGAAGGCGTCATAGCCGCGATCGTCGCCGTCGACCGGATCGGTCTCGCTGATCTCTCCCTGGATCGGCGAGCCGAAGGCCAGCGTCTCCGGAGCCTTCTCCGGCTCGACCTCGGAAACCGACAGCGAATAGCCGCCCGTCGATTCCGTGAAGGCGCGGGCCTCGATGAAATAGACGCCGGTCCGCGGCAGGGTGAAGGTGAGCCTCGAATTAGTGCCCTCGGCCCCGCCGTCGTCGTCCTCGGCCAGGCTGACGCGGCTGGCGTCGAACAGCTCGATGTAGGTGTCGAATGCGTCCGAGCTCATTTCGATGCGGATGCGCTGGCCCTCCCGTCCGGAGAAGCGATAGGCGTCGGCGGTGGCGCCTCCAACGCCCTTGCCGTCTCCCTCGGACAGCGCCCCTTCGACCGAGCCGCCGATCTCGATCTCCTGGGCGGCGGCAAGTTCCGGCCCGCGCGCCAGGGCCAGGGTGTAGGCGCCTTCGTCGCCCGCGCCGAGCGGCGTCGCCCGGATGATGTAGTCGCCGCTCTCCTCCGCCATGAAGATCAGCCGCGAGTTGAGGCCCGTCTCCAGCGTGTCGTCGTTCATGGCCAGTTCGTTGAACTCGCCCGCCCGCATCTGGCCGACCCGGACCACGGGATCGAAATCGTCGGCGGTCAGGTCGATGACGAACCGGTCGCCCGCGCGGGCCCGGAAGGTGTAGGCGTCATAGGCTCGGCCGCCTTCGCTCTCCGGATCGCCCGCCGTCAGCGCGCCCTGGATCGACTGTCCGACGCGGATGCCCGACGGCCGCGGTGGGCGACCCGCCGGCGGACGCTGGGTCAGGCCGAGGGAATAGGCCCCGCCCCGGATGCCCGAGAGGGTGCGGGCCCGGAGCACATAGGTTCCCGCCCGGTCCGCCGTGAAGCGCAGCCGCGAATGGGTGCCTTCGCCGAGACCGTCGTCGTCCTGCGCCAGGGCCTCGCTGTCGCCCTGGTGAAAGACTTCGAGATAGGCGTCGAAGTCGTCAGCGCGCATGATAGCTTCCAGCCGCTGGCCGGCGCGGGCGCGGATCAGATAGTCGTCGTAGCGGTAGGCGTCGTCGGCCGCCGTGCCGTCGCCCTCCGTGATCTGGCCCTCAATGGTCCGGCCAGGCGAAAGGGTCTCCGCGCGCTGGGCAAGCGCCGGCGCCGAGATCGACAACGCCAGCAGGCTGACGGCGGCGAGAATGGTCTTACGGCGCATGGATATCCCCTTGAATGCGACTCCGATCATAGACGCCGAACCGCGCCCTCTGTAAATCGCGGCGACCGCACGATTCCTGACGACCGGAGCCGAAATCCATGACGGCCGACCCCGCCCGCGCGACCCTGATCGACGGCAAGGCCTTTGCGGCCGGCTTGGTGGAGCGCGTCGCCGCCGCCTCGGCGCGGCTGGAAACAGCGCATGGCGTCAAGCCGGGCCTCGCCGTCGTCATCGTCGGCGAAGACCCCGCCAGCCAGGTCTATGTCCGCAACAAGGGCGAAACGACCCAGCGCGCCGGCATGCGGTCCGACACCCACCGCCTTGCCGACACGACCTCGCAGGTGGACCTGCTGGCCCTGATCGCGGCGCTGAATGCCGACGCCGGCATCCACGGCATTCTCGTCCAGTTGCCCCTGCCCGGCCACATCGACGCCTCGGCCGTGCTGGACGCGATTGATCCGGACAAGGACGTCGACGGTTTTCACGTCGTCAACGCCGGGCGTCTGGCTGTCGGCCTGCCAGGGCTGGTGCCCTGCACGCCGCTGGGCTGTCTGATGCTGCTGAAGGCCGAACTGGGTGATCTGTCCGGGCTGAACGCCGTGATCGTCGGACGCTCCAACATCGTCGGCAAGCCGATGGCGCAGCTGCTGCTGGCCGAGAGCTGCACCGTGACCGTCGCCCATTCCCGGACCCGCGACCTGCCCGCCCTGTGCCGCACCGCAGACATACTGGTGGCCGCCGTCGGCCGACCGGAGATGGTGCGCGGCGACTGGATCAAACCCGGCGCGGCGGTCATCGACGTCGGCATCAACCGTGTGCCGTCCCGCGATCCGGTCAAGGCGGCCGAGGGCAAGACCCGCCTCGTGGGCGACGTCGCCTTCGCCGAGGCCGCCGGGGTTGCTGGACAGATCACGCCAGTGCCTGGAGGCGTGGGCCCGATGACCATCGCCTGCCTGTTGGCCAACACCTATTCGGCCGCCTGCCGGTCCATCGGCGTCACGCCCGAACCTCTGGACGCTTGAACCTGCGCCATTGAACCCCGATAGTCGGACTCTGGCCTGTCAGGAGACGTCGATGATCCGCTTCTCGCCCCGTGTTTCGGCCCTCGCGGCCGTCGTGATCCTGACCCCCGCCATGGCGGGTTGCGGGATCAACGCCATCCCGACCAAGGAAGAGGCCGCCAAGGCAAAATGGGCCGATGTCCAGTCGCAGTACCAGCGCCGCGCCGACCTGGTGCCCAATCTGGTGGCCACGGTGCAGGGCGCGGCGATCGCCGAGCGCACCACCCTGACCCAGGTGATCGAGGCCCGGGCGCAAGCGACCGGCGTGACGGTCACGCCAGAGACGCTGAACGACCCGGCGGCCTTCCAGCGCTACCAGGCGGCCCAGGGCCAACTCTCGCAGGCGCTGTCGCGGCTGTTGCTGGTTGTCGAGCGCTATCCGGACATCAAGTCGAACCAGAATTTCATCGCCCTGCAGTCCCAGCTGGAAGGCACTGAGAACCGGATCGCCATCGCGCGGCGCGACTACAATGAGGCCGTGCGGGACTACAACACCTCGCTGCGCACCTTCCCGACGGTGATCTGGGCCAACACGATTCACGGCGGGTCCGAGCCGATGCAGCTGTTCTCGGCGACCGAGGCGGCGCAATCAGCGCCGGGCGTGAATTTCGACGCCCTGAACCCGGCCCAGCCCGGTGGCGCGGCGCCTGCCGCCGCACCCGGCGCGGCGCCGCCTGCAGCTCCGGCCGCAGCCCCGGCGGCGCAGTGATCCGCACCCTCCCGGGTTCTCTTGTGATCAGGGCCGCCGGCCTGATAGCGGCCTTGCTGGCCGTCGTCTGGCTGGCGGCCGTCGCCCCGGCGCTGGCCGCCGGCCCGACCTTTCCGCCCCTGAACGGTCGGGTCATCGATCACGGCGACCTGATCTCTGACGCCAAGGAACTGGCTCTGGCCGGAAAGCTGGAGGCGCTGGAGCGCGATACGACCGATCAGGTCGTCGTCGTCACCGTGCCCGACCTTCAGGGCTATGAGATCGAGGAATACGGCTATCAGCTCGGCCGCGCCTGGGGCATCGGCCAGGCGGAGAAGAACAACGGCGTCCTGCTGATCGTCGCGCCGCGCGAACGCAAGGTCCGCATCGAGGTCGGTTACGGGCTCGAACCCGTCCTGACCGACGCCCTGTCGGCCCTGATCATCCAGAACGAGATCCTGCCCTCCTTCCGCGAGGGCCATTTCGAACGCGGCATCGAACAGGGCGTCGACGCCATCGACCGCCAGCTGAGGCTGGATCCGGCCGAGGCCCAGGCCCGCGCGGCAGCGGCGGAGCGACCCAGGTCCGAAGCGCCCATCGGCGTCGGGGTGGTGATCGCGGTGATCTTCATCCTGATGATCCTCGCCATGATTGGCGGCGGCGGGGGACGCGGTCGCCGACGCCCCAGCGGGGTCGGTCCCATACTGCTGTGGGCCGCGACTGAGGCGCTGAGAAGCAGCGGCCGCGGCGGCGGCGGCGGATTTGGTGGCGGCGGAGGCGGTTTCGGCGGCGGCGGCGGCAGCTTCGGCGGCGGGGGAGCATCGGGCGGATGGTGATCAAGCTGACTCCCCAGGTTCAGGGCCGCATCGGCGACGCGATCGCAGCCGCCGAGACCAGGACTTCAGGCGAGATATTCTGTGTTCTGGCCCGACGGGTCTCGTCCTATCGCGACATCTCGCTCGGCTGGGCGGCCGCCGCGGCCCTGCTCCTGCCGCTGGGCCTGATCCCGTTCGGCTTCGATCCAGCCTGGATTCCGGGTCTGGGAGACGGGTGGCAGGCCGCCCATCTGGCTTCCACCGATGTCGTTGTAGGCCAGTCGCTGGCCGCCTACGCCCTGATCCAGTCTGCGGTTTTCGTGACCGTCTTCCTGCTGACCTCGATCCCTGCCGTTCGGCGTGTCGTCACGCCGCGCAGCGTCCGTCGGGCCCGGGTGCGCCGCACAGCCATGGAACAGTTTCTGGCGCACGGTCTGCATGTCACCCGCGAGCGGACCGGAGTCCTGATATTCGCCGCGCTGTCCGACCATCAGGTCGAGGTCGTCGCCGATGAGGGCATCTACAGCAAGGTCGACCAGGCCGTCTGGGCCGACGCCGTCGAGGCGCTGGCCAAGGGCATGAAGAAAGGCGACCCCGCCGCCGGTTTCGAGGTCGCGATCGGTCTGTGCGGCGATGTTCTTGCCGCGCACTTTCCACCCCGGGCTTCAAATCCCAATGAGGTCGCGGATCGTCTGGTCCTGATCTGAACCAAGGTCGCCCTTCGCCGCTTTGGTGTCGTATTCCCCGTGGTATTGGCCTGACCACCGCCCGGACTGTTCCCAGGACGTCATGCCCCGTCTGCTGACCTACAATGTTCACCGCTGCGTCGGCGTCGACCGCAAGCTCGACGTCGCCCGCATCGTGGGCGTGATCGCCGAGCACGAGCCGGACATCGTTTGCCTGCAGGAGCTGGACGTCGGACGCGCCCGCACGGGCTATGTCGATCAGGCCCGGTCAATCGCCGACGGTCTGGCCATGACCTTCCATTTCCACGCCGCCATGCAGGTCGAGGCCGAACAATACGGCGACGCCGTCCTGACCCTCAGGCCCGAGCGGCTGGTGAAGTCCGGACCGCTGCCGAGCATTCGCGGCGTGCCGGGTCTGGAGCCGCGCGGCGCCATATGGGCGGCCGTTGACTTCGACGGGGTCGAACTTAACGTCATCAACACCCACCTCGGCCTGGTACCCCGCGAGCAGAGGCTGCAGGCGGCGGCGCTGGTTGGACCGGACTGGCTGGGCCATCCCGACTGCGTCGGCCCGACCCTGCTCACCGGCGACTTCAACGCGACGTCGGTCACCCGACCGTATCAGACGCTCGCCCGGCGGCTTGCCGACTGTCAGCGTAGTCTGGGGCTGAAGCCCTCGGTCAAGACATTTCCATCAAGCTTCCCGGCCATCCGGATCGACCACTGCTTCACCAGCCCTGAACTGGTGGTCACGGCGGTGAAGGCGCCCTTCTCTCCCCTGGCCCGGATGGCGTCCGACCACCTGCCGCTGATCATCGATTTCGAGATCAGGACTCCCTAGGCGCCGGCAGGGTGCGGTGAGACCGGCTGCGTCGCTTCCAGGGGCGGAACGCATCCCGCGTCGAGGTCGGATCGCCAAGCTGGAATTCGGCGATGACGCGTTCGATACGCGAAGGCGGCTCGGCGCCGAGCACCTTCATCCGGCCGGTGTCGAACCGATGGATCGCTTCGCCCACCTTCCCGGTAACGGCCTCCACCGCGGCAAAGGCCTCGCCGTCGATACCGATCCAGTGGCCAATGGTGCGGTGGCGGAACCGACGAATGGCGTCCCGGCCAGCGGCGTCCGCCGGTTCCGCCGCAATGTCGCACTCCGTGTCGAAACCGAATGACCGGTTGTTCAGATTGGTAGAGCCGATCCGTAGCACCGCGTCGTCATAGATCGAGACCTTGGCGTGGACGATGATCCGCTCACCTTTTCGGGTATGGGGCGTGAAGGCGAAGAACCGATTGTGACGGTCGGCCTGCTCCAGTCGGAACAGGACCTCCGATCGGGCCGTATCCATGGTGATCCGGTCGAACCAGCTGGGGCTGGTTCCAGTCGAAACAAGCACGATTTCAGGCCCGTCCGGATCGCCCAGCCGCGCGGCCAGCGCCTCGGCGATCGCGGGCGAGGTGAAATACTGGTTCTCCATATAGATCAGGTGCTTCGCACGCCGGATCGCGTCGAGATGAAGGGCCTCATTCTCACGGACCTCGGCGCGCCCGGCAGCGGCCGGTTCGGTGCGGGCGATAGCCACCGGCGTCCCGAGCAAGTCGGGTTCCAAACCATCGGGCCAGGCATCGCTGTCGGCTTCGTCCGGGATGGTCCGTTCGCCCGTCGACCGAAACCACCGCTCCCGCGCCAGATCGCCGAGCGCTCTCGCAGCCGCCCCGTCCATGACCGCCATCACCTCATGCCGGGGCGGCGGGATCAGACCGGACGGCTGACAGCGACGCGGATCGCCATCCAGATGTTCTTCGGAATCCCATCGGTCCGTTGAGATGTCGCCGCCGCCGCAGAAGGCCACGGCGTCGTCGATAATGATCACCTTCTGGTGGTGGCAGGCGCCGAACGTCGGGGGCGGATCAAGCCGGAACTCCACCAGCCGCTTGCGGAACCAGACTTGAGCCTTGTGCGGATAGAAACCTTGCGACGCCGCGATCAGAAGGGGCGATTTCCAGATCAGCAACCGCACATCCAGATTTGGATGAGCCTTCACCAGCATGCGCAACTGGTGACCGATCTGGGCCTGATGGTCGTCATGCGAACTCTGCGGATCCAGCCGCGTGCGAGGATCGAACTGCCAGCCCAGAATGACGATCGAACGGCGCGCCTTGCCCAGGGCCGACCGCAGGGCGTCGAAATACGCGGCATTCTCCATCAGAACGGCGAACCGGTCCGCCGTCTCGACCCGCCAACAGTTGCGGCCCGGCGTCAGCAGGCTGTGGCTCTGGTCGTGCCCCGTTTCGTTCATGGCGCAGGTCTGGCCGATTCGCGTGACGGCGATGTGCGCCCCAAGCTCTACAGGACGCACGCCAGCCACTTCCGTTCCATGTGAAAGCGTATCGGGTCAATCGTGACGCTTTGTTCATGTGGAGCAGGATTGTCCGAACCTTGTTTTAGGGGCATAAGAACCGCCGTCAGTCGGACAGGGGAGATCGGCGATGCAAGCGCTGATCGAGTTTATCGCAGGGTTCGTCGCCATGCTGGCCGCTGCGGCCTTGTCGCAGTTCGGCGTGGATCTCGACTCGCGTCAGACGCCCCAGCGGGAAATCCATCGCGTCCGTGATTGCGGAGACAGCCCGTCCGCCGCCGTCCTGGCAGCATCGACCGATCGCAAGCAGGATTGCTGATCCCAGGGGCGCGACTGTCCCCTGAATCATACACCCCTGACTTTGCGCACCGCGATTGACTCGTTAGGGTCGAAACGTCCTATCGCGCGCCAGCTGTCGGCGCGCACCGTGACGAGATCGCCGCTCCATGAAATCACCCCGTCAACGGCCCGCGCTGAACCTGACCGAACCGGAACCGGCGACGCTGGTCGACGGGTCGGTCATGGATGCCACCGATCTCTCGCTGCCAGACAAGGATCCGGGCGCAGCCCTGGAACGGCCGATGTCCGAGCGACGGCGACGCAGGCTGGCTGAAGAGCAACGCCGCGCTGAAGAACGGGCGCTGGCTGAAGCGGAGCGCGCCACACCGCCACCGACCGTCACACCCGAGTTGGCGGTATCAGCAGATGCGCCGCCCGTGACGTATGAAGCGCCACCAGCTCCGGCGCGCGTCCAGGGCCGTGAGAGTCCTGCCCCATCTGGGCGACACGCCTATCTGGTCGCCGGCGTCGCTTCTGCGCTCTGGATCGGCGGCGTGGCTGCATGGCTGGCTTTCGAGGTGGGTTCCGGCGCCGTCGAGCTGGAGCCGCTTCGGTTGGCCGTCTATGCGTTGATCGCCCTGGCGCCCGCCGGCATGGCCATCATGCTGGCCCACGCCGTGCGCCAGGGCGCGGGGCTGGCGGTCGAGACCCGCCGGGCGCGCGAATTGGCAGAGGCCTTGATCGCGCCTACCGCCCTGGCGGCCCAGCAGACCGGCGAGGTTCTGAACTCGCTGCGCAACGACATCGACCAGGCGTCGCTGGCGGCCGAACGCGCCCGAAGCGACATGGCACTGCTACGCGAGGCCCTGTCGCAGGAGACTACCCGGCTGAACGAGGCCGCCGAGACGGCCGGGCGCACCGCGCGACGCCTCGCTGAACAACTCGGCGGCGAACGTGAGAAGATGCAGGATCTGGCCACCCGGATGGACAGCCAGGCGTCCGGCGTGATCGACGCGGTCGAGCGGCAGTCTCGGATGGTGGTGGACGCCTCCGACCTGGCCCAGACCCAGCTTCGCGAAGCGGAAGCCGCCCTGGCCGCGCGCGCCGCCGACCTCGCCGCAGCCGCCAGCGAAGCCCAGGACGCCGCCCGTGTCGCGGCCGACGATCTGGCCCGTCAGACCTTGCGGCTTGAGAATGCAGGATCGGGCGTCGCCGAGCAGATCCAGTCGGTCGAAGAGGGCCTGGGTCAGCAACGCGCCGCCCTGGTCACCGCCGCCTATGCCCTGCGCACCGACCAGGAGGACTTCTCGGCCCAGGTTGAAAGCCAGCGAGCTCAGCTGAGCGAACAGCTGTCCGCAACCCGGAACGCCGCTGGCGAACTCGGGGAAACCTCGACGCGGACGACCGAGACCATCAAGGATCTGGTCGAGGCCGCGACCGACCAATTCCGGGCGCTGGTCGAAATGTCCCAGCGCGAGGCCGACGGCTTCGACGCGGCGACCAAGCTGGCGCTGGACCGGTTCGAAGCCCTGGCCGCCGAGGCGCGCGACGCACTGGTCGAAGAGACCCGCTCCGCGCTGTCCGCCCTGCAGGCTACGGCCGAAAAATCCCGCGAGGCTGCCAGCCATGCAGCGGAACAGGCCCAGATTCGCGCCGACCGGCTGGGCGAGGCGCTGTTCGACGCCGCTCAGAAGGCCGACCAGGCGGCGGACGCCCGCGTCGATACGGCCCGCAAGATTGTCATCGAAACCACCGGACTGGTCGACGAGGCGGGTGATCGGGCGCTGGAGCGTCTTGAATCAACGGTCGAACGGATGACCGCCGCCCTCGCCCGGATCGACGAAACGATCGGCGACCTCGATGAACGCGCCTCTCGCCTGCCCGAAGAGGCCCAGAAGCGGGTCGAGGCCGTCAGAGCCACGGTTGAGGAAGGCCTGGCCGCGCTGGCCGCCGCCTCGCAAAAGGCCGCCGCCGACACCGAGGCGCTGGACGCCGGCTTCCAGGAGCGGGTGCGGCGCAACTACGACATGCTGACCGAGGCCGTGCGCCTGATGGGAGTGGTGTCCGGCGATGCGCCCGCGCTGCGCCGCCGCGAACCTGTCCCGCCGCCTGCGGCAGGCCAGTCCGAGGCTGACACCGGCCGCTCACGCACGGCCAGGGGCGAAGAGCCGCGCGCCTTCGGGCTGAGGGGGCGGTTGAAGCTTGAGCCCATGCCTGGCTCAGGCGCTCCGTCCGGTGATCGACTGGACTGGAATGATCTGGTCGATGACGGTCCGGGCGAGGCCCCCTTGGATCTGGATACCCCCGTGATGCCCGCAGAGGCCGCCGAGGCGCTGGAGGCGCGGATCACCGCCGCCATTCGGCGTATGGGCGTCGATCCGAACGCCCTCCTGCCCCGTTCTCGGGTCGAGGAGGCGGCCCAGGCCGTGGCCGAGCGCGATCCGGACCGGGCGCGCCAGATTGTTCGGCGCGTGGCGCCGGCGGCGGTTCGCAGCGTTTCGCGCCGGGTTCTGACCGACCCGGATCTGCGAGCGGACGCCGAGGCCTATGTCCGCGGCTTCTCGCGCGATCTGGCGACCCGTGCCGGGGCGAGCGATGGGTCCGGAATTCTCGGGCGTCTGACATCGGATGGCGGACGGGCGTTCATGCTGCTGGACGCGGCGGTCGGTGATCTCGCCTGAGGGGCGAATTTCATGAGGGCGGATGCCCCCGATGGCGATTGAGCCTTGACGCCGGGGCCCGGGTAGCCACACCTTGCCGGCCGGTGTCACACTTCTGTCATATACAGGCCGGTCATGCTTGAGCCCAAGGACGAGGCAGCCCCGGACTACCGGCCGGCGCTCGTCATCTGCGCCTGGGAGGTAGACGAGGCAGGCTGGGATCCGGTCGAAGACCTGTCGGGCGCTACCTGGAACCCGATCGGCGCGCGGACGCTCGCAGTCGCCGCGGGCGAGCCCGAGGCTCTCGCAGCCACCCTGTCCGCCCATCTCGAGGACCGGAGCTGCCGGGGCCTGCTGTTGGTGGGACGCACGCGGCGCAGCGATGCCTTCCGGCTCCAGATCCGGGCCGAAAACCGGTCGCTTGACGGCGGCCGGCTGGACACCGTCGGGCCAGGGATGGCCCGGGCGACCGCGCCGGTTACGGACATCGTCAGGGCCCTGAACAAGGCCGGACTGACCGCCGACGCCAGTTCCGAGTCAGAAGAGGATGCCGGCAGCTATCTGCTGTACCGCGTCCTGTCCGGTTTGCCGGACGGGCCGGATACGCCGGCGATCGGGCTGTTGCGCGCCCCGGAGCATGAGAGCGACGCGGCGGTGCAGCGGGCGGTCAAGGCCGCGGCCCAGGCCATGGCGCATCATCTCCCGCCCCTGCCCCGCTCCCGCGCCAACTGACCGCGCAGGGGGATCGCGGCCAGCAGGCCGGCTCCGGCCAGCGCGGCCATCGCCCAGTACCCTCCAGCTCCGAAGCGATCGTAAAGGGGCCCCGATACCGCCGTCGCCAGACCGATCAACACGCCCGCGGACAAGACCGAACTGAGCATCTGGGCGGCCGTATGCGTATCGGGCGGCGACAGGCGTTCGACCAGTTGGACTCCGGCGAGGAAGGTGGCGGCGAAGGTCAGGGCGTGCAGGGCCTGCAGCGGCCATAGCAGCCAGAGCGGCGGGGCCAGCGCCATGAGGCCCCAGCGCAGGACGGCGGCGGCCGAACCGACCATCAGCAGACTCCAGGGACCGATGCCGACGCGCCGGCGCCAAGGCTCGAACAGCCACATCAGCGCGATCTCGACCACGACGCCGAAGGCCCAGAGTTGGCCGGTCACGGCTTCACTGATCCCCTGCGCCTTCCACAGGATGGCGGAGAAGCCGTACTGGAAGGCATGGGCAGCCTGGACCGCGCCGACGGCGAAGATCGTCGTCAGAAAGACGGGATCGACCATCAGCCGGCCGAGGCCCCGGAACCGCTCCCGGCCCAGGACGGGCGCGCCGTCTGCCACGGGTTCCGGCGGCAGGGCCAGGATGGCGGCGGCCGCGAAGGCAAACGACGTCACCACGATCCAGACGATGATCCCGTCGACGGGCGTGGTGAGGAGAAGCACGCCCATGCCGATATTGGCGACAACGAATGCGGCGGAGCCCATGCCTCGCGGCCGGGCGAAGGTGAAGCCGAGGCGTGATGCGAGGCGCAGGGTCATCACGTCGGTCAGCGGCACCAGCACCCCCATGGCCGTGGCGCCGATGAACCAGCCGACGGCGCGCAGGGCGAATCCGTCGGCAAGGCCGGCCAGACTGTAGCCAAGAGCCATGATCAGGCCGAGCAGGGCGATCGGCGTGCGCCTCAGCCGGAAGCCGTCCGCCCAGACGGCCAGCAGCGGCCCGGTAATGATTCGCGCCAGCATCGGCGCCGCCAGCACGGTTCCGATCTGGGCCCCGCTCAACCCTTGCGCGCTCAACCACAGGCCTGCAAACGGGAGGCTCACGCCAGTGGCGCCGAAGAGCAACACATACTGCAGGGACATGCGCTGGGCGGCGGTCATGCCGGCGGGATAGCAGACGCATGGGATTCTGTCGGCTAGCGTCTGGGCCGTGCAGATTCATCGCAATCTTGCGGCCTTCGCGGCCTTGAACGGCGCGCTTGCCGTGCTGATCGGGGCGTTTGCGGCGCATGGGGCCGGACCGCAGGTCAAGTCCCTGCTGACCACCGGATCGCACTACCAGATGGTCCATGCCGTTGTGGCTCTTGTCTGCGCGATCTGGCCGGGCCGCGAACGACTGGTGGTGCTGGCCGGCTGGCTGGCCTCTGCGGGCGGGCTGGTGTTTTGCCTCGCCTTGTCGGCCATCGCTCTGCTAAGCCTGACGGCGATGGGTGCAATCGCACCAATCGGCGGCGTGCTGATGATCGCAGCTTGGCTTTTGCTGCTGATTGCCGCATTGCGGTCACAATCCACACCCGCCTGACGGCGCGAACGAGACCGATTACCCGTATGGCCTTCCCTGCGCCCGACGCCCCGCGCCGCGAACTGTTCCCTGAAATCGAGGCCTATGCCTCCGGCTTCATGCCGACCGACGGCGTGCACGAGATCTATTACGAGGAATGCGGCAATCCCCAGGGACTCCCGGTCGTGGTCCTGCACGGCGGGCCGGGCGGTGCGGTCAATCCGGGCATGCGGCGCTATTTCGATCCGGCGAGATACCGGATCGTCCTGTTCGACCAGCGCGGCTGCGGTAAGAGCCGGCCGAACGCGTCGCTGGAGGACAACACCACCTGGACGCTGATCGAGGACATCGAACGGCTGCGTGAACAGCTTGGCATCGACAAATGGGTCGTGTTCGGCGGCAGCTGGGGTTCGACGCTGTCGATGGCCTATGCGATCACCCATCCCGAGCGGGTCGCGGCCTTGCTGCTGCGCGGCATCTTCCTGCTGACCAAGCCGGAACTGCACTGGTTCTACCAGGATGGGGCGTCGCAGATCTTCCCGGACGCCTGGGAGCGGTTCGTCGCGCCGATCCCCGAGGATGAGCGTCATGACCTGATGGGCGCCTATTACAAGCGGCTGATCGGCGACGACAAGGCGGAGCGCGAGCGCTGCGCCGTGGCCTGGTCGAGCTGGGAGGGCGAGACGGTCAGCGTCGAAGGCCCCGACGCCCGGCCGGACAAGTTCGCCGAGCCCGAGTTCGCGGTCGCCTTCGCCCGGATCGAATGCTGGTACTTCATGAACGGCGGCTTCTTCCCCGAAGAGGGCTGGCTGCTGAAGAACATCGGGCGGATCAAGCACATCCCCTGCTGGATCGCCCAGGGCCGCTTCGACGTGGTGACGCCGATCACCAGCGCCTGGGCCCTGCATCGGGCCTGGCCCGAGGCGAAGCTGGACATCGTCAAGGACGCCGGCCACGCCTCGAGCGAGCCGGGCATCGTGGACAGTCTGGTGCGGGCCACGGACTGGGCCGCTTCGCTGCAGGGATAAGGGATAAGGGATAAGGGATTAGGGATTAGGGATTAGGGAGACTGCTGCCGGGCCGCTCGCCTGCGGCAACCACCCTCTGAACCTAATCCCTAATCCCTTATCCCTAGCCCCTCACTTCGGACTGGTCTTCCTCACCAGTTCCGAGAGCTGGAAGCCGATGCGGCGGGCTTCGCGTTCCTCGGGCCGCTTGCGGGCATCGAGCAGGACGTTGATCTGGGCATAGTGCTGGATCAGGCGGACCGGCTTGCCATCCGAATTCTTGCCCAGGAACATGATGAAGTCCGGGCCCCAGAAGCCGAGATCCTCGATCGACATGGTGCCATCGCCCGGCAGGCCGACGATGCGGGCGCCGATCTCGTCGTCCTTGTCGAGCCCCTTCTCGAAATCCTCGATCAGTTTGGACAGGCGGACGAAGGCCCATTCGGCGGGGTTCTCGCGCATCTGCACCCCTTCCATGAGGGCGGCGGCGCGTTCCGGCGTGGTGGCGGGCAGGCCCGGCTTCGGACAGGGTTTGTCGCCCCAGTCGGGAACGAAGGCGGGCGGTGCGGCAGGCTTGGGCTTGTCTGTCATGCCAACACCGTAGCGGTCCCTTCCGTTCGTGGGGAGGGCGTGCATGCTGTTCTTAGGTACGACGGCCGGAAGGTTCATCACAGCGGACACAACGAGGTCACAACGGACACGACGGGAGCGGGGAGTCGCAAGGTCAGCGCTGCGTGTTCGGCTTGGTTGCGGCTTCGCCGCA
Source organism: Brevundimonas sp. UBA2416 (assembly GCF_002343105.1). Lineage (NCBI taxonomy): Bacteria > Pseudomonadati > Pseudomonadota > Alphaproteobacteria > Caulobacterales > Caulobacteraceae > Brevundimonas > Brevundimonas sp. UBA2416. The sequence continues at coordinate 200,318 of NZ_DDRM01000015.1, forward strand.
TTGTGAAATCAACCAGGCCCAGTGTCCGGGGTTGTCCCGATGCATCGAGCGCGGTGGGGGACAGCGGCGCTGCGGACCCGTTGTGCCCGCTGTGACCTCGTTGTGTCCGCTGTGATGAACTTCCGCCGGCTGAAGTCTGGGTCGCCCCCTAGAACAGCCCCTGCCCTTTCGGCAGCTCGGCGTAGCGGTGGACGCGGGTGGACAGGATCAGGCCGAAGCCGAACATCACCGTCATCATCGAAGACCCCCCGTAGGAGAGCAGCGGCATCGGCACCCCGACGACCGGGGCGAGACCCATGACCATGGCGCCGTTGATCAGGACGAACAGGGCGAAGAAGGCCGTCATCCCGGCGGCGGCGATCCGGCCGAAATGGCTGTGGGCCAGGGAGGCGATACGCAGGGCGATCAGGATGATGGCGATGTAGCAGGCCAGCACGGCGAACGACCCGACGAAGCCGAATTCCTCGGCCACCGTCGAGAAGATGAAGTCCGTGTGCCTTTCCGGCAGGAACTCCAGCTGGCTCTGGCTGCCCAGACCGTAGCCCTTGCCCAGGACCCCGCCCGATCCGAGGGCGATCTTGGACTGGATGATGTTGTAACCCGTGCCCGACGGATCGGACTCGGGGCTGAGGAAGGTCAGGACGCGGTTGCGCTGGTATTCCTTCATGCCGAACATGACGAAAGGCGGGATGATGGCGGCGGCGGCGACCGCGCCGGCGGCGATGACCCGCCAGCTGAGGCCGGCGAGGACCATGATCGCGCCGCCGGTCAGACCGATGATCATCGCCGATCCGAGATCCGGCTGTTTTGCGACCAGAACGAATGGCAGGCCGATCATGCCGGCCGGGATCAACAGCTTCCACGACCAGCGGGCCTCCTGGGCCGTATGGCTGTGGTACCAGCGGGCCAGAGCCAGAACGAGGCCGAGCTTCATGAACTCGGCCGGCTGGATGCGGATGAAACCGAGGTTGAGCCAATTCCTTGCGCCGCCGGCGACGTAACCGAGCGGAGTGAATTCGATCATCAGAACCAGCAGCAGCAGCACCGCATAGAGCGGATAGGCGGCGCGGAACCACCATTTCGGATGCAACATGGCCAGGGCCAGCATCACGACCAGCAGGAGGCCGAAGCGGATCGCGTGCTTGATCGCCCAGGGCTGCCATTCGCCGCCCGCGATCGAATAGAGCATGGCGGTGCCGACGAAGGCGACCATGCACAGCAAGGCGACCAGGCGCCAGTCCAGTTCGGTGATCTTGGTCGAAAGGCGATCGCGTTCGCCGGGACGGGTCAGGGCCGAGGCGGTCATTGCGGCGGCTCCGACAGATAGGGGCGTGGTCCGCTGGTCGCGGTCGGGGCGCGGCGACGCGCCGGTGCGGCGGGCGCAATCTCTTCGGCCGCGGCGCCCGTGACCTCGCCACCCGGCCCGGCGCCGAGTTCGCCCTCGTCCGCGCCGGCGGGGGCGACCGCTTCGGGCGGCAGGGGGCGCTCGATCCGGGCGCGCATGTCGGGGTCCTTGAGCAGGACGGTCTTCATGATCTCGCGGGCGCGGGGGGCAGCGTCAGCCGAACCGCCGGACGGCGCGTGCTGGATGATCAGGGCGATGGCGTAGCGCGGCGCGTCATGCGGGGCGAAGGCGACGAACAGGGCGTGGTCGCGGCGCGTCCAGACGGCGTCACGTGGCCCACGCGAACCCGTGCCGTAGTCTCGCGACTGGGCCGTGCCGGTCTTGCCGGCCATCTGGATGTCGCCGAGGCCGAGCTGGGAGGCGCGATAGGCGGTGCCGGTGACATCGTTGGCCACGGCGGCCATGCCGGCCCGGACGATATCGAGGTGCTCCTCGCTGAAGGGAAGGTCCCGGCCAGCGCCTGGCGCCGGGCGTTCGACGCCGCCCACCGACTTGATCAGACGTGGTGTGATGGCCTTGCGGCCATGGGCGAGGCGTGCGGTCATGACGGCCAGTTGCAGGGCCGTCGTCGAGACTGCCCCCTGGCCGATGGCGACGGACAGGGTCTCGCCCGGATACCAGGTGCCGGCGTCCGGATGGGTGGCGCGGGTGCGGCGGGCGTAATCGGCCTTCCAGGCGCGGCTGGGCATGGTGCCCCGGCTCTGGCCGCCGATGCCGATCTCATAGACCTGATTAAAGCCCAGATCCTCGGCGACGCGGGCGATGCGGTCGACGCCGGCGCGATTGCACAGGTGGTAGAAATAGGTGTCGCACGAGTTCTTGATGGCGTTGTGCATATCCATCGAGCCGTGGCCGCCGCGCTTCCAGCAGCGGAAGGTACGGTTGCCATAGCGATAGCCGCCCGTGCAGTTGACCCGCTCGGCCGGATTGACGCCCGCATCCAGCAAGGCGAGCGCGGTGGTCATCTTGAAGGTCGAGCCGGGCGGGAAGCTGCCGTAGATGGCCTTGTCCAGCAGGGGCTTGCGCTCATAGTCGCGCAAGGCGTTGTAGATGTTCGACGGGACGCCCCCGACGAACATATTGGGGTCGAAGGATGGCGCCGAGACCATGCAAAGGATGTCGCCGTTGCGGATATCCATGACCACGCAGCCGCCGGATTCCTCGCCATAGACCTCGAGCGCGCGGTTCTGGACGTCGGCGTCGAGGGTCAGGATCACGTCCTTGCCGGGGATCGCCTGGCGCGAGCCGCCGATGTCCTCGGCCACGACCCTGCCCCGCGCATCGACCTCGACGCGGTTGCCGCCGGCCTCGCCGCGCAAATCGATGTCGAACGACTTCTCCACCCCCTGACGTCCGATACGGAAGCCGGGGTTGTAGAGAATGTCCGGGACCTTCTCACCGCGATCCTTGATGGCCTGGATGTCGCGGTCGTTGGGCTTGGCGACATAGCCGATGACGTGGGCGAAGGCCCCGCCGAACGGGTAGTAGCGGGCCTCGTTCATGTCAGCCATGACGCCCGGCAGCTCGTTGGCGTAGAGATTGACCCTGGCGAACTCCTCCCAGCTCAGATCGCTCTTGACCGGCACCGGCGAAAAGCGCGGGGCGGCGTTGACCTCGCGGATGATTGAGCGGCGCCGGTCCATGGTGTCGGGCAACAGGCGGCCGAGCAGATCCAGGGTCTGGTCCAGATCCTTGGTCTCGTCGCGCACCACCAGAACCCGGAAGCTGGGACGGTTGCCGGCGATGACCACGCCGTCGCGATCAAGGATGCGGCCGCGCGGCGGGGGCACGAGACGGAAGTTGAACTGGTTGTTCGACGCCATGGTGGCGTACTGGCCGGCCTGGATGACCTGAAGCTGGGCCAGACGGCCGGTCAGGGCCAGGCCGCCCAGCGTGGTCAGGCCGCCGAGCACGAAGGTGCGGCGCAGGAAGGAGCCCTGACGCTCGTTGACGTCCGAAAAAAAGATGGAGGGTTCGGAACTCACCGGAACCTCACATCGCCGTCCTCGAACCGCTCGATCATCCTGTCGGCGAACGGGAAGAGCAGCAGGGTCGGTACGATCTGGCCGATCAGGGCGAGAATGCTCGGCGGATTACGGGCGATCAGGGTGACCACCAGATACGCCATCAGGAAGGCCAGGGTGCAGCAGGCGGCGTACCAGGCGAACAGGACAGCCGTGTCCTGACCGATCAGGAAGCTGCGCGAGGCCAGAACCACAGCATAGATGGCCAGCAAGACGAGGGCCCACAGGCCGAGCGGGCCATAGGTCAGGATGTCCAGAAGCAGGCCGAGCAGGGTCAGCACCAGAGGGGCGGTCACCGAGGGGCGGATGAGCGGCCAGGCGAAGGCCAGCACCATCGGAATGACCGGCTCGGGCAGGTGAAGGCCGAAGAGCTCGACCGGCGTCGCGAGAAGGATGGTGACGGCGACCGTGACCACGGCCGGAATAATGATCCACTGCACCGGTCCGACGACGCGGACCGCGACCGGCCGTCTCATTCGGTCCCTCCGGGCGGCAGGGCAGCGGGCTGGGACGGCGGCGCAGCGGCGGCGGGCGGCGGGGCGGCGGGTTGCGGGCGAGCCGCCTCGGCGGCCGTGGCGGCGGCAGTGTCGGATCGTCTCTGCTCGGCCTGGGCGCGGGCGGTCTCACGGCGGGCGGCGGCGTCCCGGATGGCGGAAGCCTGTTCAGGGCTCGCCTCGGACAGGGTGCCGAGCGCGGCCAACGGCGGGGCGTTCAGATCCTCGGCGCCGATCAGCTGGCCGAAATCCTCGAACAGCATGACCCGGACGAAATCGATGGCGCCGCGGTCGCTGAACAGCTTCACGCGCCAGCTGCCGTCGATGCCGCGTGCAGCGACGCCGATCGGCACGCCCCGCGGGAGGCCGCCGCCGTCGCCGGACGAGAGAATGCGGTCGCCGACCTGGACCGAACCGACGCCGCGCATGAACTCGAGCCGCGGGTTCGGCGAGCCATCCCCCTTGAGGATGGCGCGGGCGTCGGTGCGGTCGACGAGCACGGGGATCTGGCTGGCGACATCGGTGACCAGCAGCATGCGGCTGATGCCGGGCGAGACGCCGACGATGCGTCCGACGAGCCCGTGTTCATTGATGACAGGATTGCCGACCTTGACGCCATTTGCCGAGCCGGCGTCGAGCAGCCGGGCCTTGGAGAAGGGGCCGCGTGTGTCGAGGATGGAGCGCGCGGTCTGCATCGCCACCGGCGGCTCGGGCCGGATGCCCAGCATGGTCTCATAGCGGGCGTTGACGTTCTTGAGCGCGATGGCCTGGTCGCGCCAGGGCTGGAGCTCGGCCAGTTCGCGCTTGAGCCGGCGGTTCTCCGACACGGCGAAGAAATAGCCGCCGACATAGTCGCTGGCATGGCCGAACCACCGCACCGGGGCCGCAAAGACGCCGCCGACCGGCCCGGCGACGGCTTCCACGCCGGAGCGCACGGGCTGGTAGGGCGAGGTCTGGGCGCGGGCGTCGCTGATCAGCAGCAGGATGCAGCCGATGGCGGCGAGCACGACTGTGACGGCCGCGGTCCAGACCAGCGGCACCTTGATGTTCTCGAACGGTCCGTCGCGAAACGCCACGGCGCGCCTTCCTCAGAAAATGGGAATCAGCGGGACGCCCCCGGCCGATCTGTCGAGCCTATCGCAAAATCCGTGCCGGTTGGGAACCGGCGACGGAGCGACGATAACGGGGATTTGCGGCGGTGTTTCGGCGCGCGCCCTAGAGGGCCGAGTCGAGGACGCCCTTCATCCACCGCGGATGCTCAAGAACCCGGCCGCAGCCGATGGCGACGCAGGACAGCGGATCGTCGGCCACCGAGACGGGCAGGCCCGTGTGGTCGCGGATTTCCGCGTCCAGACCGCGCAGCAGGGCGCCGCCGCCGGTGAGCATGATGCCCTTGTCGGCGATGTCGGCGGCCAGTTCGGGCGGGGTGGCTTCCAGGGCGACCTTCACGGCCTCGACGATCTGCGAGACCGGCTCGGCCAGGGCTTCGGCGGCCTGGCGTTCGGAGATGCGGACCTCGCGGGGCACGCCCTGCATCAGGTCGCGGCCCTTGACGTCGATCGACAGGCCTTCGCCGTCGGCGGGGATGCGGGCGGTGCCGATGTCCTTCTTGATGCGCTCGGCGGTAGTCTCGCCGATCAGAAGGTTATGGTTGCGGCGCATGTAGGAGATGATCGCCTCGTCCATCTTGTCGCCGCCGACGCGGACCGAACGCGAATAGACGATGCCGGACAGGGAAAGCACGGCGACCTCGGTGGTGCCGCCGCCGATGTCGACGACCATGGAGCCGGTCGGCTCATGGATCGGCAGGCCGGCGCCGATCGCGGCGGCCATGGGCTCGTCGATCAGGCCGACGCGGCGGGCCGAGGCGTTGAGGCAGGAATCGTTGATCGCGCGGCGCTCGACGGCGGTGGCGCCCGACGGCACGCAGACGATGACCTTGGGGTTCACGAAGCCCTTGCGGTTATGAACCTTGCGGATGAAGTGTTTGATCATCTCCTCGGCGACTTCGAAGTCGGCGATGACCCCGTCGCGCATGGGACGGATGGCTTCCATGTGGCCGGGGGTGCGGCCCAGCATCTGCTTGGCCTCGATGCCGACGGCGTGGACGATCTTGCGGCCGCCGACATTGCGCAGGGCGACCACGGACGGTTCGTTCAGCACAATACCCTTGCCCTTCATGTAGATGAGGGTGTTGGCGGTGCCGAGGTCGATGGCGATGTCGTTGGAGATCGCGCCGAAAATGCTGGAGAACATGGGTCCGGGATACCGTTCGTTCGGGCCTTGGAGGGGCGGGCGTCAGTCTCGATCCGCTTCGGCGACGCCCCGGCGACACGCATCCCCACGCGCCGCCTCCTGATCGTTATCGCCTGACCGACCTTACGGCTCGTTTGCCCTTGTGCGAGGGCGAATACAAGCCCTGTCGCCCGGCGAGATGCATTCAAAAGGCCCCAAGCTGCGCCTTTGGGGCGGTCTCACCAGAACGTGACGCCGAACCGCTTCGGGCGCGGCTGTCAGTCGGCGCCGGAGGCCCGCTCGCGCCTTTTCACGAGTTCCCGTGCGCCCAGCATCAGGCCGAGCCAGACGATCGCCACGCCGGCCAGAATCAGCGAGGTCCAGACGCCGTCGCCGCTGACCGCCGCCACCACGGCCCCGCCGAAGAAGGCCACCAGCGCGGTCTTGGGCAGGACGCCGAGGGCGCAGCCGGCGAGGAAGGCGGGAAACGACGCACGGGTGGCGCCGAACGCCATGTTGACGACGATGAAGGGCGCCGAAGGCACGTTGCGGATCATGAAGCTGGCGTAGAAGGCGTTCTTGCCGACGAACCCCTTGAGTCGGCCCATGGTGCGCCCGCCGAACCGGTCGACCAGCCGCGCCGTCGGCCCCCGCCCCAGCCAGTAAGTGACGCCCGCCGAGGCCACGGTCGCCGCCCAGCTGTAGAAGAAGCCCAGCGACGGCCCGAAGGCCACGACGCAGGCGGCGATCAGGATGAACTGGGGCATGCCGATGAAGGCGGCGGCGATGAACAGGCCGACGGTGGCGACGAAGGCCCAGGGACTGCCGCGATAGCCCTGCAGCCAGGCCTCGAGGTTCTCCTCGGCCGCCAGTCCGAACTGGCTCTTGCCGAAGAGCAGCAGCCCGACCGTGGCGCCGAGCAACAGCGCCGTCGCCAGGGCGGCCCGCCAGCGGCGGGCTTCCATGTTGAGGATGAAGTCGAGGAGGCGACGCATGGCGCACGACTAGCAGGCGCCGGCGGCGGCGGCGAGAGAGCGGCCGCCGTCAGCCGTGCGGCGCCCCCTGCCCCGCCGCCGGCGGCTGTCCGACCCGGGCGCGGATGCCCATGGCCGGGGCGTGCTCGAAGGTCAGGGTCAGGGAGACCTGTTCGCCCGCGACGAGCGGTTGTTTCAGCCCGATCAGCATGATGTGGTTGCCGCCCGGCCGGAGCGAAACAGCCTCGCCCGCCGGCAGGGGCAGGCCGGCCTCGAGTTCGGCCATCGACATCATGCCGTCGGCCACCTTCATCTCGTGGATCTGGCCCTCGCGGGCGGCGGGGCTGGAGACCGAGACCAGACGGTCGTTGCGGCTGGCGGTGAGGGTCAGGTAGCAGCCGGTCGCGTCGCGACCGTTGGGGGTGGGCCGGCACAGGGCGTCGGAGGTCGCGACGGCGGCGAGGGTTTCGGGCGCGGGCGACGGGTTACAGGCGGCGAGCGCCAGCAGGGCGGCGGGGAGGATCAGGCGTTTCATGACGGACTCCTTGAGGTTCGGGCGGCGAGACGACGACGCACCAGGGTTGCGGCCCGCTCGATCGCCAGGGCGGCGATCAGGCTCAGACCGGTGAGGGGATAGAGGATGGCCAGGGGCAGGACGATGCCGAGCACGGCGGCGCGAACACGCGGCCCGGGCGGAGCCTCGGGCGCGCCGAGACGGCCCTTGGACAGTTTCGGCGGGCGGCGCTTCCACCACATCATCACGCCGCTGATCGCCAGCAGCCAGATGGCGATACAGCCGCCCAGCATCAGGTAGCGGTTGATCCAGCCGTATTGCGTGCCCTGGTGGACGGCGATGCCCCATTCGAAGGCCCGGGCGCCGACCCCGAACTGGTCATAGCGGATGTCGGCGCGGACGCCGCCGGTGGCGGCGTCGATATAGAGGGTGCGGGTGTCCTCGACCTGTCTGACCTGACGCGCGGCGGTGAAGGCCAGGCCGGGATCGGACGGGATGGAGACCATATAGGGCCGGACCAGGCCTTGCGCCTCGGCGGTGTCGATCACCCGCGCCAGCCGGGCCGGGCCGGCGCGGGGGGTGGGCATGACCATCCCTTCCATGGTCCAGCCGACCCCGGCGGGCGCATCGGCCGGGTGGGCGGCGTGGGCGAAGGGACTGGCCGCCGGCGGGGCCTGGGGCCGGCCGAGGCCGTGGGTCTTGACCGCCGCCATATACTGATCGCCCCAGAAGGCGGACCAGGGCATGCCGGTGACGACGAGGAAGGCGATCACGGCGCCGGCGTACAGACCGGTGATGGCATGGACGTCGCGCCAGAAGGGACGCCGCCCCGGATCAGCCGCGCGGACCGAGACCACGCCGACCCCGCGGCCGCGCGGCCACCACAGGAACAGGCCGGTGGCCACGAGGATGATGGCCCAGCCTGCCACGATCTCGACGACATAGTTGGCCCAGGCGCCGAGCAGGATAAGGCTGTGGAGCCGTTTGACGGTCTCCATAACCCCGCCAAAGGGGGTGACGCCGATCAGCTGGGCGTCGTGGGGATCGACGAAGGCGGTGCGCTTGCCGCCGTCGGGCAGGTTGACGGTCAGGCGAACGGCCTGATCCGGCTGTGCGGGCACCAGCACATTGGCGACCGTGCCGCCGGTCCCCGCCTCGGCGGCGGCGACCCAGCGATCGGGCGAAGCCGCCGCGGCGCGCGGCTCGACCCGCGACAGGTCGCGATAGACAGCGCCGTCGATCTCGTCGGTGAAAAGATAGAGGGCGCCGGTCAGCGCCATCAACATCAGGAAGGGCAGGACCAGCAGGCCGGCGTAGAAATGCCAGCGCCAGACGGCGCGGAAGGCGCCGGACAGGGGCGGGTCGGAAGGGCTGTGGTTCATGGTCGAACTCCGTCGGGACGGGCCTTTCGGCCCGCCCCGGTTGTCGGATCAATAGGTCAGGCGAACGCCGACAAAGGCGGAACGGCCCTCGCCGGGGAAGAAGACCGAGGTCGAGGCGGTGCGGGCGTCGGTGACGGCGGAAAACTCGCCGACGTAACGCTCGTCCGTCAGGTTGCGGGCGTCGAGATAGACGGTCGCGCCCGAGCCGAGCTTGAAGCCGGCATTCACACCCAGCAGGGCGTAGGACGGCGCCTTCAGCGTATTGGCATAGTCGACCCAGACGTCCGAGATGCGCCACTCGACCGAAGGGGTGACGAACAGACCGGACGGATGACGCAAGGTCAGTTCGGCCCGGTACTGGTGCTCGGGCACGACCGGCAGGGTGTTGTCGCCCCACCGCGCATCATCGACGAAATGGAAGTCGCTGAAGGCATAGGTCTGGCGCAGGAGCAGCGAGCCGCCGGCGAGCTCCACCGGCAGCCGCCAGTCCAGCCCGGCCTCGATCCCCTGGTGAATGGTCCGGTCGGCATTGAAGGTCGCCGCCGGAATGTCCGGGCCGACGATGAAATTCAGGATCTCGCCGTCGATCCGGCTGCGATAGACGGTGAAATCCCAGGCGAAGGCGCCGCGACGGCCGCGGGCGCCGAGCTCGGCGGTCCAGGCGTCCTGGATGTCGATCGGCGTGAAGCCGACCAGCGGCGCCTGGACGAGGGCCCCATAGGCCGGGGGTTCGACCGAACGGGTCACATTGGCGAAGACCTGGGCGCCGTCTTCAGACTCCCAGAGCAGGCCGAGCCGGGGCGAGAACCACTCATAGTCGATGCCGTCGTTGTTCAACGCGTTCCGGCGATCGACATAGTCCCGGCCGGCACGGCCGAACGAACCGCCAGCGACCAGCGCCAGACGATCGCTGACGAACAGCCGACCCTCCGCAAAGACGTCCAGCCCGTCGGCTTCCTGGAAGCCGTTGGCGGTCAGGGCGCCGCGGAAGCCGCCGACATTGACGTAGCGCAGCGCGTCGATCTGACCGTCGCGATAGCTCAGACCATAGAAGGCGTCGGCGCGCATCCCGCCGACCGTTCCGGTCCAGTCGATCCGGGCAAAGGCCCCGCGGGTCTCGCTCTCCTGATCCACGACCTGGAAGATCGGGTGATAGAGCGATTTTTCCCAACCCCAGATCGCGCCCTCGAACAGGGTGCTGTCGTCGAACCGCCAACGGGTCTGAAGGGTCAGGCGTTTGAGGGTCTGGTCGCGGGCGTTGTCGTTGATGATGTTGTTGGCCGGTGCGATCCGCGGCGTGGCAAGCGCCTGGGTCAGGGTCAGCGGACCCGGCACGGACTGCTGGACGTCGGCGGCCTGGGCGATCAGGCGGATTTCGCGGTCCTCGCCGAAGCGGCGGCCGACGTTGGCAGTCAGGCGGCCCTGGCTCTGGTCGCTCTGGCGGCGATAGCCGTCGGTCTCAAGCGCGGTGACGCCGACGAAGGCGTCCCAGTCGCCCCATTCGCCGGCGAACGCGCCATGCAGGCGGCGGAAGCCGAAGGAGCCGGCTTCGAGCTGCAGCACCCGATCATCTGTGGCGGTGCGACCGGTGGGTGTGACCATGTTGATCGCACCGCCCAACTGGGCACCGCCGAAGCGAAGGGTGTTGGCACCCTTGTAGACCTCGATGTAGCGGGCGCTCAGCTGGTCTATGCCCTGGAAGTCGGAGAAGCCGTCGGCGTCGGCGAAGGGCACGCCGTCCTGGGCAAACAGGACGCCGCGCTGGTGGAAACCCTGGGCGATACCCGAGCCGCGGATGGAGAGGCGGCTTTCCTCGCCATAGCGTTTCTGGGCGAGGACGCCGGGGACATTCCTGAGGCTGTCGGAAAAGCCCTGGGCGAAGCGGGTCGCATAGCTCTCGGCCGAGACGACGGCGACCGAGCCGGGCGTGCGGCTGAGCAGGGCCCGGGCGTCGGCGACGATGGGCGGGTCTTCGGGATTGCGAACGCCGGTGACGATCACCGTGTCCAGCGTCTGGACATCCTGAGACGCCGGCGGAGTCTGGGCATGGGCAGGGACGGCGAAGGCGGCGGCAAGCAGCAGCGCGCACGGCGCTGCGGTGGTCTTGAGAGACATGATTTCGATAATCCTGAACAGGGAAAGGCGCGCGCCGGTGAGCCGGCGTGCGGGCGTTTCATCTGGTTCAGGCGGTCGGGGGGGCCGTGGAGGGCGGCGGCAGGCCGGCGAGGAGGAGGCCACCACGCCAGGGGCCGGCGCGCGGCAGATCAGGCTGGACCGCGACGATCCGCGGCGGGGCCACAGGCCGGATCACCGGCGGAGGCGGCAGGGTGGTCAGGGCGGACAGGACGCAGTCGGCGCAGTCCAGAGTGTCCATCGAGGACGGCTCTGACGAACCGTCCGGGTCGAAGACGACCATGATCCGGTCGCCGGAGCAGAGCACGACCGGCTCGCCCGCCGCCGCCGAGGCCGCGACGGCGGACGGCAGCAGGGTTGCGAACACGACGGCGAAGATCGCGGCCAGGAAGGCCAGCGATCGCGTCAGGGACCATTGCTCGGGCGAACGGGACGACACAGCCCCGCTCTAGACCGGAGCGCGCTCGGGGTGAAGGGGCATCGGACGGCGACATTTGATCGTCGTTTCGCAACTGCGTAAGGAATGGGCGCCGTCCGTCGGGAGTCGCCATGTCCAGCCTGCAGTCCTCCGCCCTCGCCCGCGTCAAACCCTCGGCCACCCTGGCGGTGACCGCCCGTGCGCGGGAGCTGAAGCGTGAGGGGCGTGACGTGATCGGGCTCGGCGCGGGCGAGCCGGACTTCGACACACCGGACAACATCAAGGAGGCCGCCATCGCGGCCATCCGACGCGGCGAAACCAAATACACAGACGTCGACGGCCTGCCCGAGCTCAAGGCCGCCGTGGCCGCCAAATTCTCGCGCGAGAACGGCCTGACCTACGGGGTGAACCAGATCCACGTCGCGCCCGGCGGCAAGACGGTAATCTACAACGCCCTGCTGGCCACCCTGTCGCCCGGCGACGAGGTGATCGTGCCGGCGCCCTACTGGGTTTCGTATCCCGACATGGTGCTGCTGGCGGGCGGAGAGCCTGTGCGGGTGGTCGGGCACGAGGCCGACGGCTTCAAGCTGAAGCCCGCCGCGCTGGAGGCCGCGATCACGCCGCGGACGAAATGGCTAATCCTCAACTCGCCGTCGAACCCCACGGGCGCGGCCTATACGGGCGCCGAGCTGGAGGCGCTGGCGGCTGTGCTGCGCTGCCATCCGCAGGTCTGGATCATGACCGACGACATGTACGAGCACCTGATCTACGGCGACTTCGACTACAAGACGATCGCCCAGGTGGCGCCCGATCTGTACGATCGGACGCTGACGGTGAACGGCGTATCCAAGGCCTATGCCATGACCGGCTGGCGCATCGGTTATGGCGGCGGACCGAAGCCGCTGATCGACCTGATGCGCAAGGTGGCGGGTCAGACGACCTCCAATCCGTCATCGGTGAGCCAGTGGGCGGCGGTCGAGGCGCTGAACGGGCCGCAGGACTTCATCGGCGAGCGGGCGAAGCATTTCGAGGCGCGGCGCGACCTGGTGGTGTCGATGCTCAACCAGGCACCGGGGATCCGCTGCGCGACGCCGGAGGGGGCCTTCTATGTCTATCCGTCGATCGAGGGGCTGATCGGCAAACGCACCGAAGGCGGCGTGACGATCGACAGCGACGATACGTTCGCGACCGAACTGCTGGACGCCGAGGGCGTGGCCGTGGTGCAGGGTTCGGCCTTCGGCCTGAGCCCCTATTTCCGCATCAGCTATGCGACGTCGGAGAGCGTGCTGGAGGAAGGCTGCCGCCGGATCCAGCGGTTCTGCGCGGGGTTGCGCTGATCAGGCTGCGCGGCTGACCGCAAAGTCAGCCAACTGTTCCAGCGCCGCGCGCCAGTCGCTGGCCGGGAGGACCTGCAGGGCGGCCTTGGCGGCGTCGGCATAGTCATGGGCGGTGTCGAGGGTGGCGCTGACGGCGCCGGCCCCGAAGATCAGTTCACGGGCGCGGCGGAAATCGTCCTCGGTGCGCTGGCCCTTGTTGATGGTCCGGTCCCAGAAGGCGTCCTCGCGGCCGCGCGTCCGGGCGGCGGCCAGCAACAGGGGCAGGGTCACCTTGCCTTCACGGAAGTCGTCGCCGGCGTTCTTGCCCAGCACCTCGGACGTGCCGCCGTAGTCGAGGGCGTCGTCGGCCAGCTGGAAGGCCAGGCCGAGATTGAGGCCATAGGCGCGCAGGGCCTGGACCGAGGCCTCGTCAGCGCCGGCCCCGACCGCCCCGGCCTCGGCCGCGGCGGCGAACAATTCGGCGGTCTTGGCCGAGATGATCTGCAGATAGGTGTCCTGATCGAGGTTCAGGTCGTGAGCGCGGGTCAGTTGCAGCACCTCGCCCTCGGCGATGACGCTGGAGGCGCGGGCGAGGATGCCCAGGGCGCGCATCTGGCCGGTCTCGACCATCAGTTCGAAGGCGCGGGCGAACAGGAAGTCGCCGACCAGGACGCTGGACGGCGCGCCCCAGATCAGATGGGCCGCGACCTTGCCGCGGCGCAGGTCCGAGGCGTCGACCACATCGTCGTGCAGCAGGGTGGCGGTGTGGATGAACTCGACCGCCGCCGCCAGTTTGACCGGAGCGGAGATGTCGCCTGCCGGGCCCGAGGCGCGGGCGGCTGCCAGGGTCAACAGGGGGCGCAGGCGCTTGCCGCCGGCTGAGATCAGATGCTCGGCCAGCAGGGGGATGACCGGCACCTGGGACTGCATCCGGTCGAGGATCAGGGCATCGACGGTCGCCATGTCGGGGGCGGCCAGCCGCACGAGCGGCTCGACATTCCCCTTCGAGCGGGGCTCGGCGACGGTGACAGCGGCCAACGGGAAACCCATAGAAGCGGCGGCGCGGGGGAGAATCGCGCCCGAAAATCCAGCCGCCGCCTTGCCGGGCGACGATGCGGCGCACAATGGTGATCGCTCCATGAAGGGTCAAGCCGCGTGACCGTCGCACCGTTCCCTCAATTCGAAGGCGAAGTCGTCGAGAACGCCCTGCTGGGCGGACGGGTCCGGCTGCGTCAGCCGGCCAGGGGATACCGCGCGGGCATGGATGCGGCCCTGCTGGCGGCGGTTGTGGCAGCCGAACCGGGCCAGAGGGTGATCGAGGCCGGATGCGGCGCGGGCGCGGTGCTGATGCAGATCGCCGCGCGGTGTCCCGGTGCATCCCTGACCGGGCTGGAGCGCGACCCGGCGATGGCGGCGCTGGCGCGGGAGAATGCGGTCCTGAACGGGGTCGAGGCGCGGATCGTCGAGGGCGACGTGGCTGCGGGGTTCCGGACGCTGGACGTGCCGCCGTTCGACTGGGCCGTCAGCAATCCGCCCTTCTTTGACGATCCGGGCGCGTTGCGGGCGCCCGCGGAGGGCAAGCTCGGGGCGTGGATGGCCGACGACGGGCTGAAGGCCTGGACGAGCTTCCTGCTCAAGGCCGTGCGCGAGGGCGGCCGGATCGTGGTCATCCACCGCGCCGACCGGCTGGCCGACCTGCTGGCCCTGCTGGGTGAGACGGCGGGATCCTTCGCGGTTCGCGGCGTGCATCCCTATGCGGACGAGCCGGCCAAACGGGTGCTTGTGCAGGCGATCAAGACCGGCAAGGCGCCGCTGCGGCTGCTGCCGCCGCTGGTGCTGCACGACCGTTCGGACGCCAAGCACACGGCGGAGGCGGAGGCGGTGCTGAGGGGTGAGTCGGGGCTGGAGTGGTGAAGACAGGTCCGTCCGGGAGGACCGGCTCGAACCTCAGACAGTCTCTTCGGTCGCCAGGGCCTCAGCCTGCCAGAAGGCGGCCCTGGCCTCGTCCAGATCATTGAAATGAGCCGGTCGGGGCCCCTTCAGCTCATAGGTTACGCTGCACACCTGCCCGCTGACCCCCACGAACTGCTGCTTGATCAGGGACCATGCCCCTGCTCTCTCGACTTCGGTCCTGATCACCAACGCCCACCCCCCGGTTTGACCGCAACTTCGCGCCTGAAATCTCCGCAATCGCGACAGTAGTATCCCTGCCGCCGTTCCGACCAAGTGTACGTATGCGTACACAACAGTCGCCTCAGAAGTTTCAACACTTTACAGTCTCTTCGCAGTTCAGGGACGCTGCTGCGGAAATCGTTGATCTGTCAACTACTTTCCCGTTTTGAGTGTACCCAGATTGCGTACCCGATGTGAGGGCCTGTGCATCGGCCCCCCGCTGCCTTCTCCCCGCGCGGAAGACCGGCTATCCAGCGCCCATGTCCCTGCGCCCGCTGTTCGTCACCCAGATCTATGAAGCGTCCCTGGCCGCCTCGCCCGGTTTTCCGGCCTTCAATGCCGGTCTGGTCGAGGCCTGCCGGATGCTGGCGGTCGAGGATCACGCCGGGCGGGCCTGGTGCCGCGAGCACGGCTATCGCGGCTATACCTCCTACGGCTCCCTGACCGACCTGCCCCACCGCCTGCCCGAGTTCGCAGAGCTGAAGCGGCATCTGGACCGGCACGCGGTCGCCTACGCCAGGGCGCTGAATTTCGACCTGGCGCGCAAGCCGCGGCTGGACAGCCTGTGGGTCAACATCCTCAAGCCCGGCGGCGGGCACACGGGCCACATCCACCCGCACGCCTTCCTGAGCGGCACCATCTATGTCGAGGTCCCCGACGGGGCCTCGGCGCTGAAGCTGGAGGATCCGCGCCTGCCGATGATGATGGCCCGCCCCGGCGTCCACGCCGATGCGCCCGAGGCGGAGAGGCCGTTCGTCTATCTCGCGCCGACAGCCGGGACGGTGCTGATGTGGGAAAGCTGGCTGCGGCATGAGGTGCCGCCGAACGCGGCGAAGAGCGAGCGGATTTCGGTGAGCTTCAACTACGCCTGATGGCGTCAGCGGCGCAGGAAGGTCTCTCCCATCAACTCCAGCCGATCCGGCGCGGCGCCGTCGCCGCCGAACCGGATGGGCTGCCCCTGCATCGGCGCCAGTTCGACGCGGACGCTTTCGGCTTCGGTGAAGGCCTCGGCGACCGCCTCCATGACGCCCATCGAGACAATCATGGCGCCGCCCCGTTCGGCGATCCGCACCGTGCCCAGCAGCGGGTTCTCCCAGGTTCCCGCATAGGCGACGAGGGGTCGGGACAGCGTCGATGGCCGGGCCGCGCGCTCGGCCTGTTGCCGGGCGATCGCGGCGCGTCCCCGGTCGCGGCGGTCGACGAGATCCCGCAGGGCCGTGTCATAGGCCGCCTCGAGGTCCGGACGTCCGGCGCGCCAGTCATAGACATAGTTGGCGATCAGGTCTGCGAGGCCACCCGCCAGCACATCCTCATTGACCATCACGACCACGCCGATCCTCCGCGCGGGCATGAAGGAGACGTGGGCGCGGGACCCGGAGAAATTCCCGAAATGATGGATCAGGACGTCGTCGCCATAGCGACCGATCTGCCAGCCGAGGCCATAGGCCTGGCGCGTATAGGGTCCGAAGGTCGACTCATTGGCCGCCAGCGGCCGGTGGGTCGAGGCGACAAGCCCTTCGGGAAACACCCGGCGACCGTCGAGGACGCCGTCGTTGATCTGGATTTCCAGCCAGCGGGCCATGTCGTCGGCGGTCGAGACCAGCCCGCCGGCGGACTGCATGGTGGCGTCGACCTTCTGCAACGGGCTGCGGACCGGTCCGTCGGCGGGATGGCCGAGATGGCCGGCGGCAATCACCGCGCCATCCCTGCGGGCTTCGGACAGCCATCCGGTCGTGTCGGCCATGCCGATCGGGTTCAGCACCTCGTCACGCACCAACACGCGCCAGTCGCGGCCGTCGCGGGCCTCCAGAAGGGTGGTGGCGATGTTGTAGCCGGCATTCGAGTACCGGAACGTTCCGTGCGGCGTATCGGGACGGGACACGGTCGCGGCGATCAGGCGCTGCATCACCTCGGGCGAATGGTCGCCCGAAAAGGCAGCGCGAAACGAGATGGGCGAATTGTCCAGCCCCGACCGGTGGCTGAGCAGGTCGGTCAAGCTGACGCTTGAAAAAAGGTTCGCCGGCGCACCGGGGACGTTCGACCAGGCCGTGAGCGGCGCCTCGAGATCGACCTCGCCCCGTGTGGCCATCGCGGCCACCGCGAGGGCCGTGAACGACTTGGTCGAGGAGGCGATGTAGAACCGGGTGTCGGCGCTGACGAGCGCGCCGGTTTCGATGTCGGCGACGCCATAGCCGGCCGTCAGCACGACGTCCTCGCCGTCGACCACGGCGATCGACAGGCCCGGAACCACGCCGACCTGATCCATGGCACGGCGAATGAAGGCGTCCGCGTCCGCCCGGAATCGCGCTTCATCGGGGCCCGCTGATGCGGGCTGCGGCGCCAGCAGGATGGCGGCGACCGCAAAGGCGGCGAGTCGGGCGAGGTCGGTCATGGGAGCGTTTCTCATTGCGGCGATCCGGTCCCGTCCCACAGGGTCTCGCCGGGAGTCTTGAACGGATGAAACCGGGAACGTCAGGCGCCGGCGAACAGTCGCCGCAGCCGGCCGGGGCTCCAGCCCGTCATCCTGCTGATGACGCGACTGAGGTGGGCCTGGTCGGCGAAGCCCTCGGCGGCCGCGATCTCCGCCAGGGGCGTTCCGGAGCGGAGCAGCCGGTCGACGGCTCTCGCGGCCCGGCGGTTCTGCCGCGCCGCGGTCGGCGACTGCGCGAAGGCCTCGCGAAACAGGCGGGCGAAGCGCACGGGGTGCAGGCCCTGGGTTCGCGCCAGAACGCCGACATTCAGCCCGGATTCCGTCAGTAGCCGGTGGTGCGCCGCCGCCAGCCAGGGACCGGGCGGCGCGGCCATTGGCGGAAGTCCGGGGGGAACACGCTCGGCGAGGGCGGCGATTGCGCTGCTGTCGTTCGCAAGCCGGCGCAACGCCCCTCCGGACAGGTCTTCAAGTCCGCCGGCCACAAAATACCGATCCGGGGCAGGTGTCTTGTCGAGGTTGAGAGACAGGATCAGAGCGCCCGCGGCGCCAAACCGGTTCTGGTGTTCGAAACCACCTGGCTTGCGGCTGAGGCTCGGCCCCTCGGCCCGGGCGTGGCCCTGTTCGCTCTCCTCGACATAGCCCCCCGCCAGCAACAGCGAAATCTGGGCCCGGTCATGCTTGTGCGGCCGACACTCCTCCTCCGGCGCATAATGGCTCATGACGAGCCTGTGGCTGGATGAAGCCTCGAGGATGACGCTGACAGACATGCGGTTCGCTCCCCGGCCCTGCCTGCGGAAGAGGCGGTGACGACCCTGTATGGATGCATCCGGCGCAAGGATGGCGGCCTGACCGCGCGGAAGAGGGCCATCCCCGCCATCAAACCGCCCTGCCCCGCGCCTAGACATTTGCCCAACGGCGGCGCGGCGGCTACATCCCGCGCCAACCTCCCGACACCTCCAGACGACAGGGCGCACCGCACCTCATGGCGCAGCAATATATTTTCCAGATGCAGGGTCTGACCAAGACCTTTCCCGGCGGCAAGAAGATCTTCGAGAACATCTGGCTGAGCTTCTACAACGACGCCAAGATCGGCGTCGTCGGGGTCAACGGCTCAGGTAAATCCACCCTGCTGAAAATCATGGCCGGGCTGGACAGCGAGTTCAACGGCGAGGCCCGGGCGGCCGACGGCATCAAGCGCGGCTATCTGGAGCAGGAGCCCCAGCTCGACGACAGCCTGAACGTTCGCGAGAACGTCGAGGCCTGGTGCGAGGAGAAGCAGTGGGTCACCCGCTTCAACGCCATCGCCATGGAAATGGCCGAGGAATACACCGACGAGCTGATGGCCGAGATGACGGCCCTGCAGGAAAAGATCGACGCCGGCGACGTCTGGGACATCGACAGCCGCATCGAAATGGCCATGGACGCCCTGCGCTGCCCGCCCGACGACTGGGAAGTCACCAACCTGTCCGGCGGTGAGAAGCGCCGCGTGGCGCTGGCGCGGCTGCTGCTGTCGAAGCCCGACATGCTGCTGCTCGACGAACCGACCAACCACCTGGACGCCGAGTCGGTCGCCTGGCTGCAGCACCACCTCGAGGCCTTCCCCGGCTGCGTCATCCTGGTGACCCACGACCGCTACTTCCTGGACCTCGTCACCAAGTGGACGCTGGAGCTGGACCGCGGCAAGGGCCACCCGCACGAGGGCAACTACTCCAGCTGGCTGGAAGCCAAGACCAAGCGCGTGGTGCAGGAGCAGTCGGAGTCCGAAGCCCGCCAGCGCGCCCTGACCCGCGAACTGGAATGGGTTCGGTCGGGCGCCAAGGCCCGTCAGGCCAAGTCCAAGGCCCGTCTGGCCGCCTATGAGCGGATGGTCGACGAGCAGGAGAGCCTGCGCGGGGCCCAGACCCACGCCGTCATCCAGATCCCGCCCGGCCCGCGCTTGGGCAATGTCGTGCTGGAGGCCGAGGGCCTGCGGAAATCGTATGGCGACAAGCTGCTGTTCGACAACCTGACCTTCAAGCTGCCGCCCAACGGCATCGTCGGCGTCATCGGTCCCAACGGGGCGGGTAAATCCACCCTGTTCCGCCTGATCACCGGCCAGGAACGGCCCGACGCCGGCACGATCCGCGTCGGCGAGACGGTCAAACTGGCCTATGTCGACCAGAGCCGCGACGACCTGGAGCCTAACAAGACGATCTGGGAAGTCATCTCGGGCGGCACCGATGTGATGATGGTCGGCAAGCGCGAGATCAACACCCGCGCCTATGTCGGCAGCTTCAACTTCAAGGGCGGCGACCAGCAGAAGAAGGTCGGCCAGCTGTCGGGCGGTGAGCGCAACCGCGTCCACCTGGCCAAGACCCTGGCGACGGGCGGCAATCTGCTGCTGCTCGACGAACCGACCAACGACCTCGACATCGAGACGCTGCAGAACCTGGAAGAGGCGCTGGAAGGCTTCGCCGGCTGCGCCGTGGTCATCTCCCACGACCGCTGGTTCCTGGACCGGCTGGCCACGCACATCCTGGCGTTCGAAGGCGACAGCCATGTCGAATGGTTCGAGGGGAATTTTGAAGCCTATGAGGAAGACAAGAAGCGTCGCCTCGGGGTGGAGAGCCTCATCCCGCACCGGATCAAGTTCCAGAAATTCGGGCGCTGATCCAAAAGCCTCTGCAAACGGCCTCCCGGGAATCTCGGGAGGCCGTTTTTCATCGGGCGCGACTGGACTAGAGTCCCCCCATGCCCAACCGCCCCGCCCTCCTCATCATGCAGCGCCATCTCGCGCCGCTGACCGCCTTCCTCGAAGCCGACTACACTGTCTACCGGTTCTGGGAGGGGCCGCCGGCGGAGGCTCAGGGGCAGATACGGGCGCTGGTGGTGGCGGGGGAGTTTCCGCTGGACAAGGCGCTCATCGAGAGCCTGCCGGCGCTGCAACTGATCGCCTGTTTCACCTCGGGCTATGACGGGATCGATGTCGATTGGTGCCGGGCGCGGGGGCTGCCGGTCAGCCATGCGCCGGGGGTCAATCACGAGGATGTGGCCGACCACGCCCTGGGCCTGATTCTGGCGGCGCGGCGGCGGATCGCCGACGGGGACCGCAGCCTGCGGGCCGGCGGGTGGACGGTGGATTCGAAGATGATCACGCCGTCGCTCAAGGACCAGCGGCTGGGCATCGTCGGTCTGGGCTCGATCGGCGAGGCCGTGGCCCGGCGCGCCGAGGCGATGCGGATGGCGGTGCGCTGGTGGGGGCCCCGCGAGAAGACGGCGGCGTGGCCGTACGCGGGCTCGCTGCTGGAGCTGGCGCGGGACAGCGACATACTGGTGGTCGCCTGCAAGGCCGATGAGACCAATCGCGGCCTGATCTCACGCGAGGTGATCGAGGCGCTGGGGCCGCAGGGACTGCTGGTCAACGTCGCGCGCGGGCAGCTGGTGGACGAGACGGCGCTGATCGCGGCGCTCAAGGACGGGCGGCTGGGTCAGGCGGCGCTGGATGTGTTCGAGGAGGAGCCGACCGATCCGGCCCGCTGGGCCGATGTGCCCCATACGGTGCTGACGCCGCACACGGGCGGGGCCACGACCGAGGCGGTCCAGGGCATGCTGATGCTGCTGATCCAGAACCTGCGGGCGGCGTTCGCGGGCGAGCCGCTGAAGACGCCCGTGGACTGAGACCCCGGGCGCGGTCAGTCGCCGCTGGGCATGTCCGGGAAGGGATTGGCCGGCTCGCGGGGCGGCATGGCGATCGGCGCGGACGGCGCCGGAGGTCGGGGCAGTTCGGTGTCGCTGAGCCGGCCGTCGCCGTTCGCATCCATGCGGCTGAACATCCGCTGCGCCCCGGCGGTCATCTCCTCGAGGCTGATGCGGGAATCCCGGTTTGCGTCTGACTGGGCGATCATGGCCCGCAGGCGCGACCCGCCCATGGCGGCGACCGTCGGGTTGGCCAGAAGGGCCAGCTCATTGCCGGTGAGGAGAGCGTCCTGATTGGCGTCGAGCCGGGTGAACAGACGCTCGGCCCAGGGAGCCACGGCGTCGTCGGTGCGCGGCAGGGTGAACATCTCGGCGCCGCCGCCGCCCATGCCTGCGCCCATGCCGCCGCCAGCGGGCCTGCCGCCGCCCGCGCCGTTCATACGCCCGAACATCTGCTGGGCCCCGGCGGTGAGTTCCTCGACGGTGACGCGGGTATTGCCGTCGGAGTCCGCCGCCAGGATCATCATCCGCATGCGAGCGCCCATCGGGGCCGCCGCCGGACTGTCGAGGACGGCCAATTCGTCCTCGGTGATGGCGCCGTCCTGGTTGGCGTCAAACCTTGTGAACAGCCGCTCGGCCCATGGCTGAACCTCCTCTGCCGTGCGCGGAAAGCCGCCCATACCGCCACCCGGGCCGCTGCCTGGCGGCGGGGTCTGGGCGGCCACGGTTCCGGCGAGAGCCGACAGGAGAACGATGGGGGCGACGAGCGCAATCGGGCGAAGGGTCATGGATGGCCTCACGACAGGAGTTTGCCGTTGCACGCAGACTGGCCCCCGATCCGGCGTCTGACCAGCAATTTTCCTTGCCAAATCATATAAGGATATCTTTATATAAAGAGATGTCGTTGACCGCTGACCAGACTGTCGAAGCCCTGCGCGCCGTGGGCGAGCCGACCCGCCTGAGGGTGCTGTCGCTGCTGGCCGGCGAGGAACTGTCCGTGGTGGAGCTGTCGCGCATCCTGGACCAGAGCCAGCCGCGGGTGTCCCGACATCTGAAGCTGATGGCCAACGCCGGGCTAATCGAGCGCTTCCCGGACGGCGCGCGCGTCTTCTATCGTCTATCCTCGGACCTGCCGGCGCGGCGGCTGATCGATACAGTGCTGGATTTGCTGGACGTTTCGGCAGGCGAGGCCGATGACCGGCGACTTGAAACCGTCCGGCGCGATCGCGAAGCCGCCGCCGGCGCCTATTTTGAACGCGTCGCGCCGCAGTGGGACCGCATCCGCTCGCTTTATGTAAGCGAGAGCGCCGTCGAGGCGGCCATCACCCGGGCGGCGGGGAACGGGCCGTTCGAGCGGGTCGTCGATCTGGGCACCGGTTCGGGCCGGATGCTGACCCTGCTGGGCAAGAAGGCGAAGATGTCGGTCGGGCTGGATCTCAGCCAGAACATGCTCAACATCGCGCGCGCCAATGTGACGAAGGCGGGTCTCGACAAGGTCGAACTGCGCCACGGCGATATTTTCGCAACCCGGCTGCCCGAACAGAGCGCGGACCTGGTGATCGTGCATCAGGTGCTGCACTACCTCGCTGATCCGGCCGCGGCGGTGGCCGAGGCCGCGCGGCTGGTCATGCCGGGCGGACGGCTGTTGATCGTCGATTTCGCCCCGCATCAGCTCGAATATCTGCGCGAGGAACATCAGCACCGCCGACTGGGATTCGCGGATGACGAGATGGGCCGCTGGCTGACCGCAGCCGGGCTGAAGCCCAGCGCGCCGATCGCCCTGCCCCCTGACACAGATGGTTTGACGGTCTCGATCTGGACCGCCGAACGCCCGGCCGTCGCCGCGGAGAAGGTCGCATGAGCATCGCCCCCCGCAGCCTGGCCGAGGCCCGCGCCCTGTTGCTGTCGCCGCTTGGTCCGGTGGCTCGCGCCGGGCAGGACCTATCGCGTCCGCGCGTCTCGTTTGAGTTCTTCCCGCCCAAGTCCGACGAGGCTGAGGCCAATCTGTGGAAGGCCGTGACCCGGCTGGCGCCGCTGGAGCCCGAGTTCGTCTCGGTCACCTATGGCGCGGGCGGCTCGACCCGCGAGCGGACCCACCGCACGGTGCAGCGCATCCTCGCAGAGACCGCCCTGACGCCGGCGGCCCACCTGACCTGCGTCGAGGCCAGCAAGGATGAAGTCGACTCCGTCATCGAGGGTTACCGCGAGGCAGGCGTGCGGCACATCGTGGCCCTGCGCGGCGATCCGCCGGGCACCAGCGGCATCGGCGGCGCTTATGTTCCGCGTACAGACGGTTACGCCAACGCCACCGAACTGACCGCCGCGATTACGGCTCGGGGCGGGTTCGACGTTCTGGTCGGCTGCTATCCCGAGGGCCATCCCGAGAGCCCGTCGGCGGCGCATGACCTCGATGTGCTGAAGGCCAAGGTCGACGCGGGGGCGACGCGGGCGATCAGCCAGTTCTTCTTCGACATCGACGCCTTCCTGCGCTTCCGCGACCGGGTGCGGGCCGCGGGCGTGACCGTACCCATCATTCCGGGCGTCATGCCGGTCAGCAATTTCAATGGCTTGAAGCGGATATCGGCGGCGTGCGGCGCGGCGGTGCCTGACTGGCTGGCGGCCCATTTCGAGGGGCTGGACGACGACCCGGAGACCCGCAAACTGATCGCCGCCTCTGTGGCCGCCGAGACCTGCGCCCGGCTGCAGGAAGAGGGTTTCGCCGACTTCCACTTCTACACATTGAACCGCGCCGATCTGGTCTATGCTATCTGCCGGGTGCTGGGCGTGCGAGAGACGAAGGCCGCCGCAGTATGAGTTCCCCCCTCCCCCGCAGCGAACGGATCGCCGCCCTGCACCGGGCCGCGAAGGAACGCATCCTCGTGCTCGACGGCGCCTGGGGCGTGATGATCCAGCGCAGCGAACTGTCGGAAGAGGATTTCCGCGGCGACCGCTTCGCCGGCCACGTCGGCCAGATGAAGGGCAACAACGACATCCTGTGCCTGACCCGGCCCGACATCATCGCCGGCCTGCACGACCAGTATTTCGCCGCAGGCGCCGACATTTCCGAGACCAACACCTTCTCGGCCACCGTCATCGCCCAGGACGACTACAAGCTCGACCAACAGTCGGTGTGGGACATCAATCTGGAAGGCGCGAAACTGGCCCGCGCCGCAGCGGATCGCTGGACGGCGAAGGAGCCGCACAAGCCGCGCTTCGCCGCCGGCTCGATCGGGCCGCTTAACAAGATGCTGTCGATGTCGTCGGACGTGAACGACCCCGGCGCGCGGCTGGTGACCTTCGACCAGGTCTATGACGCCTATCGCCATCAGGTGAAGGCGCTGAATGAAGGCGGGGTCGATCTGTATCTGATCGAAACCATCACCGACACGCTGAACTGCAAGGCCGCGATCAAGGCGATCAAGGACCTCGAGGACGAGGGGATGGAGGCCCTGCCGATCTGGATTTCGGGGACCATTACCGACCGCTCGGGCCGGACCCTGTCGGGCCAGACGGCCGAGGCCTTCTGGAACAGCGTGCGGCATGCGAAGCCGTTCGCCATCGGCTTCAACTGCGCCCTGGGGGCTGATCTGATGCGGCCCTTCATCGCCGAACTGAGCCGCGTGGCCGACACCCTCGTCGCCGCCTATCCCAACGCCGGCCTGCCCAACGCCATGGGCCAGTATGACGAGGAGCCGCACCAGACGGCCCACTTCATCGAGGAATGGGCGGCGTCGGGCCTGGTGAATATCGTCGGCGGCTGCTGCGGCACGACGCCGGAGCACATCCGGCACACGGCGGAGGCGGTATCGAAATTGCCGACGCGGGAAATCCCCGAACGGCCGGTCGCCATGCGCCTGTCCGGCCTCGAACCCTTTGAACTGGTAGCGTAGTGCGCCCCACCTTCATCAACGTCGGCGAGCGGACCAACGTCACCGGCTCGGCCAAATTCAAGAAGCTGATCATCGACGGCGACTATTCCGCCGCCCTGTCGGTGGCGCGGCAGCAGGTCGAGGCGGGCGCCTCGGTGATCGACATCAATATGGATGAGGGCCTGCTGGATTCGCAGCAGGCGATGATCACCTTCCTCAATCTGATCGCCGCCGAGCCCGACATCGCCCGCGTGCCGGTCATGATCGACAGCTCCAAATGGGAGGTGATCGAGGCGGGACTGAAGTGCGTCCAGGGCAAGCCTATCGTGAACTCGATCTCGATGAAGGCGGGCGAGGCCGAGTTCCGCGAGCAGGCGGTCAAATGTCTGCGCTACGGGGCCGCGGTGGTGGTCATGGCCTTTGACGAGGTGGGCCAGGCCGACACCGCCGCGCGCAAGATCGAGATCTGCACGCGGGCTTACCGCATCCTCGTCGACGAGGTCGGCTTCCCGCCCGAGGACATCATCTTCGACCCCAACATCTTCGCCGTGGCGACGGGGATCGAGGAGCACGACAACTATGCCGTCGACTTCATCGAGGCGACGAAGGTCATCAAGGCCACCCTGCCCTATGCGCGGGTGTCGGGTGGGGTGTCGAACGTCTCCTTCAGCTTCCGCGGCAACGAGCCGGTGCGCCGGGCGATCCACAGCGTCTTCCTGTACCACGCCATCCAGGCGGGCATGGACATGGGCATCGTCAA
>NZ_DDRM01000015.1:226262-236320 GCF_002343105.1 Brevundimonas sp. UBA2416
TGGACATGGGCATCGTCAACGCCGGCGACCTGCCCGTCTATGACACGCTCGACCCGGTCCTGCGTGAGGCGGTCGAGGACGTGATCCTGAACCGGCCGCAGCGGACCAATGTCTCGAACACCGAGCGGCTGGTCGACATCGCGCCGAACTACAAGGGCGACAAGGGCGTGGCCCGGGTCGTCGATCTGAAATGGCGCGACCAGCCCGTCGGCAAGCGGATCGAGCACGCCCTGGTCAACGGCATCACCGAATACATCGACGCCGACACCGAGGAGGCGCGGCTGTCGTTCGACCGGCCGCTGCACGTCATCGAGGGTCCGCTGATGGACGGGATGAATGTGGTCGGCGACCTGTTCGGCTCGGGCAAGATGTTCCTGCCGCAGGTGGTGAAGTCCGCCCGGGTGATGAAACAGGCCGTGGCCTGGCTGGAGCCCTATATGGAGGCCGAAAAGGCCGGCAAGCCGCGCGAACAGGCGGGCCGCATCCTGATGGCCACGGTCAAGGGCGACGTCCATGACATCGGCAAGAACATCGTCGGCGTCGTCCTGCAGTGTAACAACTACGAGGTCATCGACCTGGGCGTCATGGTCCCGGCCGACCGCATCCTCGACGCCGCCGTCGAGCACAAGGTCGACATCGTCGGCCTGTCGGGCCTGATCACGCCGTCGCTGGACGAGATGGTGTTCGTGGCGCGCGAGATGGAGCGGCGCGGGTTCAACATCCCGCTGCTCATCGGCGGGGCGACGACCAGCCGGACGCATACGGCGGTCAAGATCGAGCCCGGCTATCGCAGCGGCTCGACCACCTATGTCATCGACGCCAGCCGCGCCGTGGGCGTGGTCTCGGGCCTGCTGTCGAAGACCGAGCGGGCGAAGAACGAAGCCCTGACGCGCGACGAATACGTCCGCATCCGCGAGCAGTATGCACGGGGCCAGGAGGTCAAGGCGCGGGCGTCCCTGCCCGCCGCGCGCGGCAACCGCTTCCAGCCGGACCCGGCCACGCCCCTGCCCTGCGCACCGTCCTTCCTCGGCGTGCGCGCCTTCGACAGCTGGGACCTGGGCGATCTGGCCGACCACATCGACTGGACCCCCTTCTTCGCCAGCTGGGAGCTGATCGGCCGTTATCCGCTGATCCTCGAGGACGAGATCGTCGGCGAGGCCGCGCGCGACCTGTTCAAGGACGCACAGGCGATGCTGAAGCGGATCATCGACGAGAAATGGTTCACCGCCAAAGGGGTGGTCGGCTTCTGGCCCGCCAACGCCGACGGCGACGACATCGTGGTCTGGGCCGACGAGACCCGCGACGAGGAGATCGCCCGCTTCCACACCCTGCGCCAGCAGATCAAAAAGTCGAACGGCAAGCCGAACCTGGCGCTGTCGGACTTCGTCGCGGAGACCGGACAGGACTATATCGGCGCCTTCGCCGTCACCGCCGGCCATGGCGAGCTGGAGATCGCCAAGCGGTTCAAGGACGCGGGGGACGACTATTCGTCGATCATGGCGACGGCCCTGGCGGACCGCCTGGCCGAGGCCTTCGCAGAGGCGCTGCACAAACGGGTGCGGACCGAGCTGTGGGGTCATGCGGCCGACGAGGCCACCACGGTCGAGGACCTGATCGCCGAGAAATACCAGGGCATCCGTCCGGCGCCCGGCTATCCGGCCCAGCCCGATCACACGGAAAAGGCTACGCTGTTCAAGCTGTTGCAGGCTGAAAACAACGCCGGCATGGCCCTGACCGAGAGCTTCGCCATGACGCCGCCGGCGTCGGTCTCGGGTCTGTATTTCGGGCACGCAGAGAGCCACTATTTCGGGGTCGGCAAGATCGATCCGGACCAGGTCGCCGACTACGCCCGGCGCAAGGGCTGGGACGTGGCCACCGCCGAGCGCTGGCTGGCGCCCATTCTCAACTACGATCCCGGCGTTCCAGCGCGGAGCGACGCGGCCTGAGGCGAGGCGGTTGCCTGGCCGGAGCGGCTGGTCCATCTAGCAGGACAGGGCGTTGGGCGAGGCCCGGCGCCGTCCCTGTGCACAGTTGACTGGAGCCGGCATGAGCTCATCGCCATCCGAGAAGCGGCGCGGCTGGCACTGGAGCGATTACTGGCGCAGCGGTCGCACGGACGTCATGACGGTGCAGACGCCGACCGGACCGATCGCCTTTGATACCGAACCGGTCTGGGCCGGCTGGTTCCAGACATTCGGCGCCGGCGCCCAGCTGCTGGATGTCGCTACGGGCAACGGTCAGGTCGCGGGCTATGCGAGCCGCACAGCCGCATCCGCCGGCCAGGCGTTCGCGATCACCGGCGTCGACTATGCCGATATCGAGAGCGCCGGTGCGCGACCGCTCGACGGCTGTCGGCTGATGGGCGGCGTCGCGCTGGAGAAGCTGCCTTTCCCGGCCGCGTCGTTCGACGGCGCCTCGTCACAGTTCGGGATCGAATATGCGGACACCCGGTCCGCGTTGCAGGAACTGGGGCGGGTGCTGAAGCCAGGCGGTCGGGCCTTGATGCTGATCCACCATTCCGACAGCGTCATCACCCGGCAGACGGTGGATCAGATCGCGGCCTATGATGCGGTTCTCGGCAAGTCCGGCGCGATCCGCCACGCCCGCCGCGCCTTCACCGCCCACCTCAAGGGCCTGCCCGCCGCCGCAGCGGAAGAGGCCCTGCGGACCGCGGTTCAGCAGGCCGTCGGCCGGCTCCAGCCGACGGCGGCGTTCGAGCCGGTGCGCTATTTTGTGGGCTATCTCGATGACCTGGCGAGGGGCGTCGCCTCCTTTGAGCCGGAAAGCGCCCTCGCCCGGCTGGACGTCTTCGAAACCGGTAATGCGGCCTGGCGACACCGTCAGCAAAGCCAGACCCTGGCCGCGCTGGACGGTCCGGGTCGGGATCTCTTCATCCTGCGGGCCGGACGGGCCGGTCTGGTCCTGACCGAAAGCGACGAAATGATCGACGGCGGAGGTCAACTGATCGGCTGGCGGGTGGCGTTCCGAAAGGCCTAGACCGGCCCGCCGGGGGCAGGACTACTCCAGCCCCACATCTGCGGGCGTCGCCGGCGGGGTCGTGATGTTGTCACGCAGGCGGCGGGCGGCGTGCTCGCAGCGGCCCGGCAGGCCGAAGAAGAGACCGAAGGCCTGGCTGCGGACCACCTCATCCTGACCGACCAGCGGGGTCCATTTGGCGGTCGCCTCGGCTGCCGCGGCGGCGGCGGCGGCGCGACTGGCGGCGGTCTGGCGCGGCTCGGCGGCGTTGAGAGCGGAGCGGAAATCAACCGCCTCCAGCTTGCCGAGGCGAATGATGTCCTGATCCAGCGGGTCGCCGTTGGTCAGGGTTTCACCGAGCGCAACGTGTCCGTTCACCAACGCCTCACACCAGGCGACCAGCGGATAGTCGTCTTCGGGGGCGCCCCGCGGCATCGGATTGGCGTAGGCCACGGCCTCACGGAAACGTTCAGCCTCGACCGCATCGACACCCGGCGCGGTGGACATGACCCCTTCGTCCTGGACCGGCGGAGGCGTCTGGGTAGAGATCACGAAGGCGGCAACGAGGCTGAGGAACATGGAGACATCCGGGATCGTGCAACGGGAAGGTCAGGCCGCAACGCTTGAACAGGACAGATGGTTTTTCTGCGGCAGCGGCCCGGAGCGGATTTCTGGCAACAAAAAGGGCGGCGGACCCGAAGATCCGCCGCCCCAGATGTTCTCGACGTCAGGCCCTAGAAGTTGGCCGTGACACCGAAGAAGAAGTAACGGCCCAGCGAGTCATACAGCTGCGGGTAGGTGTTACCGTTGCCGGTCGTACCCACGCTGTAGGACAGTTGCGGATCGTTATCGAACACGTTGTTGACGCCGGCACGCAGGGTCACCGTGTCGGTGATGCCCCAGGTCGCCGCCAGGTCGAAGTAGTTCTCGGCGTCGAAGTAGCGGTCCAGACGGGTGCCGCCGTTGTTCAGCGTGCCGGTCGTACCGTTCAGCACGGCGAGTTCAACTTCGCCGTAGTGACGCCACGTGCCCGAGATGTCCACGTCCCAAGGCGTGAGCCAGGTGACGCGGGCGCGGTGACGGTATTCCGGGTTCGGCGTACCGCACTGGTTGGCGTAGAAGCCGGTGCAGTCATAGACCGACGCGGCGCCACCCAGACCGGTGTCCGTGATCAGCTCGCTCAGATAGGTGCCGACGAACGACAGCTGCATCGAACCCATGTTCGCCATGCCCATGTCTTCGAGATCGAAGGCATAGTTGGAGTTGAAGTCGATGCCAGCAGTCGCCAGGCCGCCGATGTTGTTGTTCAGGTCTTCGACGAAGCCCGTACCGACCCAGAGCTGGCCGCCAGCGTTACGGTTGATGCGGTTACAAGCGGCCGCATCGCCCTGCTGGTAGCAGAGGTTGAAGGTGTTCAGAGAACCCACGGTCGAGACCAGGCCGTCGACCTGGATGTCGAAGTAGTCGATCGAGATGTTGAAGCCCGGGATGAAGGACGGGGTCCACACCACACCGTAGGTGTAGGTGTCGGCTTCTTCGGGATTCAGGAACGGGTTGCCGCCGCCCAGGAAGTTGTACTGGCCGGCCGGGCTGTTCAGAGCGCCGCTGTCGGATTGCGCCAGGGTGACCTGGTGACCGCCGGCGCCGATGCACGCCGCCGGAACGCTGTTGTTCAGCACGCCGTCGTCGTTCAGGTCGTCGCAGGGATCGTTGTCAGCGTCGAACAGGTTGAAGCCCTGCGCGGCGAAGAGTTCGATCACGTTCGGAGCCCGCACAGCGCGCGAGTAGCTGGCGCGGAAGCGGATGTCCTCGATCGGGGCGTAGTCGGCGCCGATCTTGTAGGTGTCGGTCCCGACGTTCTCGTACTCCGAACGACGATAGGCGGCGTCGATCGAGGCCGAGTAGGCCCAGGGTTGATCGTCAGCCAGCGGGATCTGGATTTCACCGAAGACTTCGGCGACGTCCGCATCACCGGTGATGCCGATCGTGGGGCCGCCCTGACCGGCGCCGTCGCCGGAAGCGAAGGCGGCGTCCGTGGTGGATGCCAGGGCGTCGCGGCGATACTCGGCGCCGAACGCGACCTGGACGGTGCGCGAGGAGGTCGGCATCGACCAGCCCGTGTCACCCGTGATGGCGGCGGTGACGACCTGCTGGGTCGTTTCACCGGTCTGGATCAGCGGGATCTGCAGGTAGTCGAGGGCGGCCTGGGTCACGGTGCCGTTGCCGAAGACGTCATAGGGCACGCAGTTCGGATCGGTGCCATTGACGACCGAGCGACAGGTCGGGGTGACGCCGGGGCCCGGATCGCTGTCGACGACGTCGAGAGCGCGGGTCAGGCGGGTAGCCGAGAAGTCGTTCAGGTAGGTACGCGCCAGGCGGACCCGCGAGAACTGGGCAGCGAGGTCGTAGTTCCAGCCAGCGGCGAGCTCACCACGCACACCGGCGACGCCGCGGTACGAGGTGTAGTTCAGGCTGTCCTGACGGCCGCCGCCTTCAACGTTACGACGGGCGACATACATCGGAGTGCGCGAGCCGGCCAGGATCATGGCAGGCGTACAGCCGATGGCCGTGCGCTGCTGGGCCGACAGGAGCGGGCTGTCGCAGTTGATGTCGCCGACGGTGAAGAAGCTGCCCGACGGGGCGATCTGCGCGACCGACTGATAGTCCGAGAACATCAGCTGGGCGAAGACTTCCGCCTTGTCGTTGACTTCGTAACGGCCGAAGGCGCCCAGGGTGTAACGCTCATCCGGGCGCTGGTAGTAGTTCAGCGGGCCGAAGTTGTAGGCGTTAACGTTGGCGTTGTAGGGCACGAAGGTGCGGCCCGCGCCGACCGTGTAGGCGAAGGTCGAGAAGTCCGTGAACTGGCCGGGGAACGAGGTGCCCGAACCACCGCAGGAGTAGGTCGTCGGACCCGTGGCCGCGTTCGGAGCGCCGAGGGCGCAAGCCGAATAGTCGCGATCACGCTGCAGGATCGGGTTGTTGTTCCGGTAGCCGGCGTAGGCCATCACGTTGCCGCGGCCGTCCGGCGACGAAACGCCGAGGGTCACGTTCAGCGAACGGCTCTCACCATCCGAGACGTTGTCTTCGGGCAGGCGGAACTCGGCCGGGTTGGTCAGGGCGCGGCGGGCGATTTCAGCCCGCAGGTTGCCGACGCCGTCGTAATCGTTGTTGTGCTGATAGAAGCCGTACTGGGCGTCGACCTGCAGGCCTTCGAAGTCCTTCTTCATGATGAAGTTGACAACGCCGGCGACAGCGTCCGAGCCGTAAACGGCGGATGCGCCGCCGGTCAGGACTTCAACGCGCTCGACCAGTTGTTCCGGGATCTGGTTCAGGTCGGCCGCGTCGTCGTTCGGCGAGCCGTAGCCCATCCGGCGACCGTCGATCAGCACCAGGGTGCGCGACGAGCCGAGGTTGCGCAGCGAAACCGTGGCCGTACCCGTGGCGCCGTTGGCGACCGTCGAGTTCTGGGCGGCGAAGGCCTGGGGCAGTTGCGAGATCAGGTCTTCGACCCGGGTCACGCCCGCCACATCGATGTCCTCGCCGGTCACCTGCGTCACCGGGCTGGTGGTGACGAGGTTGGTCTGCGGAATGCGCGAACCGGTGACGATGACGTCGTCAAGGTCCTGTGACGCTCCGGCGTCCTGCGCCATGGCCGGCGCGGCGAAGGCGAGAGCGGCGAATCCGCCGATCATCGTCGTCGACAGCAGCCGATTGCGGATTTTCTGGGTTCTCAAAGGTCGTCTCCTGATGTTCGACGCGCGCCGTTTTCCGGTGCGTCGCGGCCTTAGAATGGAATATTCCCTTCCCCCGCGGACGGAATCCGACCGCAGTTGACCAAGGTTATGCGCCGCTCCGCCTCATTCGCCAGCCAAATTACAGGACTGTAACTCTGTCGAAGCGTAACTGTCGTATTTAGGCCACGATACGGACACAGGCGCTGTTGCGGGTCAGGAGTTGACCGTCGAGGCGTCTTGTCCGACTGAAGTCGGGCTGCCCTCAGCGGGTTTTTGTCGAGGTTGAACCGATGTCATTGATTTCCGGCCTTGCGGCGCTGGCGGCGGCTTCGACCCTCTCGACCCAGGCGGCGCCCGCCCAGGAACGTCCCGAGACGCTGGAGCGGCTCATGGCGTGCCGCAGCATTGCCGACAATGCGGCGCGGCTGAACTGCTTCGATACCGCGGCGGGTGCGCTGGACACGGCCGAGCGCCAGGGCGACGTCGTCGTGATCGACCGCGCGGGAGTCGCCGAGACCCGTAGACAGCTGTTCGGCTTTGAGATGCCGACCCTGCCCCGCCTGTTCGGCCCGGAAGGGGCTGCGGCCCTCGATTCGATCGACTCGACACTGGAGAGCGCCTCTCTGGTCGGCGAAGGCCGTTGGGTCTTCCGGCTGGCCGACGGCAGCGTGTGGCGCCAGATCGATTCCGAGCGTGTCCGCTTCCAGAACCGCCCCGGACAGCCCGTCCGGGTCCGCAAGGCCGCCCTGAGCAGCTTCCTGTTGACCGTGGACGGCAGCCGCGCCGTCCGGGTGCGGAGGCAGTAGCGGTGACGCTGCGTCCACTGTCGCCGACCGTCTCGGTCTCGGCGCAGCTTTCCCCGGCCGTCATGCCGGCGCTTGCGGCCGCCGGCTTCGGCCGCGTGATCAGCAACCGCCCGGACGGCGAGGATCCCGGCCAGCCAACAGCGGCGGAGATGGAAGCGGCGGCGCGGGATGCGGGTTTGAGCTTCGCCTGGATTCCGGTGTCCGGACTGCCGGCGCCGGATCAGGTCGCGGCGGTGGGAGAATTGCTGGCGGACGGCGTGCCGACGGTGATGTTCTGCCGCAGCGGCATGCGTTCGACATCGGCTTGGGCGATGTCGGAGCGCCTCAAGGGGGCGGATGCGGAAGACCTGCGTGCGACCGCGGCGGCCGCGGGCTACGATCTCGGGCGGGTGCCGCTGTAAGGCCTAGCGCAGGATGGCCACGCGGGTGGCGTAGGGCACCGGTTCCGGCGTGCAGGACGCCACGGCGAGTTGCATCGCCATGAGACACAGGAAGGCCGCCGCTATGGGCTGGAGCCGATTTGAGACAGCCAGGGCGATGGAAACGGCCACTTTGGACACTCCGCAAGAGGTTACCGAAGTCCTAACGCAAGGGATGGGCCGCGCCTGATGATCCCGTTCGTCCCGATGCCGGCGTTCGAATACGGGCGGGCCGATGCGGTATCGCCGCTGATACGGCGCGTGATCGCGAACAATCCGGGGCCGTTCACCTACACTGGAACCGGGACCTACATCGTCGGCGGTGGTGAGCCCGGCGCGGGGGTGGCGGTGATTGACCCAGGCCCCTTGGACGACGCCCATCTGGCGGCCCTGCTGGCGGCGGTGGAAGGCCAGACGGTCAGCCATGTGCTGGTGACCCATACCCACCGCGACCATGCGCCGCTCGCCCGACCGTTCGCGCAGGCCGTCGGCGCGCCTGTTCTGGCCGCCAGCCCGCCGGCGCGCACGGTCCATGCCTCAGAGTCGCTGGACGAGGACCACGACGAGACCTTTTCGCCCGACATTGTCCTGACAGGCGGCGAGCGGATGCAGGGCGATGGCTGGGTGATCGAGGCGATGGCCACGCCGGGCCACGCCTCCAACCACATGGCTTTCGCGCTGCTGGAGGAGAACGCCCTTTTCAGCGGGGATCACGTCATGGGCTGGTCCACGACCATCGTGGCTCCGCCCGACGGCGACATGGCAGCCTATATGGCCAGTCTGGAGGCGGTGATCTCGCGCCGTTTTTCAACGATCCTGCCGACCCACGGCGCGCCGATCACCGAACCAGGTCCGTTTCTGGAAGCGTACAAGGCGCACCGGCTGGCCCGCGAAACGCAGGTTCTGGCCCGACTGAGGGCTGGAGATCGGCGGATCGCCGACATGGTTCCGGTCCTCTATGCCGCCATCGATTCGCGGCTGTGGCCGGCCGCGAGCCTGTCTGTCTGGGCTCATCTGATCGCACTCGAGCGGACGGGCGTCGTACGGGCGACGCCGGGGCCGACGATCAAGGCGGACTGGACCCTGGCCTGAGCCTCAGCCGGCGGAGCGGAGCGTTTCGCTGATGGCGGTCGCCATGCGGCAGGCCTCGCCGCCGTGGGGCCGGTGGTCACGGGCGGCGACGCGAATGTCCGTGCGGCCCGGACGGATGCGGATCACGGCGTCATGGTCGACGCCGAACCAGAAACCCTTGCGGCTGCCGTCAGCCCGGCCCACGCCGGCGCCGCGCAGGGTGAAGCCAGCCTGTTCCAGCGCGTAGATGGCCGCTGTGGGTGCGATCTGGCGCATGACCGGCAGGGCGCCGGGACAGGCCTCGACCCCCACGGCGGGACCGGGCCCCTGCCCGCCCCGCTGGTCGCCAAGGTCGCCGAAACCCGGAACCTCGGTCAGGTCGGTGCTGACGTTCTCGACCGGCCCGGCTGAAAAGCGGGCCTTCTGCCAGACGAAGCCGCCGAGGGTCGCGCCGGCGACCAGGACGGCGGCGATCGCCAGCACACCCGATTTGCGGAAATTGCCGAGCGACAGAAACAGGGCGCCAAGAGCAGCCGCTGCGCCGAAGAAGGCGGCGAACCAACCGACCCGCATGGTCAGCAGGTCATAGCCGACCTCGACCGGCCAGGCCCCCACGCGCGTCCCCAGAGCCGCGACAAGCACGAGAAACGGCGCGGCGACGGCCAGAAGGGCCAAGGCCTGGACCCGACCGGCGCCCGGCGTGCGGCGCGCCATGGTCTCAGGCCCCCGCCGTCGGCAGGCGGTAGTCCTTCAACCGTTCGCGGACGAGCTTCTTGTCGATCTTGCCCGTGGCGCCCAGGGGGATGTCGTCCACGAAGACGACATCGTCCGGCATCCACCATTTGGCGATCTTGCCTTCCAGGAAGTCGAGGTGTTCCTGCTTGTTCTGCACCTGATCGGGCTTCAGCTTGATGATCAGGACCGGCCGTTCATCCCATTTCGGATGCGCCGCGCCGATGACGGCGGCGAGTTCGACTTTCGGATGGCCGACGGCGATGTTCTCGATCTCGATCGAACTGATCCACTCGCCGCCGGACTTGATCACGTCCTTG
>NZ_DDRM01000015.1:236469-243872 GCF_002343105.1 Brevundimonas sp. UBA2416
GCGGTCGGTGATCTGCATGAAGCCATACTCGTCGATGGTCGAGACGTCGCCGGTGTCGAAATAGCCCTCATGGTCGAGGATGTCGCCGCCCTCGCCCTTGAAATAGGCCCCCGAGATGGTGGGTCCCTTGATCATCAGTCGGCCATAGGTGTGCCCGTCATGGGGCATTTCCTGACCGGCGTAGTTCTTGAGCTTCAGTTCGACGCCGAGCGGCGGCATGCCCTGTTTGACCCGCCACTTCATGCCCTCGTCATACGGCAGGGCGGCGAGCTCGGGCGTCAGGATTGAAATCGTGCCGATGGGCGAGGTCTCGGTCATGCCCCAGCCCTGGACCACCTCGATGTCGAACTCGTCGTGGAAGGCGCGGATCAGGCTTTCCGGCACGGCCGAGCCGCCGATCATCACCCGCTTGACCGTCGGAATGGTCAGATTGTTCTCGCGCAGATGCGTCAGCAGCATCTGCCAGACCGTCGGAACGGCGGCCGAGAAGGTCACGCCCTCCGACACGATCAACTCATAGATGGCCGCCCCGTCCATGCGCGCGCCGGGCATGACCAGCTTGGCGCCGGAAGCCGGACCGGCGAAGGCGATGCCCCAGGCATTGGCGTGGAACATCGGCACCACCGGCAGGATCACCTCTTTCGGCGAGGGCCCCAGGACGGTGGACTGCATGCCCAGCAACGTATGGATGAAGTTCGAACGGTGCGAATACAGCACCCCCTTGGGGTTTCCGGTCGTGCCGGAGGTGTAGCAGAGGCCGCAGGCCGTCTGTTCGTCGAACCCGCCCCAGACCACGTCTTCCGAGGCCGCGCCGAGCAGGGCCTCATAGCATTCGGCGCCCGGCAGCTTGGTCGCCGGCATGGTCAGTTCGTCGGTCATCACCACCACCCGCTTGACCGTGGGGCAGTGCGGCAGGATGGCCTCCAGCAGCGGGATGAAGGTCAGGTCGACGAAGATGATCTTATCTTCGGCGTGATTGATGATGTAGATCAGCTGTTCCGGGAACAGGCGCGGGTTCAGTGTGTGGCACACCGCGCCGATGCCCATGATGCCATACCAGACCTCCATGTGGCGGCTGGTGTTCCATGCGAGGGTGGCGATCCGGTCGCCCACCTTCACGTCCCAGCCCTGAAGCACGCTGGAGACGCGCTTTGAGCGGGCGTGGATCTCGGCATAGGTGGTGCGGATGATCGGGCCCTCGACGGACCGGGTCACCACCTCCCGATGGCCATGCCAGTTCTTCGCGTGGTCCAGGATTTTGTCGACCGTCAGCGGCCAGTCCTGCATCATTCCGAGCATCACGATCCCTCAAGCCTGCGCCTGCTTTGTGAGGCGCTTGAACGGCACGCTATCGGCGTGATCGGTGATAAGCAACGTGACGTCAGGTCACCCCGCCGCTCCGACGGACTTGGCGAACCCTCCTCCCCGGCCCTAGAAGCGGCTTATGCCCATCCTCATCGCCATCACCGGCGGCTCCGGCTCCGGCAAGAGCACCCTCGCCGAGGCCCTCGTCTCGGCCCTGCCCGACGGGGCGGCGGTGCTGCTGCGCGAGGACTCCTACTATCGCGACGCGGCCAGTCTGCCGGACTTCGACCCGGCCACCTTCGACTTCGACGACGTGACGGCGCGGGATCACGAACTCATGATCCGCGATCTGTCCGCGTTGAAGGCGGGGCGCGACATCATGGCTCCCCTCTACTC
Organism: Brevundimonas sp. UBA2416; assembly: GCF_002343105.1. Lineage (NCBI taxonomy): Bacteria > Pseudomonadati > Pseudomonadota > Alphaproteobacteria > Caulobacterales > Caulobacteraceae > Brevundimonas > Brevundimonas sp. UBA2416. The sequence goes on from NZ_DDRM01000015.1 coordinate 238,171, forward strand.
CTTCATCCACCACGGCCGGGAGCCGGGCGGCGAGCCGATCCGGGCCGCAGAGGTTGTGATCGTCGAGGGCACCCATGTGCTGTGCACGCCGGGACTGGTCGCCCTGTTCGACATCCGGGTGTTTGTCGACACCCCCGCCGACATCCGCTTCATCCGCCGCCTGCTGCGCGACCAGACCGAGCGCGGCCGCACCCCGGATTCGGTGATCGCACAGTATCTGGCGACCGTGCGTCCGGGGCATGAGCGGCTGACAGAACCCTCGCGATTGAATGCCGACTTCATCGTGGCGGACGCGACCGCCGCCGTTCGGCTGGAAGACGCCCAGGCCGTGGTCCGGCTGGCCGCTCCCGTGCTGGCCCATCCGTTGCTGGCGCCTCTGATCGGCGGCCATGCCGGGAACAACGTTCGATCAGCCCTTGACCCATCATACGCTCAAGCTTCACCATAAGCGCTTCAGCGAGTGATGAATTCCATGCACGGCCCCGGCGTCGGTTCTTCCGTTCCTCTCGACCCCAAACGACAGGCGATCCTCCGACACGCCCGCAAGGCCTTCGTCAGCGACGGCTATGCCGCGACCCGGATAGAACCTATTGCGCGGGAAGCCGGCGTTTCGACTGCGACCCTGTACGCCCTCTTCGACGGCAAGGCGGAGCTCTTCTCCGCGGTCATCGACGACGCCGGCGCGGATTTCGCCTATCAGATGACCAGGGTTGGAGCCATCGAGGGCGACGCGCGCCAGCAGTTGACCACCTTCGCCGATGCCTACGCCGGCTTCATGAGCGACCCGTTCGTCCGCGCGGTTTTCCGGCTGGTGATGGCCGAACGCCCCCGGTTCCAGGCCGTGGCGCTGCGGTTCTTTGAAAAGGGCCGGGAGACGTTCGGCGCAACGCTGATCGCTATGCTGGTCACGCTTTCGAAGGCCGGATCCCTGCGGCCGATCGAGCGACCATCCCGGGCGGCGGGCCATTTGATGGGGATGATAGAACACCCGGTCTTCTTCGTGCCGCTGGTCACCGGGGACGAGATCCAGGTCCGGCGCACGAATGCCGAGGTCGTCGAGGACGCTGTCGAGACCTTTCTGGCCCGCTACGGGGCCTGAAGGCCCGGGACCTCGAAAGTCAGGGCCACAGGCGGGTCTTCACCCAGTCCGCGCCCGTGCGGTCGAACCTCAGCCGGTCATGCAGACGGAACGGGCGGTCGCGCCAGAATTCGATGCTGTCGGGAACCACGCGCCAGCCGGTCCAGCGTTCCGGCCGCGGCACGTCCTTGCCCTCGAACCGGACAGTCTCGCGCGCCACAGCGGCTTCCAGCGCTTCACGGCTGTCCAGCGGCCGGGACTGGTCCGAGGCCCAGGCGCCGATCCGGCTCTCGCGCGCCCGACTGGCGAAATAGGCGTCGGCTTCCGCCGCCGTCACCGGTTCGACCGCCCCGCGCACCCGCACCTGGCGGCGCAGCGATTTCCAGTGGAACAGCAGGGCCGCGCGAGGATGCGAGGCGAGGTCCAGCCCCTTGGCGCTCTCGCGGTTGGAATAGAAGGTGAAGCCGCGCGCATCGACGTCCTTGAGCAGCACGATCCGGGCGTCCGGCGCGCCGGCGGCATCGATCGTCGACAGGGTCATGGCGTTGGGATCGTTCGCCTCGGTCCCGGTGGCGTCGCCCAGCCAGTCGATGAACAGCCCGATCGGCTCGGCGCGCTCGAAGATGGTCTCGTCGCCATTGGCGGCCAGGGCCGCGGCATAGTGCTCCGCATAGTCCTCGCGGCTCGGGCTGGGGGGGATCACAGGCATGGTCATGGATTGCAGATAGACCGTCGCGGCCCCGCTGGGGAGAGGCTTCACGGTTAACCGGGCCTTGACCATGTGCAGGGCCTTAGTGCGCGGATGCGCGCCCGGTCCCTTCCTGAAGTCGCCTCGACCCGTGAGGCCTACGCCCTGCTTGGCCTGACCGGCCCCGTGGACGGCGAGGCCCTGACCGCCGCCTTTCGTATCGCGATCAAGGCTGCGCGGCCCGAGGTCGCAGGCGGCAGCGAGGTGCGGTTCCGCAAGACGATCGCAGCGTGGCGGCTGATCCAGCGGCAGACCGCGCCACTCGCGCTGGCGGCGCCTGCCGCCCCGCCTCCCGTGGCCCCGGTGCTGGCGATCAGTCCGCTTGACGCCCTGAACGGCGGCGCGGTCGAGGTGCGGATCGGCGGACGCGTGCTGCGCGTCCGGGTTCCCGCGGGCCTGCGCACCAGCGAGCACCTGCGGCTGAAAGCGGCGGGCGAGGACGGGGCGGACCTTTACCTGCCGGTGCTGGTGCGCGGCGCGCACGGGCTCAGCGCCGTCGGCGACGACCTCTATATGACCTGCCCTGTGTCTCATCGCCTGCTGGCGGATGGCGGGCGGCTGGAGGTCGAGACCCATGCGGGCCCCCGGTCCGCCTGGCTGGTGGCCGGCCAGCAGCCCCTGCGACTGCGGCTCAAGGGGTTGGGCCTGCCGGCGCGGGGCGCCCGGCCGCAGGGGCATCTGTTCGTGACGCTGGAGCCGTCCGAGGACGCCCCCTCGGCGGCGGAAGACCTGCTGATCCGCTTCACGCGCGTCTGGACGCCGGACCGGCTGGCGGCTTAGGTCGTCTCATGTCCCACAACAGCTTCGGCCATCTGTTTCGCGTGACCACCTGGGGCGAGAGCCACGGGCCGGCGATCGGCTGCGTCATCGACGGCTGCCCGCCCCTGATCCCCCTGACCGCGGCGGACCTGCAGCCCTGGCTGGACCGGCGCAAGCCGGGCGGCAGCCGCTTCGTCACCCAGCGGCAGGAGAGCGACACGGCCCGCATCCTGTCGGGCGTGTTCGACGACGGGAACGGCCTCGTGACCACCGGCGCGCCCATTTCCATCCAGATCGAGAACGAGGACGCCCGCTCGAAGGACTATGGCGAGATCGCCCGCGCCTTCCGCCCGGGCCATGCGGACTTCACCTACCAGGCCAAATACGGGGTCCGCGATCACCGTGGCGGCGGACGCTCCTCGGCGCGCGAGACGGCGATGCGGGTGGCGGCGGGGGCCGTGGCGCGCAAGGTTCTGGGCGAAGGCGTGCGTATCCGCGCCGGCGTCGTCCAGTTGGGGCCACACCGGATCGCGCCGGAGGCGGTGGATTTGGGCGCCGTCTACGACAACGCCCTGTTCGCGGCCTCGGCGTCGGTCGTGCCGGCGTGGGAGGCGTATCTCGACGGCGTTCGAAAGGCGGGGTCGTCAATCGGCGCGGTCGTGGCGCTTGAGGTCACCGGCCTGCCCGCCGGATGGGGCGCGCCACTCTACGGCAAGCTGGACGCTGAACTGGCTGCGGCGATGATGTCGATCAATGCGGTCAAGGGCGTCGAGATCGGCGCGGGCTTCAGCGCGGCCGAACTGACGGGCGAGGAAAACGCCGACGCCATGCGGCTGGGCGCGGACGGGACGCCGGCCTTCCTGTCCAACCATGCGGGCGGGGTGCTGGGCGGCATCTCGACGGGCCAGCCGCTGACGGCGCGCGTGGCCTTCAAGCCGACCTCCTCCATCCTGACGCCGGGCCGGACCATCACCCGAGACGGGGCCGAGACCGAGGTGCGGACCAAGGGGCGGCACGACCCGTGCGTCGCCCTGCGCGGCGTGCCGGTGGTGGAGGCGATGGCGGCCTGCGTGCTGGCCGATGCGATGCTGAGGCACAGGGCGCAGGTGGGGTGACCCCCTTTCAGGCACTGACACTGTTACCTATATAGGCGCCAGCGAGGTTTCTAACCCTCGGAGTCCCGGGAGCATCCCCATGATCGACGTTCGACCCTTCAACACCCTCGGCGGCGCCAACCACGGCTGGCTGAACGCCAAACACCATTTCTCCTTCGCCAACTACTATGACCCCGCCCGCATGAGCTGGGGCCGGCTGCGTGTCTGGAATGACGACGAAATCGCCGCCCAGACGGGCTTTCCGCCTCACCCCCATGCCGACATGGAGATCATCACCTATGTCCGCACCGGGGCCATCACCCATGAGGATTCCATGGGCAACCGCGGCCGCACCGGCGCCGGCGACGTGCAGGTGATGAGCGCGGGCACGGGTGTGCGTCACTCGGAGTTCAACCTCGAGAACGAGATGACCACCCTGTTCCAGATCTGGATCGAGACCGACAAGCCGGGCGCGAAGCCGGATTGGGGCATGAAGCCGTTCCCGAAGTCGGACCGGACCGGGAAATTCCAGGTGCTGGCGTCCGGCGATCCGTCCGATGAGGCTCTGACCATCAATGCCGACGCGCGGGTGCTGGGCGCCACGCTGAAGGCCGGCGAGAGCCTGACCTACAGCCTCGCCGAGGGACGCAGGGCCTATCTGGTGCCGGCGGTGGGCGCGGTCGCGGTCAACGGCGTCTCGCTGAACGCCCGCGACGGTGCGGCGATCAAGGACGAGGCCGAGATCACGATCACGGCCCGGGACGACGCGGAACTGGTGATGGTCGACAGCCTCTAGGAACCACCCCTTCACCTGAACGAAAAACCCCGCCCGGATCGCTCCGGGCGGGGTTCATTTTGTCTGGCTCAGACCGTCAGTGCGTCGCGACGACCGTGCCCGGGTCCTGGACCGGCTGGGCGGCCGGCAGCGGATCCGCTGCCTCGTCCCATTCGACCGGGGTCAATTCGCCGGTCAGGGCCCATTTCAGGGCCTCGTCCGCCGTCTTGATCGGGATGATCTCCAGCGCGCCCTTCACATTCTCGGGCACGTCGGCGAGGTCCTTCTCGTTCTCTTCCGGGATCAGCACCGTCTTGATGCCCGAGCGGAGGGCGGCCAGCAGCTTCTCCTTCAGGCCGCCGATGGCGGTGACCCGGCCGCGCAGGGTGATCTCGCCCGTCATGGCGATGTCCTTGCGGATCGGGATGCCGGTCAGGACCGAGACCATGGCGACCGTCATCGCCACGCCGGCCGAGGGGCCGTCCTTGGGCGTGGCGCCGTCGGGGACGTGGACGTGGATGTCGGTCTTCTCGAACATCGGCGGCTTGACGCCGATGCTGAGCGAGCGGGCCCGGACGTAGGAGGCCGCGGCGGAGATGGACTCCTTCATCACCTCCTTGAGGTTACCGGTCACGGTCATGCGACCGCGACCCGGCATCTTGATCGCCTCGATGGTCAGTATCTCGCCGCCGAACTCGGTCCAGGCCAAGCCGGTGACGATGCCGACCTGATCCTCTTCGTCCGTTTCGCCGAAGCGGAACTTACGAACCCCGGCGAACTCGGCCAGTTTGGCGTCGTCGATCGTGATCGACAGCGTCTTGTTCTTCGACATCTCGCGCACGGACTTGCGCGCCAGACCGCCCAGGGCGCGTTCCAGCGAACGAACGCCGGCTTCCCGCGTGTAGTAGCGGATCAGGTCGCGGATCTGCTCGTCCGGTACGATGAATTCGGCCGGCTTGAGCCCGTTCTCCTCGGTCACCTTGGGCAGGACGTGCCGCTTGGCGATCTCGACCTTCTCGTCCTCGGTGTAGCCGCTGACCCGGATGATCTCCATCCGGTCCATCAGGGGCTGCGGCATGTTCAGGCTGTTGGCCGTGGTTACGAACATGACGTTGGACAGGTCGTAGTCGACCTCCAGATAGTGGTCGCCGAAGGCGTTGTTCTGAGCCGGATCCAGCACCTCCAGCAGGGCCGAGGACGGGTCCCCGCGCCAGTCGGCCCCGAGCTTGTCGATCTCGTCGAGCAGGA